>DAHWGX010000073.1 GCA_027335985.1 Nitrospirota bacterium | reverse complement strand
AAGTATTGTTTTCTCGGATTTGGTGAAGTTGTCGCGGATTGTCGATCTCGCAACCCATCAGTATCTGGGGCTAGGGTCTATTTGGTTTGTCGATTTTCTGATGGCCCATAAAGTCTTGGGCATAAGGTCGATGATTTCGATAGAGAAAGACGAAATTGGGTATGTCCGAGCAGAATACAATCGTCCACTATCATGCATAAAAGTGGAAAAAGGCGAGACAACGAAGGTGATCCCAAGCATAAAATTGGAGGATTCCCCTTCAGTTGTATGGTTTGACTACGATACGAGCATCGGAGGCCCTGTGCTCTCCGACATTGGGTTGCTTGTTCCTAAGTGTGCACAAAACAGTATTGTGATTGTGACTATAAATGCCAAGGCAGATGAATTGCCAAATAAAGATGAGAATGATCATGCGATAGATCAAGAAACAAGCCTGCGCAGGATAGCTGGTGACTTGGTTCCCACACCATTGGACCGGCGAAGGTTTCAACGCCCGCATTACCCAAAACTGCTTGGCGAAATATTGGCCAACCATTTTCAGAATGTGATCGTCGACAGCGGCCGCGCCGAGTCTTTCGTCAAGCTTTTTGATCTTGCTTATTCGGACGGCACACCAATGATCACTCTTGGCGGTATAATCGCCCCGGACGACAAGGTTGAAAAAATTCAAGACCTCGTTAATTCCACTGAGTGGGCGGGGATCGTACCTGATCTTATCACAGTCCCTCCGCTCACGGTGAAGGAAAAGTTGGCCCTTGATCGTAGTATGCCTTCAAATACCCCTCTATCAGATAGCCAGATGAAGAAGATCGGATTCTTACTGAAACGGAATCAGATCGATGCCTACCATAAGTATTACTTACACTATCCCCTTTTTGGGCAGATCGATTTGTAGGTGTGAAGTTCGTACGGAGTTGTCCTCCATTTCAAGAATGTAGGCCCCATGTACGATGCGGTCCAGAATCGCATCTGCCAAAGTAAGGTTTCTGATCCGATCATGCCGCTCTGGGAGAGGGATCTTGGGGGTGGGGGAGACCTGAGATTCTAGCGGTTTTCAAGGGACCGCGGACAATTTATGCTTGTATTTTTGAGTTTTAGCCATTTTATGCTTGTTGTTTATTGTCCAGGCTTTCCGTCAGAAAAATTTTCCTGGGATTTTTCGGCCATATTATGTCTTTTTTTGAGGCCATTTTATGGTTGTACTCACATTTGTTGTGAAAACAAGCATAAATTGGCTGTCTGGGCATTTTATGCCTGTTTTGGGCACCGGAAAAAGAATGCCTATTTTTTAAATTATATCATCCATTGGCCTCAACCGTCCTTCCTTTCGACCTTTCGAACATTATCCGAGTCGGTCATCAGAACAACTCGCCATCTGCCAGTCGATACTTCCACGGAAATAGTTCTTGAAAATACTTCAGTATTTTTTGGTTTCGCTGGTTTAGTCAATGATTGGATTTCCTCAGGAAATTCAGGCTTTCTTTTGATAGTGCTCCATACCGACTCCCGAAACGGCAGGAGGCCGATCCGCGGTCCACACCAGGGGGAAGCTGACAGGCTATCCTTCGCAGACGGCGCTATCGTTTCTGACCTTCATCATCCGGTTCCCCCCTCTCTGGAATTCGTAGCTTACAGAAACAATCGACACAGTGTGTTCCTCCTCTCGAAGCTTTTTCTGGATCTCCTCCAAATGGCGGGAGGGAACAGCTCCCAGTTCGAGAAGCGGGAAGATGCGAAGCTCCCGGGCGACCCGGCACAACTCCCGGATCGACCGAAGATGAAAGTCGAGTGAGAGATGGGGGCTGTAAAGGAAGAGATAATGGGAACAGAGGGCCAGATCGAATTCCTTCTCCCGAAAGGGGAGTTCCGGAAGCGAGGCATTGATGTATCTTTCTTCGTCCAGTCCCTCGGAATAGTCGTCCAGAAAGTCGTCCATCGCCTTCCGACGGGTTTGACCTAAAGCCTCGACGGAAGGAATCGTCTCCCATACGAATTCATGGGCGTTTTTCCGGGTTTCGCCCAATACGGTTTCGAAAACCTGGTCGATGCGATCCCGGATCTCTTCCCTGGAAAACCGGTACAGGGGATCGACGGAAACAATCTTTCCTTTCCGCTTTGTCAGGCCGGAGTTGAAACTGGCCGGTCCGTCGGCGCATCCCAGAATCCGTTCGGAGAGATCCTTGTCCGAAAGGGCGAACATCTTCCTGTATTCCTCGAAGGAGCGTCCCCAGGGAACGACCTCTTCCAGACGAAAAGCCATCCCGTTCCTTTTTCTGAAAGACGTTTCAGTTCACGATGAAAATCAAGAAGTCATTTGCGGGAAAACGACACAGCGACCACCCGGTCACCGAGGACGCGACCGCTATGGTCTGAGTTCGAAGGAACCAGAAAGACCTCTCCCGGGCCAATCGTTCGGGTTTCGCACCCGACCGTCATCTCCATCCTGCCTTCAAGGATCATGGTCACGACATCCTCCGGATGGCGATGGCTGGGAATCGGGGTTCCCGGATCGAAGATCATCCGTCTCGCCCGATGTTTTCCCAGGAGCAAGGATTGGACCCGAACCCCTTTCTCGATCTCCTCGGCTTCTTCGTGTCCGAAGGAGCGAAAAAATGAATTGCATTCCATCATTGTCCCCCGGATGTTTAGGGTTTGGAGTCCAAGGTATTTCCGGCCCTCTTCCCGGATCGGAAGGCCCACTGAAGGATCAATCCTGGAGACGTTCCGGTTTCTTCGGCCAGATCGGCCCACCCGACAGGATCTTTCAGATACCGACGAACGACTTTGGCCTTCTCTTCCACTGTCCATCGTTTCTTTTTCCGGTCTCTTCCGCCTTTTCGCTCTCCATGAAGACGTTCCTTCTGGTAAGGTTTTATCGATCAATTCTACCAGAGAAAGTGCTCCTTTACCTGAACCTAGACATGCACCTGATCGGGATTCTTGCCAACATGGCTCGGCAACAGAGCCTAACGCTGTGAATCCTTTCGGCCAGGCGAGGAGAAATTCGGACTGGTCCAATTGCAGATATCAGGAAATGCATTCTTGGACAGGACTCTCAGTCGGATGGCTCCCGCTTCTTCGCTCCAAAATCGGAAGAACGCTTCAGGGATCGCACGATTTTTCCACGATGAGAGGATTGCTGTTTCTCGGAGGGCCGTGGACCCGGAGGACAGCCGGAGGACAGAAGGCGTGGCAGATCCATCAAGATAGCCCTTCTCAGGGCGAGGGAGGTTTCTTTGTCGGGAGTTGTCCGGAGAATGTTCGGGGCGGATGGAGAAAAAGGGGCGATCTCCACGCCGTAAAGGAACAGACAGGGTGGAAGCTGTCCCAGCACCTTTCCCAGCGCAAGCACGGGAAGAACGCCGATCGAGTGGGAGGAGACCGTGGAGAGGGAGTGCGGGAGATCCGGCAGGGCGATCCTGCGGATCGTTCCGGGGGGGCTTCCGGAGACCATTGCATCGACCAGGATTACAGGGTCCGGTCCCCGAAGACAATCCAGCAGACCCCATCCCGGTCGGTCCAGAACCTGAAAATCGAAGACATTCCCGTCGATGTCGGGAGAAAAGCCGTCCCGAATCATCTCCTCGACCAGGCGAAGACCCGACTGGTCTCCGTGAAATGGAGAGCCGATCCCGTAGAGGCGGATCCGGGAGGTCACCGATCGTTCCGGCGGACAGTCAGGTCCAGAAAGTGAGTGGCGCAGGAGATGCAGGGGTCGTAGTTCCGGACGATCCGCTCCGCCTCCCTCCGCAGGACATCATCCGGTCGGTCGAGACCGCCTGTCTCAAGGGATTCACGAAGGTCGGCCTCCATCATGGTCTGATTCTGGCTCGTCGGAGGAATGATCCGGGCTTTTCGGACAAGGCCGTCCCCGGACAGGTCGTACCGGTGCCAGAGGATGCCCCTGGGCGCTTCCGTGGCGGCAATTCCGGTCCCTTCCCTCGAATCAGCGGGAATATACGAAGGACCTACGGGGGAAGGCCCCTCCAGAAGGGAAAGGGACTCCCTGAGGGCAAAATGGATCTCGAGCGCCCGGGCCAGGAGGCTGTGGTTCATGTTGGCGCTGGGAAATCGGATGCCCGAGTCTGCGATCAGGGAGAGGATCTCCGGGGGGAGCCGGTCCGCATTCAGGTTCAGTCGGGCCAGAGGGCCGACGAGATAGGGCTCTCCGTCGAGAAGACTGTGGAATGCGGTCGAGTGGGGAACCTGGAACTCCTCCACGTGCGCCTCGTAGTCAGCCGGGTCGAGCGAGAGGCCCCGGCTCGAGACGATCCATCCCTCGTTCATGGGGTAGGAATCGCGGGCTCGCAGGGAGACCGACACGAAGGTCCGGTCGCTCTCTGGGTAGGGGAGGGACGCGGCCCAGCGCACGAGTTCCTTTGCCAGAGGAAGGGCGGCGCTGACCCGGGATGCAACGGCCTCCCGCTCTTCTGCCGGTGGAAAGCGGAAGAATCCTCCGACACAGGCTCCGACGGGATGGACCGGTCGCCCTCCCAGGAGGGCGATGAGGTCGTTGCCGACGGCATGGAGCTCGAACCCCCGCCGCACGCTTTCAGGGTCGTGCCGTGCCCACTCCATGACGTCCCCGTATCCCAGAAAGTCCGGTGCGGCCAGGAGATGGACATGAAGGCTGTGGCTCGAAATCCATTCTCCGCAGGCCAGGATTTTCCGGAACCGGGAAATCTCCTCTCCGGGATGGATTCCGAAGCCCGCTTCGATGGCCGAGACGGCCGTCAGCTGATAGGCGGCCGGGCAGATTCCGCAGATCCGGGCCACGATGTCCGGAACCTCCCGGAAATCGCGGCCTTCAAGGATTTTTTCGAAAAGGCGAGGAGGCTCGAAGATGCGGAGGCGGAGCGCCCCGATCCGCCCGTGGCTCACGGTCACCTCGAGCGCTCCCTTTCCCTCGACCCGGGCCATGACCGGAATGCGAAGAAGGCGATCATCGTTCATGGGAGTGATCTCCCCGCCATCGTTCCCCTTCCTCCCGGAAAGGACCGGCGTTGCTGTTGATGAAGAGAAAGCGCCGGGCGATCTCGTCCGGAGGGAGCCCAAGTCCGGCAAACTTCCGGGCGAGGGAGGACGTTTCGGGATTTTCGGATGGACCGAAGCATCCGTAGCACCCCCGGTTGAATGAGGGACAGAGGGCCCCGCATCCCGTGAGGGTGACCGGTCCCAGGCAGGGAACCCCCATCGTGACCGTCACGCAGGCAATCGCGCGGCGCTTGCATTCGAGGCAGACCTTGTCATGCTCGACCGGGGGAGTTGTCCCAAAGAGAAGCGACCGGAGGGCTCCAAGGATCTGCTCCCCGGTCACAGGACATCCCCAGAGTTCGAGGTCGACCGGAATCTCCGATGCCACTGGGGTCGAACGGTCAAGAAAATCGATGAACCCGGGGGAAGGATAGATCCCGGAGAGGGACTCTCCGGAGGTCAGGTTGCGGAGCGCCTGGATCCCGCCGGAAGTGGCGCAGGCCCCGATCGTCACCAGGTACCGGCTTTCCTTGCGGACAGAGCGGACCGTTTCGAGGTCCTCCCGGGTCGAAAGACTGCCCTCGATGAAGGTGATGTCGAGATCGGTCAGAGGGCCGAGGGGGCCCATTTCGGCGAAATGGACGAACTCGACCGCGGCGGCGAGCTCGAGCAGGCGTTCCCCGAGACCCAGAAAGGCCAATTGGCATCCGTCGCAGGAAGCCAGCTTCAGGACTGCTACCCGGGGTTTCCGGGAAGAAAAAGGGTCCTTCTGGACGGGTAGGGTGGATGGCGTCATCGTCAGAGCCCCTGGATTCCCAGACGGTTCTTGATTTTGGCATACCGGAAGACCGGTCCACTGCGGCAGACGAACATCTCTCCCAATTGGCAGTGGCCGCAGAATCCTGCGGCGCACTGCATGTTCCGCTCGAGGCTGATCCAGAGCTCGCTTTCGGGAATGCCCTGGGCCAGAAGTTTTTTCACGGTGGCCAGCATCATGGGCTCAGGTCCGCAGATCTTGGCCGTGGTCCGGGGAGTGAGCGGAATGTTCCCGATCAGGTCGGTCACCGGTCCGACCGCTCCCTCCCATCCCGGACCCCCCGCATCGCTCGACAGGAAGACGCGGGTTCCTTCGAGCGCGTTCAGCCGGGAAAGTCGCTCCTTCCAGAAGAGGTCCCCCGGATTCTTCACCCCGTGGAGAACGGTGAGGGAACCGAAGTCCTCCCGGCGCCGGGCCACATAGTTCACCACCGAGACGAGCGGGGCGCATCCGAGGCCCCCCGACACCAGGACAATGTCGCGTCCGCGCGCCTCCTCCATGGGCCAGCCGTTTCCGAAGGGACCCCGAATGGTCAGGCGATCTCCCGGCACCAGCCGTGCCATCGCCTCGGTGACGCGTCCGACGATCCGGACCGTATGGTCGAAGAAGTCCGTGTCGGAAGGGTCGGAGACGATGGACAGGGGAACCTCTCCCACGCCGAAGACCCCTACCATGTTGAACTGTCCCGGCCTGAAGGGGAAGGGGATGGGGGGACCACCCTCGGGCTCGAGACGCAAGGTGATGACCGTCGGAGTTTCCTCGATCCGGTCTCGGACGACGGCCGGCCGGGGGAGATGCGGGTTACCGTCCATCGGGCTCCTCGAGAAGAATGGGGAGGTCGGCCGTGAAGTCGATTCCGACGGGGCACCAGCTGACGCAGCGTCCGCATCCGACGCATCCGGAGCGTCCGTACTGATCGTGCCAATAGTCGAGTTTGTGGGTCAGCCATTGGCGGTACCGGAACCGTGTCTCCCCCCTGAGGGGGGCCGGATGAATATAGCTGTGGCCGGGGGTGAAACAGGAATCCCATTGTCGGACGTGCTGGCTCGAAAGCCCGTCGAGGGACGGGTCTTCATGCTCCGAAAAGCAGAAGCAGGTCGGACAGACGGAGGTGCAGTTCCCGCAGGAGAGGCAGCGGGTGGCCAGGCTGTTCCAGTGGGGGTGATCCGGGCGGCCAGCCAGGGCGCCCCGGAGGTTTTGCGAGGGAAGGGTGCGCTGCTGGAAGATTCTTGCCCGTTCGGTCTGATTGCTGAGGGTCTCCTCCATGACGGGGTCGGATGATGACAGGGGAAGATCCCGGAGCAGGTCCCGTCCCTTTACCGAGCCGGGCCGGACAAGGAATCCTTCGTCAATCTCCCCCAGGGCCAGGTCGAATCCCGAGCGAGCGTCGGGCCCGTCTCCTGTCGAGGCGCAGAAGCAGGTTTCGGCCGGGTGGGAACAGTCGACGGCGACCAGAAAAAGATCCCGCCTCCGGGCGGCATAGAACGGATCGGGGAAGGGAGCCTTGCCGAAATGCCGGTCCTGCAGTTCCAGGGCCGAGAGATCGCAGGCCCGGACTCCGATGACTGCCAGGGGGCGCGATGGGGTGTCGGGAGTGGAAAAGGAGAGGGATCCGTCAGCCTCGCGTCGGGAGTCCCAGAGGGTCTCACGCGGAGAGAACAGGAGGGGCTTCAAGGCCTGAGGTCCGTTGGCCCATGCGAAATGGCGGCCGGAATCTCCTGGAGCGAGCCGGTAGGAGCCCGGGCCCTGGAGGTCACGGACTCCCACCGGGAGATCCTCCGGGCCCGGGAGCTCTCCATAAACGATCGCCCCGTCCCGGATCCGGGGGCCGACGAGATGGTACCCCCGCTCCCGCAGCAGGTCGAAGAGAACGGAAAAGCGCTCCCTTTCAAGAAATCTCCCGGATTCGTCCGTCATGGGCCTGCTCCCGTCCCTGGGTGGTCTTCCCAGCCCCCAAAGAATACCACACCCTCCTTTGCAAACAGTATTGCGAGTGATATTTTGAAAAAGGAATGCGATGCCGTCTCTCGTATCTGGGCCGGACTCGACGGTTTTCGGATTTCCGGGAAGGAAAGAGGGGAACGATGGTCGAAATCCGGATCCATGGACGGGGCGGACAGGGAAACGTTCTTGCAGCCTATCTTCTGGCGACGGCCGCCTTCTTAGAAGGGAAGTATTCCCAGGCCTTCCCGAGCTTCGGGGCCGAAAGGCGGGGAGCCCCGATCGCGGCCTTCGTCCGCATCGAGTCCACTCCGATCCTCCGGCGCTCGCAGGTGACCGCACCCCGGTATCTCATCCTTCAGGATCATGGGTTGCTCCGGATTGCGGAGACCGTGACAGGTCTCGTCCGGGAGGGAGCCATTCTCGTCAACTCTCCCGACTCGGCAGACACGATCAGAAGCCGGCTGGGTGAAGAAGGGTTTTCGATCGATCCGTCCGTCCGGATCGCCTCCATCCCCGCCACGCGCCTGGCGATGGAGCTCATGGGCCGTCCGATTCCCAACGCTCCCCTCTTGTCGGCCTTTCTTTCCCTCACCGGAATCCTCTCTGCAGACAGCCTCGTTCAGGCCCTTTCGGGACGCTTTTCCGGAGATGTTCTCCAGAAAAATCTCTCTCTGGTGAAGGCCGGAGGCTCCTTGGTCGAGGCGGGGCTCTGGAAGGAGACAGTCAATGCGTGAGGCCCTCGAGGGCTCCCAGGCAATCGCCCGGGCGGTCGCACTCTGCCGTCCCCAGGTCGTGGCGGCCTACCCGATCACACCCCAGACCCACATTGTGGAAGGACTGGCCCGCCTGATCGCGGACGGCCTCCTTGCGGCGGAACTCGTGAGCGTCGAAAGCGAGTTTTCGGCCGCTTCGGTCGTTCTGGGGGCCGCGGCCGCCGGGTCCCGCTCCTACACCGCCAGCGCTTCCCAGGGCATTCTTCTCATGAGCGAGGTTCTCTACAACATTTCAGGGCTCCGGATTCCTGTCGTCCTGACCTGCGCAAATCGCGCGGTGTCTTCCCCGGTCTCCATCTGGAACGACCACCAGGACTCCATGGCGGTCCGGGATTCGGGGTGGATCCAGTTATACTGCGCCGACAACCAGGAGGCGGTGGATACCACGATCCAGGCCTTCCGGATCTCGGAGCGCACCGAACTGCCCGTGATGGTTTGCATGGACGGTTTCACCCTCACCCACACCCTTGAACCGATCGATCTTCCGGAGGCGGCCCAGGTCGACGCCTTTCTCCCTCCGTTCCACTTCTCCCGCACCCTTTCGTCCGTGGCCCCCCTCTCCCAGGGGACCCTGGTCTCCCCCGAATTTTTCACGGAGATGCGCTATCTCCAGCATCGGGCCTTCGATGCCGCGGAGCGGGAAATTCTGGAGACCGACCGGGACTGGGGTCACCTCGTGGGACGCGAATGCGGGGGGCTTCTTCATGTGGAAGGAGACCGGGAGGCACCGGTCGGGATCCTCGCCATGGGATCCGTTTACGGGACCCTCAAGGATGCCCATCAGGCCGGACTGCTGGGGCGGCATGTCCGCCTTCTCCGCCTCCGCTCCTTCCGGCCCTTCCCGGCCGAGGCGATTCGGAGGGCCTGCACGGGGCTTGCCGACCTGCTCGTCCTCGACCGGGCCCTGTCTCCGGGATCGGGGGGAATCGTGGCCCACGAGATCCGCTCGGCCCTTTACGGCGTGCCGGGAGCGCCACGGGTCGCGAACGTCGTGGTGGGGCTCGGAGGCCGAAATGTTCCGGACGGGATCTTCCGGGAGATGCTGGACTCGCTCGAGAAAAATCCTCCGGCCTTTTCCTTCTTTGATCTCGATCCCCGGAAGCTTCCCGACCCCGGGCCCGATGCGTCGGCTCCGTCCGGATCCCTTTTTTCACCACGTTGAGGAGTCATGCATGACCTCTTCCGAGCCTCCTTCTCCCTCCGTCGACTGGGCGGCGCTTCGCAACAGCCAGCCGCGATTCTCAGGGATGGAATCCGGCCACGGGGCCTGCCAGGGATGCGGCCAGGCCCTCGCCACGCGACTTGTCCTCGAGGCTGCCGGACCCGACGTCATCGTGGCCAATGCCACCGGATGCCTCGAGATCTTTACGACGCCCTGGCCCCAGTCGGCCTGGACTGTGCCCTGGATCCACTCGCTGTTCGAAAATGCCGCCGCGGTCGCCGCCGGAATCGAGGTGGCCCTTCGGGCCCAGGGTCGTAAAACGCGCGTCCTGGCCTTTGCAGGTGATGGAGGGACATTTGATATCGGCTTCCAGGCCCTCTCCGGGATGCTCGAGAGGAATCACGATGTCCTGTTCGTCTGCTTCGACAACGAGGCCTACATGAACACCGGGATCCAGCGCTCGGGATCGACCCCTCACGGCGCCTGGACCAACACCTCTCCCGCCGGAAAGGTCCGTCAGGGAAAACGTCATTTCAAGAAGGATCTCCTGGCCATCATCGCGGCCCACGGCATTCCCTACGCAGCCACCGCCTCGGTGGCCTACCCGTCCGATCTCAGGACCAAGGTCCGCCGGGGGCTAGACATCGAAGGTCCCTCCTTTCTCCTGGTCCACTCTCCTTGCCCTCTGGGGTGGGGCCACGACAGCGCGCTCACGGTCGCGGTGGACCGGCTGGCGGTGGAGACCGGACTTTTTCCCGTCCTCGAGATGGAGCGGGGACATGTCGTCGAAACCATGAAGATCCGGAACCCCCGCCCGGTCCGGGAATACCTCGAGCTCCAGATCCGGTTCCAGCACCTCCTGGGGGACAGTCCGGAGGCCCGGGAGGAGCGCGAGCACCTTCAGGCCCTGGCCGACGCCAACATCGAACGCTACGGCCTGCGGGCCGAGGCTCCCGGACCCCGCGACTCCGAGGGGGCCGACACCGTCCGCCGTGGGGGATCCCGATGGGGATAGAGCGAGACGGTCCACCCTCCCCTCCCCGGGTTACGCCGGGAGGCTTTGCCTTTCCCGGGACCACGCGGTCGAATCACACGGGAAGCTGGAGGCTGGAGCGTCCCCTGTACGAGACCTCCGCCTCTCCCTGCCATGGGGCTTGCCCGGCCCACGAAGAGATTCCCGTCTACCTCGACCATCTTGCCATGGACCGTCCCCGGGAAGCCTGGGAGTCCCTGGTGGCCGCGAACCCGATCCCGGCGGTGACAGGCCGGGTCTGTCCGCATCCCTGCGAATCCTCCTGCCATCGGGGCGCCTTTGACGCGGCGGTCTCGATCCATTCGGTCGAGCGCTTCCTGGGGGACATGGCCCTTCGGGAGGGATGGTCATACCCGGGGTTCGACGGCGAAAAAAGGGACGAAGCCGTGGCGGTGGTCGGAGCCGGTCCTGCCGGCCTCTCCTGCGCCTACCACCTGCGGCGGTTCGGGTACCGGGTCACCCTGTTCGATGCCCTGCCCGAGGCGGGGGGGAACTGCCGGGTCATACCCGACTACCGTCTTCCCGGCGAGGTCCTTTCCCGGGAGGTCGAACGGGTTCTGGCGGTGGGGATCGATTTCCGGCCAGGAACGAAGCTGGGGCGGGATCTCTCCCTCGAGGACCTGGAGGAGGGATTCTCGGCGGTGTTTCTGGCTCCGGGCCGCCAGAAGAACCGGAGCTATTCCGTCGACCACGCCCTTCCGGGGGATCTTCACCACGGGCTCGATCTCCTGTGGGAATGGAGAAACGTCGGAACCCTTCCCCGGTGGGAGCGGGCCATCGTGGTGGGAGGCGGGAACACCGCCATCGATCTGGCCCGCTCCCTCCTTCGGACCGGTACCCGCGAGGTTCACGTGGTGACAGACGAGGAGCTTCCCGGAGCTCCTTCCCAACCCGGGCGGGGAGTCATGCCGGCCATTTCCCGGGAGGTGGGGATGGCCCTCGAGGAGGGGGTCCGGATTCATCCCGGGCGGCGCATCGGGAGGCTGATTCTCCGGGAGGAACGGGTCGTCGGGGTCGAACTGGTGCATGCTCTCAAGGAGATTGAGGGGCAAACTCCCGTGCACCGGGCTTTTGAGGGAACGGAGACAGTTCTCGAGGCCGACGCTGTCATTCCGGCGGTGGGCCAGGAGGTCGATCCCGCCGGGATCGCCCGCCTCCTGCGAAACCGGACCGTTCTTCCTGTTCTGGCGACCGGTCAGGTCGAGGGGGAAACCCGGATCTTTGCCGGAGGAGATGCCTGTCCGGGCGGGGGAATCGTCTCGCACGCCGTGGGGAGCGGCCATCATGGGGCGCGAATGATCGATGCCCTGCTCCGGAAGAAGGAGCTTTCCCCGAAGACGCCTCCGACCCCCATTCCTTATTCCTCCCTCAACAGGGTCTATTTCGAGCGGCGTCCCGCCTTTGCTCTCCAGGAAGCCCCCCCGGAGGCCCGCGACGGATTTTCCGAAATCGAGACAACCGGACCCCTCCCCCTTCTCCGGCAGGAGGCGGACCGGTGTTTTTCTTGCGGCCACTGTCTTGAATGCGACAATTGCTGGACCCTGTGTCCGGATGGGGCTGTGCTCAAGACCGGAGGAAGGTCCGACCTTCCCGTTCCCTATGTGTTTGACTACGACTATTGCAAGGGATGCGGACTCTGCGCCCGGGAATGTCCTTCGGGCCATATCCGGATGGTTCCCGAACCCTGAAGGAAAAGCGAGTCTTCCCGGTAGGATGCGTGAGGGCATCGGACGGCCCCGGAGCCGTCAGGACTCCCGGGAGAGTTCGGGAGGAATCCTTTATTTTCCGGGTCGTCCTCGCGGGGGGGCTTCCGTTCCCGGACCCTTGGCAGCTTAAAAGAGCGGGACGGATTCGATCCTGATTCCGGCCATACCGGACCAAGAGGCGGGAGGAGCGTCAGCGCCCAGCGGGCGATCGTGGGGCGATCAGTTCGATTTCATAGCCTTCCGGCGCGTCGATGAAAGCAAAGACACTGCTTTCGGTCTCCGTCGGGCCGTCGGTTACCGGCACGGAGAGATCCCGGAGCCGCTCAAGGGTCCGATCCATGTTCTCCACGCGAAAGGCCAGATGGACGAGATCCGGAGGTACGACAACCGTTCCCGATGCCTTGTATTCCGTAACTTCAAGTTCCGTCTCGGATCCGGAGACCTTCAGGTAGGCGATTTTCGATCCCCGGGGGGAAACGATGCGGCGTGTTTCCGTAAGTCCCAGGATGTCCCGGTAAAAGGCCACGGTGCGTTCGAGGTCGTTGACGCGCATGCGAACATGCAAGAGGCGGCCGACAAGCGGAGAGGGGGTTCCCATCTAATCCTCCAGGGTCGAGAGGTCGCCTTCGGGCAAGCCCATCTCCCGGGCCTTCAGGACCCGGCGCATGATCTTCCCGCTCCGGGTCTTTGGAAGGGAGATGACGATGTCCACCTCATGGGGTTCGGCAATTCCTCCCAGTTCGGTCCGGACATGCTTCTTGATCTCCTCATGGGCGGGCGGGGTATCGGTGGCATGCGGATGCAAAACCACGAAGACCTTGATGATCTCTCCCCGGAGTTCGTCGGGCTTCCCGATGGCGGCCGCTTCGGCGACCTTGGGGTGTGTGATCAGGGCGCTTTCGATTTCGGCCGTTCCAAGGCGATGTCCGGCGACCTTGATCACATCGTCCACGCGGCCGAGGAAGAAGAAGAACCCGTCTTCGTCGCGCCGGGCCGAATCCCCTGAAAAAAAGGCTCCGGGAATCTCCGTCCAGTATTTCCGGTAGCGCTCCGGATCGCGAAATACGGTCCGGAACATGGAGGGCCAGGGGGTCCGGATGACAACTGTGCCGGTTTCTCCGGGAGGAAGGCTCTTTCCGGAGGCGTCGACAACGTCGGCCACCACTCCTGGAAAGGAGCGGCCCGCGGATCCCGGCTTTTCCGGGGTCGAGGGGAGGGGGCTGACCATGATCATGCCTGTTTCCGTCTGCCACCAGGTGTCCATGATGGGAAGTTTTCCGCCCGTGACGCGGTGGAGCCAATGCCAGGCCTCGGGGTTCAGGGGCTCCCCCACCGACCCGAGAATCCGGAGAGACGACAGGTCGCGGTTGGCGGGCCAGGAGTCCCCGAAGCGCATCTGGAGCCGGATGGTGGTGGGGGTCGAATAATAGATGGAGACCCGGTGGCGTTCGATCAGGGACCAGTGGCGCCCCGCGTCGGGATACTCCGGAGTCCCTTCCGACAGGAGGACGGTGGCCCGGTTCAGAAGGGGGCCGTAGACGATGTAGGAGTGGCCGGTGATCCAGCCCGGGTCGGCAACGCAGAAGTAAACGTCCGAATCTCGAAGGTCGAAGATGTGGCGGGTGGTGGCGTAGGTTCCCAGCATGTACCCCAGTTGCACGTGGACCACGCCCTTGGGTTTTCCCGTAGTTCCCGAGGTGTAGAGAACGAAGAGGGGATCGTCGCAGGAGACAGGGACGGGGGAGAGGGGTCCGTCGAAGCGGACCTCCTCCATGAGGTCCGGAAGGGCGCGCTCTCCGGATTCCAGGGATTCAGGAGACGCGTCCCTTGGAACGACGAGGGTCGCGGCGATCGAGGACAGTCCCTTCCGGGCGGCGCGGGCTGTCTCGAGGAGAGGGATGCGCTTGCCGCGCCGGTAGCCGCAGTCGGCGGTTACGAGGACCTTGGGTTCGAAATCCTCGAGTCGGCTCCGGAGGGCGGCCTGGGAAAATCCCGAGAAGACGACCGAGTGGATGGCCCCGAGCCGGGCGCAGGCCAGCATGGCGATGACCTGCGCCGGAGTCGGCGGGAGAAAGAGCGTGACCCGGTCTCCCTTCCCCACCCCGAGTCTCTGGAGAATGCGGGCGAAGCGTACGGTTTGGTCGAGAAGGCGCCCGTAGGTGAAGATATCTTCCTCTCCCCGGTCTCCCGCCCAGATGAGCGCGACCTTGTTCGCGAATCCGTCCCGGACATGCCGGTCGAGGGCATTCTCGCAGATGTTTCCTTCCGCTCCCACCAGCCACCGGGCCTCGAAGGATTTCGGATTCCAGTCCAGGATCTTCGTGGGCGCCTTCGTGAAATGAAGGTCTTTCAGGACGTTTCCCCAGAAGGAGGCGGGGTCGGCCACCGAAGCAGCGTAGAATCCGTCATAGTCTGGAATCCGGCTCCGGCGGATGGTCTCCGGATCGGGAACGAAGAGGGAAGGTTTGGGAGAGGAATTCATCGAAGGGCTCCTTCTGGCTTCGGAAGAAGGGTCAGGGAGAGGAACGGGGTTCCCGACCAGTATAGACCAGAGGGGGCCTGATGAAAAGAATATGGAGATCCGGACCTCCTTCGTCGGACCCCGGTCAGTTGGCGAGGAGGGTCAGGATCCGGGACTTGAGTCTGGGATTGTCGCTTCGGGCCATGGCCTTCCGGAAGTCCTCCCGAGCTTTTTTACGGAGTCCCATCCGGCTGTGAAGCAGCCCCATGGTAGCGAGAAGAAGGGGGTTTTCCGGATGGCGGACGAGGGCTTCGTGGAGGAAGAGATGGGCTTCCGCCAGGTTGCCGGAGTCGAGATCGATTCGGCTCATGAGGGTCCGGAAGCCGTTTGGCCATTCCTTCCGGTCGAGAATCGGACGGAGGGTCTCCCGGGCCCCCTGTGGATCGTGGCGGACGAGTTCCATATCGGCCAGATTGAGGGTCAGGACCGTCGAGTTCGGATAAAGGCGATGCGCATGGATCAGGATACGGAGGGCCATATCGGGCCTTCCCTCCCGGTCCCGTATCACGGCCATCTGGTTCAGGAGAAAGGGGGATGGTCCATAGCGGGCGATGAGCTCCTCCGTGAGCCGCCTGGCGGAGGCGACCTGTCCCGCATCAAGAAGAATCCGGCTCCTGTGCACGAGGGCCATCCTCTTGTCGGCCGGACTGTCGAGCGTAGCGCAGGCGGAGAGGCTCAGAAGGAGAAGGAATCCTGACGAAAGCCGCGTCCGGATGTTTCTGAAAAAGGGGTGTTCCCGCATGGGGGACCTCCTGGAGAATCGTTTCTTTTCATTCTCCCCGGTAGCCGAACGGACCGTTGTAGTAGACAGTGATCGTTCCCATCGGAGTGTAGGTGGCCGGGTAGTCAGACTGGTAGATGGGGAAGCCCATGGCAAGGCCCCAGGTGACCGAGACCCGTTCGGTGTCGGGCCAGGTGATCTCGATTCCCGGATCCACCCAGAGAAAGCTCCAGGCCGGGGCGTTGGCGGGGCCGAACAGAAGGTTCTGGCCTGTCTGGCTTTCTCCGAAGAACTCGAGGACATAGCCGGCGCCCCACTTGTCGTTCAGGACATGCTCGAAGGCCCCCGAAAACCAGAGCAGGTTGCCGTTGACGACGGTTTGGGCCTGGGGGGTCGTCACGAGGGCGTTGTCGAAGGTGAATCCGGCCCCGACCTGGGTCGGGTTCTCGATGATGTCCCCCAGTTCCAGGTAGAGCATGAAGGGCTTGAAGTGCTTGCGCATGACCAGGTACAGGCCCTCGTCGAAGCTCCCGTCCCCAGTCTGGTCGACGGTGTGCATCTGGGGATTCAGGTTGAGGAAATGACCGGTGGGAAGGGTGAACTGGTACTCCAGGGTGAGGGCGGGACGCGCCCAGAAGTGGTAAGGGTCTGCGTCGTTGGTGAGTTGCTGCTTGAGCCAGACGATCGAGTCTCCCACTCCGAAGGCGTTGATAGTCATCCCTGACGGCGTTGTCGGAGAGGTCCCCTGGTTGGCGACGAACGGAACGAGGACGTCGAACTCCCAGTTTTTGATCAGGCCGATCGAGATCCTCTGCGGCATGTAAAGCGACGAAAATCCGAGGCCCGGCTGAAGGTAGTCGAACCAGTAGGGTTCGTAGAAGAAGGAGCCGACCGGTTCGACCTCGGCCGTTCCGGTGAACATCGGTCCGCTGGTGTTGGGTCCCCAGGAGAGATAGTGGGGGGCCATTTCGGCCAGGTCGGGGATGAGATCGCCGTTTACGTCCTGGGGACCTTCCGTGGCCTCGTCTGCTCGAGCGGGAGTTGCAGAAATCCCGGCAAGAAGGGTCAGCCAAAGGGCTATGGTCAGAAAAAATCGTCTGAAATGTCTGGATACGAGAGCGGGAAAGGCCATGAAGCTTCCTTTGTACAACAGATAGCCGGAATTGTGATACCAAGTACCATATGATAGGAGATATCATAAAAAGGATGGTCCGGAAATGCAATATTGGTTCACAGTATTGAATATGATTCTCAATATCTTTTTGTTGTAAATTTGTCAATCACGAAATGATCGGACAAACGAGGCCCAGAAGAATGCTTTTCTTGTGGAAAATGGTTGATAAGTGTCGGAAAGGGCGCTTGAAAGTTGGAGAAAAATTTTCAAGAATCAAAAACAATCGGAAAAATACGAATTGTGCGAATGTCTGAGACATGGTAGAAAGGGGCGGATGTCCACTCATGAAAAACGACTCGAAGTCATCCCATCATCCTCCTCGATTCTTTATTACCGCTCCTCTGAGCTTTTCCGATCAGATTGCGTTCGACCAGTTTGTTCTGGCCATCGAGCGCAACTTTCTTCTTCACGTGACGACGGGCCTCAATCTCATCGTGGTGGGTCTGGCGATGTTCCGTTTCTTTAGCCGGAACCCGAACGATGTCTATATCGGGGTCGGCATGGTGGCCTTCTGTATTTCATTCCTCGTCATCGCGAAGGGAACGGCCGATTTTCTGAGGATGAGAAAGGATCTTTCCCAGATGAAAGAGATGATCCGGGCCAGCCGCCCCTCCTCTTCTTCTTCCCTTACGAACGTCGGATAGGTGTCCGGTCCGCCTTCCCTGAATCCTGCGGTTGCCCCCCCGGTCCGTCCGTCTTAAAATGAAAGAACAAGCTGACACTCCATATTCGCAAAGGGGGATCCATGACAACAGGTACCGTCGCAGAAAATGAAGGACGGATCGTCGACGACGATCCCATGACCATCGCCGGAATCACCTTCCGCTCCCGTCTCTGGATCGGAACCGGCAAATATCGCTCCTTCGAGGAGACACGGAAAGTCATTCTCGAGTCGGGAGCCGACGTCGTGACGGTGGCGGTCCGCCGGGTCAACATCCTCAGGAAGGACGAGCCGAACCTCCTGGACTTCCTTCCCCCGTCGGAGTTTCACATACTCCCGAACACCGCCGGATGCTACACGGTGGAGGAGGCTCTCCGGTATGCGCGTCTGGCCCGGGAGTCGGGGATTTCGCCACTGGTCAAGCTCGAGGTGATCGGCGATCCGAAAACCCTCTTTCCGGATGTCGTGGGCTTGGTGGAGGCGGCCCGTATTCTGGTCCGGGAGGGATCGGTCGTCTTTCCCTACACAAACGACGATCCGATCATCGCGAAAAAGCTGGCCGACGTGGGATGCGCCGCCGTGATGCCCCTGGCCGCCCCCATCGGCTCCGGTCTCGGAATCAGAAACCCCTACAATCTCCGGATCATCCAGGAGACGGTCGATCTCCCCGTCATCGTGGACGCCGGGGTGGGATGCGCCTCTGATGCCGCAATCGCCATGGAGATGGGCGTAGAGGGGGTCCTCATGAACACGGCGGTGGCCGAAGCCCGGGATCCGGTTCTGATGGCCCGGGCCATGAAACACGCGATCCAGGCTGGCCGCGACTCCTTCCGGGCCGGCAGGATGCCCCGGAGGCTCCACGCCAGTGCTTCGAGTCCATTCTCGGGAATGCTGGGTTCCTGATGGGAGGCTCCCGTCCCGCAGAAATTCTTGGACCGCTCCTCTACGTGACGCCGGAGGAATTCCCCCTGAAGGATCTTCTCCTGCGGGCCATCGAAGGAATGCGGGGAGGAATAACCTCTGTCCAGTTGCGGAGAAAACTGGCTTCCGGATGGGAGTTTTCTGAACTGGTCCGCCTTTTTCGAGACAACGTTCCGGCCGGATTTCCCTTTCTCGTCAACCGGAGGCTGGACTTCGCCCTGGCGGGCCGCGCCGCGGGTCTGCACCTTCCCTCACTCCACCTTCCGATCCCGAGGATGCGGGACCATATGGCCCGTCCGATGCTTGTCGGGGTGTCGGTGCACTCTCTGCCCACGGCTCTCGAGGCCGTGTCGGAAGGGGCCGACTACCTGATCGCGGGACCGGTCTTCGACACCCCTTCAAAACGGCCCTTCGGCCCCCCCCTCGGTCTGCCCCTCCTTCGGGAGATTGTCCGGGAAGTTCCTGTCCCGGTCTGGGCCATCGGGGGTGTCGGGGAAAAGGAGGCCCCCCGGGTGCGCGACGCGGGGGCCTTCGGCATGGCGGTCATGGGCGCCCTTTCCTACACGCCCGATCCGGTCGCAGCCGCCTTCAGCCTCCGACGGGCCTGGACCCGTGGGTAGGCGTTGTCGGGCTCTTCCGGGCTTTCTCCTGCTCCTTCTCCTGACCGCATTCTTTCCCTCTGCTGAAGGGGCGGAGACGGGGAGCGGACAGCGCGACCGGGATCTGGCCCTTCCCCAGGGCGGTCTCCTGCTCCTGTTGCTCCATGAAGGGTCCCCGGCGCGTTTTCTGACCTTTGAGGGCCGCAGGATACCACTCATGCCCTGGATGGACCTGGATCCGGAGAGGGGAGGCCTCTCGAGGGCCGCCCTGGTGGGGGTCGACTTCTCGCGCTCCCCTGGCCCGCTTCCGGTGGAAATTCATTTCCGGGACGGTCGGAAGGCCCGGCTTCTTCTGCACGTGACGCCCCGATCCTTTCAGGTTTCCCGGCTCCATGTGGCCCGCTCCTTCGTGACGCCGCCGGTCTCGCTCCTGAGACGCCTCAAGCGGGAGCGGACAATTATTCTTGCAGCCCTGGCCGCTCCTGACACTCCCCTCAAGTTCCATCGGTCCTTTATCCTGCCTCTCGCGGGAAGGGTGACCCACGACTTTGGGGCCTACCGATATCTGAACGGACATCCGATGGCCCGCCACTCGGGGGAGGATATCGACGTTCCCCAGGGAACGCCGGTGCGGGCGGCCAACACCGGAGTAGTGCGCCTTGCCGGCTCTTTCTACTATGACGGGAACATGGTGATTATCGACCATGGGGGCGGGCTTCTGACCGAATACCTGCATATGGCGGACATCCGGGTCCGGCCGGGACAGATCATCCGCCGTGGAGAGGTGATCGGCCATGTCGGACACACAGGGCGAGTGACTGGACCGGTCCTTCATTACGGCGCAGTCCTTCACGGCGCCCACGTCAATCCGATGCTTCTGACGAATCTTCTCGCCCGGGCCGTTCCGCTCGGCAAGGAGGGAAGATGAGTCCAGATCCCTGGTCGTTCGCGGGGATCGACCCTTCCGGCGGGGCCGGCCTCTATCAGGATCTCCGGGTTTTCCAGAGCCTGGGGTTCCGGGGGAGAGGCGTCCCGACCTGCCTCACCGTCCAGAATCTGAATGGCGTCCGCCGCGTGGAGCCGGTCCCGGAAAAAATCTTTTCGTCCATGGTCGAAACGCTGGCCGAAGAATCCCTTCCGGGAGCCCTCAAGATCGGGTTGCTTCCGATTTCGCTATGTGGGGTGCTCGAGGGATTTCTCGGCTCCCTTCCGTCCGATACCACGGTCGTTCTGGACCCGGTCTACCGATTCGGCAAGGGCGGAGGGATATTCTCCCCCGAGGAATACCGTATGATGGCCCGCACGGTCTTCCCCAGGGTTACCCTGATCACGCCGAACCTTCCGGAGGCGCAGGAGCTGGCCGGGTGGTCGCTGGAGCGCTATCCCGAAGATCTCTCCCTCATGGCCCGCAGGATTCACGATCAATATGGAGCTCCCGCGATTCTTGTAAAGGGGGGGCATTTTGCCGGGGACGGGCCGAAGGTGGATCTTTTCTGGACCCCACTCTCAGAGAGGTTCTATCACCATCCGGCGAAGCCTCTCCCGGGTATTCATGGCGGAGGATGCACCCTGTCGAGTCTTGTGTCCGCTCTGGCACTTTTCTCCGGGGGCGCTCCCCTGGAGGCAAACGTATCCAGGGCCCTGGCCCTTTACCAGACGCTTCTCGAGGGAATCGGAGCGTCGGGAAGGGCGATCCTGGAGCCCGAGAGGCTCCGACGGAATGCTTCCGGGGGCGCATCCCTCTCGTGATCGGGGGAAATCTCTCGTCCTTCCGCAAGACACAGCCACATCTGTTATAATGGCCGGATCCAGTTTTTGACGGAGGCCCGTTTCTCACCCTCCGGAATCGAATTTGTCGGGAAAGGTTTTTTCATGGGATTTTCCGTATCGGTCAAAAGGACGTTCGCCGCTTCCCACCGGATTGAAGGGTATCCTGGGCTCTGCGCCCGTCTTCACGGCCACAACTGGACCATCGAGGCGGTCTTCGGGACCACACGTCTGAATGGCCTCGGAATGGCGGTGGATTTTCACGAAATCGAGCGATGGCTGGATCCGCTTCTTCGTGAGGTGGATCACACCCATCTCAACGACCATCCCTTTTTTGCCGACAAGAGCACGACGGCCGAGAACATCGCCCTGTTCTTCCATCGGGGTCTTTCCACCGCCCTCGCTCAGGGACAGGAGGAGGGCCTGACCCTCCGCCAGGTCTCTGTCTGGGAAATGGAAGGGTACCGGGCCACGTATGAGGAGACCTGATGCTTCAGGGAGAAGGATTGTCCCTCCTCGAGGTTTGTCACCTGACGGTCTCCCTCCGGACACGCGAGGGTGAGATCCGCCCGGTTTCGGACGTCTCCTTCACCATCGGAAAAGGCGAGGTGGTGGGGCTCGTGGGAGAGTCGGGATCGGGCAAGAGCCTGACGGGGCTCTCTCTCCTCGCCCTCTTCCCTCCCGGAGCAAAAGTTCTTTCCGGCCACATTCTTTTCGAGGGGATGGACCTGCTCGCGCAGGAAGACTCCGTTCTCCGGAAGATACGTGGCCAACGCATCTCCATGATTTTTCAGGAGCCCCAGAGCGCGCTCAATCCTGTTCTGACCGTCGGAACCCAGATGCGCGAACTTTTCAAGAGCCATACCGATCTCTCCGCCAGCAGGGTGCGGGAGTGTGTGGCCGACCGTCTCCGCTCTGCCGGTCTCCCGGACCCCGAGCGTGTCTCCCGATCCTACCCCCACCAGCTTTCCGGAGGAATGCGGCAGCGGGTGATGATCGCCATGGCCATCGCTCTCGACCCCCATCTGGTGATCGCCGACGAGCCGACCACCGCCCTCGACCCCACGGTGGCCCTCCAGATCCTGAACCTGCTCTCCTCGATCAGGGAGAGCCGGACGAAGGGACTTCTCTTCATCTCCCACGATCTCTCCCACGTGCGTCGGATTTCGGACCGGGTCCTGGTGATGTATGCCGGACGGATCGTCGAGGAGTCACCCTCCCGGCGCTTTTTCGGGACTGGCCCGCTTCACCCCTACAGTCGGGCCCTTCTTGCCTCTCGTCCCGAAGGGACGGGGCGGACCAGAAAGGATGCGCCGCTTCCGGCCATCCCCGGACAGGTTCCTCCCTTGTGGAACCTGCCGGCAGGGTGTGCCTTTGCGCCCCGGTGTGGCCGCGCCGACGAGCGCTGCCGGAACGAATCCCCTCCCTGGCAATCAGAGGGGGAGGCAGGCGCTCTTTGCTTTTATCCCGACATGACCCCTCTGGGAGCGCCGTTCCATGTCGCCTGAGGCCCCTTCCCTTCTCGAGGTTCGGGGTCTCGTCCGGGAGTTCGACCTTCCCGGTCGCGGCCTCTTCGGACCCCGAAGATTCCTGACAGCCGTCTCCGACGTCTCCTTCGCCATCCGACGGGGTGAGATCCTGGGACTGGTCGGCGAGTCGGGCTCGGGAAAGACGACCATCGGCCGCATGGTCATGCGCCTCCTCGATCCGACCAGGGGAGAGGTGTTCTTCGACGGACTCGACCTGACGTCACTGAAAGGACGGAAGCTCCGGCAACAGCGGCGCCGATTCCAGATGGTTTTCCAGGACCCCTACGCTTCGCTCAATCCGCGGATGAGCGTGGGAGAGATCGTGGGGGAGCCCCTCCTCATTCACGATCTGGTCAATTCCCCGTCCGAAAGGAGGGAAAGGGTGGTCCGACTCTTCGATCGGGTGGGCCTGTCCTCACACGATCTGGACCGATATCCCCGGGAGTTCTCAGGGGGAGGGCGCCAGCGCGTCGGGATCGCCCGAGCGATCGCCTGCTCCCCGGATCTTCTGGTGGCCGACGAGCCGATCGCCTCGCTGGACCTTTCCATCGGGGCGCAGATTATCAATCTCTTCGCCTCGCTGAACCAGACCGAGCGGATGAGCCTCCTCTTCATCTCTCACGATCTGTCCGTCGTCCGCTACCTCTCCGACCGCGTCGTGGTCCTCTACCGGGGGTGGGCGATCGAATCCGGGCCTACCCCTGAAGTTCTGACGGCTCCGGCCCATCCCTACACCCGGCTTCTGGTCGGTCAGGATCCGGGGATTCCGGCCGAACTCCTGAACGGTGAATCCGAAACCCCCGGGCTCTGTCCCTTCCTGTCCCGATGTCCGGACGCGCTTCCTGTTTGCCGGGAGGCCGCTCCGGACCGCTTCGGGAATGCCGGAGGCGGACGCGAGGTCGTCTGCCATCTGGCCGCGAGCCAGGATTCATGGATGCCCTCTTCCTCTTCACCCTCCATCCAAGGAATCGCCTGACATGTCTTCCGTCGCCCTTCATCCGCTCGAGAGGGCCATCCTTCGTCCCTTCCTCACCTCTCCGGAAGCTGATGCCTACCTCTCGCTCCCGGAAATCGCCCGGCTTTCCGGTCTCGAAGCCTCCCAGGTCCAGATGGGGGTCGAGTGGCTCAAGGCCAAGTCCATCCTCCATGAAAGGGTCGACCGTCTGGAGACGGTTCTCTCCCTCACCGAAGGAGGGGAGGAGGCCCGGGTCCGGGGACTTCCCGAAGAGGTGATCATGGAGGCCCTTTCCGGTGGCCCCCGGGACATGAAGGATCTGAGGGAGCTTTTCCCTGATCCGTCGATCGCCTCGAAGGCGATCGGCGCCCTCAAGGAAAGCGGGGCGATCCGCATCGGAGAAGGGGGGCTCGTCCACCGCTCGGGGGATCTTCCCGAAGGGATCGGGCGGCTCCGGAGGCTTCTCGAAGAGATCGCCGGATCGGCCTCTCCCATCCTTTTGGAGGCACTTTCCAAGGAGGATCAGGAGCTCCTCGAGCTGTACCAGCGACGCAGAGGCAAGGGCAAGGGGCTTTTGCGCTTCGACGAGCGGACAACGAAGTCCTGTCGTCTCGACCCCGGCTGCCGGATCACGGAGGAGGAAATCGCCTCCGCCGAGGGCCTTCTGGGGGCGGTGACTCCCGAGATGCTCATGCACCGAAGCTGGGAGGGGCGCTCCTTCAGGCCCTACTCCCTCGAGACGCCTCCCCCGCGTCCCTCGACCGGACGTCTCCATCCCTACCGCGAGTTCCTCGACGAAGTCCGCTCCCATCTGGTTCGGCTCGGCTTCGCCGAAATGACCGGAAGCCTGGTCGAGCCGGAATTCTGGAACATGGACGCCCTTTTCATTCCCCAGACCCATCCCGCCCGGAACATTCACGACATCTACCTTCTGTCCGAGCCCCGGACCACCTCCGACATTGATGGATGGCCTCTCGATGCCGTCGCGCGCACCCATGAAGGCCGGGAGGCGCCGACAGAGACTCGGGGCTGGAGGCAGAGCTTCGATCCGGACCAGTCCAGACGCCTCCTCATGCGGAGCCAGGGAACGGCCCTCTCTGCCCGGACTCTGGCGGGACTCCCCGAGATTCCCGGGAAGTACTTCGCCATCGCCCGGTGCTTCCGCCACGACCAGGTCGACGCAACCCATGCGGTGGACTTCTTCCAGGCTGAAGGGATCGTGCTCGAAGAAGGGGCGAGCTTCAGGACGCTGCTGGGACTGCTGGCACTTCTGGCGAAGGAAATCGCCGGGGTGGACCGGGTGCACTACAAGCCGGCCTACTTTCCGTTTACCGAGCCTTCCGTCGAACTGCATGCCCACCATCCGGTCCTGGGCTGGATGGAACTGGGAGGCGCCGGGCTCTTCCGCCCGGAGGTGACGCGTCCCCTGGGGGTCACGGTTCCGGTGATCGCCTGGGGGATGGGAATCGATCGAATGGCGATGTTCCGGCTAGGACTGTCTGACATCCGGGACTTGTTCACTGGCGATCTGTCGACCCTCGCAGCCATGGCCCGCTCGGAGGAGCATTCACGCGCATGGAGCCCGTCCTGAGCGGAGATCCGCGCCAGGGACCCTAAAGACAAGAGGTTATTGTGCCGACACTGGAAGGACATTTTGACGATCTTCAGGAGCTTCTGGCCGGGAGGCTTTCCCCGGACGAGATGGACCGGACCCTCGATGCGGTGAAAGGGGAGTGGAAACAGTTCGACCCTGGAACCGGCCGCTTCAAAATCGAGCTTAACGACACAAACCGGCCCGACCTCTGGAGCGTGGAAGGAATTGCGCGCCAGCTGCGGGGAGGCCGTCCACGCCCCGGCCATCCCTATGGATTTCTCGAGAAGGCCGACCTCCGCAAGAGGAAGGGGGGGGGACCGGAGATTCGGATCGATCCCTCGACCGGCACGGTCCGTCCCTTAATGGGGGGATTCTGTGCACGGGGAGGCCGTCTCGGAGCTGAAGGGCTCGTCCAGATCATCGGAACTCAGGAGCGCCTGTCCGAACTCTTCGGGAGAAAGCGCGCCGATTTGGCGATAGGGGTCTACCCTCTGGACCGGATCGTCTTTCCACTGACCTACCGGGCCTGCGATCCCGGGACAACCCGGTTTGTTCCTCTGGGCGCGGACCGTGCGATGACCCTGGCGGAGATCGTGGAAACCCACCCCAAGGGGCGGGCATACGGGGGGCTTTTAAAGGGGCACCCGGCCTGGCCGGTCCTTTTCGACGCCCGGGAGACGATCCTGTCCTTTCCTCCCGTGATCAACGCCCTGTCCTCGGGGGAGGTCACCCCGGAGGACGATGGTCTTTTCGTCGAGGCCACCGGCTTTGATCCCGGACGGATCCTCCTGGTCCTGAACATCCTGGCGGCCAATCTGACCGACCGGGGGTACGAGGTCGAGCCCCTCATGGCAGGGGGGATTCCTCCCCTGGTGGCGCCCGCCTCTCCGGGAACCGTCGTTCATGTTCCGTCCGGTCTTCCGGCCCGGGTTCTGGGGGCCGACAAGGATCCTTCCGATTTTGTGGAGACACTCCTGGATTTCGGCTATCCCCAGATCTCCCGCCCGACCGGGGACGGGAAATCGGGATGGGAGGTCCTCTCGCCCTTCACGCGCGACGATCTTCTCGGGGCTGTGGATGTGGTGGAGGACTACCTTGTGGCCAAGGGGTACGACTCCTTCGAGCCGGTCCTACCCAAGGAGTTCACGCGCGGGCGGCCCGCCCCCCGGCAGAAGATCGAATCCCGCCTCAGACAGGCGGTGATGGCGATGGGATACCAGGAACTCCTCTCGAACATCCTGACCGGCGAGCCGCTCGTGACCGAGCGCCTCGGACGGGAGGCGGGGGCTGTGGTCCGGATCGACAACCCGGCCAGCCTTCAGTTCGCCGTCGTTCGCCCATCCCTTCTGGCCGGCCTTCTTGCCGCCGAGGCCAGGTCTGGCCGGGCACCCTATCCCCACAGGATTTTCGAGGTGGGGGAGGCGATGCGGCTTGGGACCGCATCGGGGGGCGAAGGTGATCGGCCGACCAAGGATCTGTGGCTCATGGCTTCCCTTCTCTCGCATCCCCAGGCCAGCGTTTCCGAGCTCCAGGGGGTCCTCGAAATGGTGTTCGAGCGGATGGATCGGACACTGGTCATCCGGGCCGCCGACCTCGCTCCCTATCTGCCGGGACGATGCGGGGCCTATGTGAACAATTCCGGCGAGACGGTCGCGACGGTGGGAGAGATCCATCCGGAATTCCTAGACAGGTGGGGTATCCGGATGCCCACGGTCTGTTTCGAGATCGACCTGGAGGCGTTGCTGGCCTCCTGAGTTTCGGCCGGGAGGGGAGACCATGAAGACTACGTTGAAGCCACGCCTTCTGCTGGAACATCTTCTGATCGGGAAGTCGGTTGGCCTTCTGGTTGCAGGAACCCTCGTCCTGGCCCTCCTTGGAATCGCCTTTTTCGAATCGGCGGAGTACAGCGATTACCGGAATGCGGTGGAAGCGCGAGCGGCCAGAGCTGCCCTTACCCGCGCCTCAGCGGTCTCCCGGCGCATCTCGTCGCGCTTTCTCGATCTTGGGTTTGTGGCTTCCACCCTCCCGGAAGTCCGCCTGCCGCTTCGACCTCCCGGGCCGGCTACGGAGCGGACACTCCGGATTTTTCTGGCCCTTCACCCGTCCCTGGTCGACTTCGAGCTCTATAACCCCCGGACCGGCCGGATCCTCTGGTCAACCCGGATCTCCCCCCCCGAGACTCCCCCCGCGGCCACCTTTCCCGCAACCGGCTACGCCACTCCCCTTCGAGAAAACCCCTCGTTTCTCGTGGGACGCAGCCGGCTATCTGCCCGTCTCGGAACGCGAATTCTCCCCCTTGCGATTCTTCTTCCCGCGCCGGCCGGGAAATCCCCCCTCGGAGTCCGTACCTTCCTTCGGGTGACAGATCTGGTTCCTCCGAGGGCCCATCGCACTTTCAGCTTTTCCCTGAGGGATCTCCGGAATGGCGACATTCTTTTCCTGGTCCGGGGGAATCGTTCCGACTCCCCTCTCGTTCCCGGAGACAAAAACATCGTTCGGATCCCGGTTCCCGGGTATCCCTTCGAGGTCACCGCTTATTGGCCGACCTCCCTGGTCAGGGACGAGTGGATGAGCTCGTCGTCACGCCGCTGGATGGTCGAGGAGGGGGGACTGTTTCTGCTGGTCCTGATCGTTTTCGGGATTCGGACCCTGGTTCGCCGTCAGGAACGTCAGGGGAGACAGCTTGCCGAACTGTCGGAGCTCGACGAGGCAATCTTCGATGGAGCCGGAGCTCTCGGGCTGGTCCTCGATCCGAATGGCGAGGCCCTCCGCATCAACCGGACAGCGCGAATATTTTTGGGAGTGACGGCGGAGGTGGTCAGGGGAAAGCCCTGGGAGTGGATGCGCTCCTTGCCGGCAGAGGACCGTTCAGGCGTCCGGAGCCTCTTTGAAGCCCTGACGCGGGGGGAGGCCCCCGTTCCCTCCGAATGTGGCTGGACCGGAATGACCGGTAAGCGCCGGATCTTCGAATGGAGCCTCTCCGTCCTTAGGGATGCGGAGGGACGCCCTCTTTACCGGGTTTTTCTGGGCCTCGATGTGACGGAGCGCCGGGAGCTCGAAGGAAGACTCGAGGAAAAAAACGAGAGGCTCGAGCGCCTTCTCGCCTTCGACGTTCTGCGGGGTCGGGTTGCGGAGGCGGTGTCGAGAGAGATCCGGGAAGAGGAGATTCTTCCGGACTTCTGTCGCCTCTCGATCGATGTTCCCGAAATCCGGCTGGCCTGGGTCGGTCGCCCAGACGAGGCCGGGATCTTTCAGGTTTTGGCGTCCTCCGGGGAGAATGGATACCTCGAGCACGCCGCCGCCTCAAGCCTCCCCGACCATCCTGAGGGCCTCAGTCCGATGGAGCAGGCTTGGAGAGCGGACCTTCCGGTCTACAATTCCTCCTTTACGCAAAATCTTTCCATGGGGCCCTGGGTTGCGGAGGCCCGACGATTCGGTTTCCAGTCCAGCGCCTCCATTCCTGTCCATCGCGGCGGAACGATCTGGGCGGTGCTGACCGTCTATCTCGACAGGGAGGAAAGCTTCGAGCCCGAGCTTCGGCATTTGATCGAGGCGATCGCGGACAACCTCTCCCTGGCCCTCGACCGTTTTGACCTCTCTGGAAGAGAAAGGAAGGCCACGGCCCTCAAGGAGACCCTTCTCGCCAACACCACGGCCGGAATCGATCTCGTCCGCTATCCCGACCGGGTCGTGGTCGAGGTGAACCGCGGCTTCCTCGAGATCCTGGGTTACGGGTCTCCGGAAGAAATCGTGGGGCACAGCGTCCGTGACCTTTATTTCGTGGGAGACGACAGCTTTGCGAGAATGGGAGAGGCGTCGGAGGAGGCCCTCGCGACCGGGAGCGCCCGTCTCCGTGACCTGCGCCTCCGTCGGGCAAACGGCTCTGAAGGATATGTGGATCTCTCCGGACAGAAAATCGTCGGGGAGGGTCCAGATACAGTCGTCTGGACAATCGTCGACGTCTCCGAGCGTCATCGTCTGGCCCAGGAACTTTCCCGGCTTGCCGACTTCAACAGCCTCCTGGCCCAGGTCAATCAGGCGATCGCCGAAGCGACGATGGAGGAGTCCCTCCTCCAGGGAATCTGTGACCTGGCGGTCCGATTCGGGAAGCTCCGACTGGCCTGGATCGGGCGTCCGGTGGAAGGAAGTGCCGTCAAGGTGGAGGCAAGCGCCGGAGAAACAGCATTCCTCGAGAATCTGACGATTTCGGTCAATCCGGATCAATCCGCAGGGGATGGGATGGTGGGAGAGGTCTGGCGAACGGGTCGCCCTCTTTTCAATGTCGACATTCTCGAAAGGCTTGCTGGAACGACGTCGAAAGAAAGGGCCCTCCACCACAAGCTTCGGACCGCGGCAGTCCTTCCGGTGGTGCGGGAGGGTGGGATCTGGGGGCTCCTGGCGCTGTATCACGAAGAGCCCGCCAGTTTCGACCCCGCTCTTCAGGAGGTCCTTTCGGAGCTGGCACGGGACGTCTCCCGGGGACTCGACCGTCTCGAGTCCCTTCGACGGGAAAGGGAGTTGGCGACCCTCGAGAAGGTTCTTCTTGAAAACACCCGGGCGGGGATCATGCTTCTCGAAAAGCGCCGGATCCGCTATGTCAACGACCGTATGCGGCAGATGCTGGGCTACGACCAGGTCGGGGAGATGGTCGGTCATACGACCCGGATGCTCTATGGAGACCCGGAGGAATTCGAGCGGGTGGGCTTTGCCTACGGACTCCTTCCCGGACGGGAGAGCGTCGAGATCCCGGATGTGAGAATGGTCGACAAGAACGGGCATCCGGTCATGGTGGACATCTCCCTGGCCCGGATTCCGGACGAACCCTCTGTGGTCGTGGGAACCGTCCATGACGTGGGCGACCGTCATGCCCAGACGGAGCGACTCCGACTCCTCTCTTCCTACAACACCCTTCTCGCCCATGCCTCAGAGGCGCTTTCGGCAGGATCCGACGAGTCCACCCTTCTCTCGAAACTTTGCGACCTGGCTGTCACCCACGGAGAGATAACGGTGGCCGCCATCCTCTGTCCGGGTGGCCGGGGAGGGATTGATGTGATCGCGTCTTCGGGACGGGCCGACTTCCTTGAGGAAGGGCACTCTTCTACCCCGCAAGGAGCGCGCGAAATATCGGATCATCTCGTTCTGGCCCTTGCGGGACGCGCTCCCGTCTTCGATCCGGATGCGGCAGGAACCCGGGCGCTCTGGGCGGGAAGGCTCAGGGAGTTCGGCCTCAACGCGAGTGCTGCCCTTCCCATCCTTCGGAAGGGGAAGCCCTGGGGACTCCTTTTCGTCGGCCATGCGAAGGAGGGAGCCTTCAGCGACCCCGTCCTCGAAGGGCTTCTGACCGAACTTGCCCGAAATATCTCTCTTGGCCTCGACCGCCTGGACCTTCTCTCCCGGCAAAATCTTCTCTCGAGCGCGGTAGGAGCCGTCGGAGAAGGAGTGGTGATCACAGGGCCAGATGGACGTGTGATCTTTGCAAACGACGGGTTTGCATCGATCACGGGGTACACGGCAGACGAGATGATGGGGCAGAATTGCCGGATCCTTCAGGGGGAGGGGAGCGACCCCGCGACGGTCGAGGAAATCCGCACGGCTCTTCGGGAGGAACGCCCTTTTCACGGTCAAATCCTGAACTACAGGAAGGACAAGACACCCTTCTGGAATCTCCTTTCCATCAGCCCGCTCCGGAATTCCTCCGGCCGGATCGTCGAATTTGTCGGAAACCAGCGGGACATCACTTCCCTGATCGAGCTGACCCAACGGCTCGAGTTCGACTCGCGCCACGACCGGCTGACCGGCCTTCCGAACAGGCGAGGGCTCGATCTTGAGTTCGACAGGCTCCTTGCCCGCTCCGCCCGGTACGGGTGGTCCTTCGCCGTCGCGATGCTCGACCTTGACGGCTTCAAGCCGGTCAACGACCGCTATGGCCACGAAGCCGGAGACCGACTTCTTCGTCTGACGGGGGAGAGGATCCTGGGAGTTCTTCGAAAGACAGACTTCCTGGCGCGTCTCGGAGGAGATGAATTTGTTTTGCTTCTTGAGAATGTCACGGGTCGGGAGGAGCTTGGGGATCTCCTCGACAGGATCGACCGGACCGCAAGGATTCCCGTGAGGCTGGAGAAGGGGGAAGGGGTGACGGTGGGAGTGTCGATCGGTGTGGCCTTGTCCTCTCCCGGCACGGGATCGCCCGAAAATCCGGAAAATCTCATGCGGCTTGCGGATCAGGCTCTCTATGAAAGCAAGTCCCACAAGAATGACCGTTCCCGCTGCTGGATGATTTATGGAGAGACGGTTCCGCTGGCGCGCACACTGGCGCAGAGACTGCTCTACGAGCGGAAGGTGGAGGTCCATTATCAGCCAATCCTCGACGGCAGGACAGGCCGGATCGCGGGGATCGAAGCCCTTGCACGCCTCCGGAACTCTGATGGGACGATCCTCTCCCCGACCGCCTTTCTTCAGGACTATGGGGGCGACGATCTCTTCGAGCTTTCCCGGCAGGTGCTGGAACGGGCCCTCTCGGATCTTGGGGAGCTTTTCGAGACGGACCCGTCCCTCTGGGTCTCTGTGAATGTGGATCCCCGATCCATCAGCGAAGGATGCCTCGAATGCCTCGGGAGGATGCTCGGGGCTTCCCGGATCGACCCGTCCCGCCTCACGCTCGAGATTCTCGAGGGACAGGAGTTCGGCGAAACAGTTGTGGCTCTCGATCTCCTGAAACGGCTTAAGGGGTTGGGGGTCAGGTTGGCCATGGACGATGTGGGAAGCGCCTATTCGTCTCTCCTTCGCCTGAAAGATCTCCCCGTCGACAAGGTGAAGCTCGATCAGGCATTCGTCCGGACCCTCGAAGCGCGACCCAAGGATCTCCATTTCGTCGAGGCAATCATGGAACTCTCCCACCGGATGGGGCTTTCCCTTGTGGTGGAAGGGGTGGAAACCGGCCCGATCCTGGATGCCATGCGCATGCTGGGAGTCGATTTTCTCCAGGGCTATGAGATCTCCAAGCCCATTCGTCTTCCCGATCTCGTCCTCTTTCTTCGGGAGTTTCCCCCCGAAAGGAGCTTTATGCCGAAATCCCTTCTCGGCCTCTATGCCCTGCTGGTCCGGACTCATGGGTTGCAATTGGAATATCTGCTTCAGAACCTGGCCGTTTTTGATCCGACGACACTGGATGACGTTGTGAATTGTCCTGTCCGGGAAATCATGCAAAATTTTGGGCTGGCTCCCGAAGGGAAGATCGCCCGGCTTCACTCCCGCTATCACAAAACTTTGGCGGCAGGAGTTCGGAGAATTCGGGGGAATGGGCTGAGTCCGCTGGAATCAGACCTCGCTCCCTTGAAAAAAGTTTCTGATCAGTTGGCAGAGGCCATTCTGGAGGAGGAGCGGAGAAGGCGTGAGGGAGAAAGGAAGAATTGAGGAGGGCAGACTCAGATCTGAAAATAGGTTGTCGTGCGATTCCTTCCGTTCTGTTTTGACTGGTACATAGCCTTGTCGGCCCTCTCAATTGTCTGACGCCAGTTCTGGCCAGGCTTGTGTACGTCGATGCCGATCGAAATGGTTACAACGCCGATTGCTTTGCTGTCCTTGGCGTTCAGGAGTGCGATGCGCTCGACGTTCTGGCGAATGTTCTCGGCTACGATATGGGCCTTGTCGATGGGCGTCGCCGGGAGAATGATAATGAACTCCTCCCCTCCGTATCGGGCCACGATGTCCTCGCCCCGCGTTTTTGCCCTGAAAACCTGCGCGACGGCCTGAAGGACCCGGTCCCCCACGACATGGCCGTATTCGTCGTTGATCTGCTTGAAATGGTCGATATCGAGGAAGAGGAAGGAGCAGTCTCCCGCCTTCTTTTCATGGATATGAAGACAGGATTCAATCTGTTTTTCAAACCCTCTCCGGTTGATGATGCCGGTAAGGGGATCGATGGCCGATGCCTGGGCTACTGCCTGAAGTTCGGATCGAAGGGACTCGATTTCCTTTCGGCTGTCCCGCAACTGATTTTCAAGGGTTTCGCTCGTCTCGATAAGCTTTTTTGTCTCTCCCGCAAGCCGGGTAATGACTGACTGGAGTAGGGAGGAGTCAACGACCTCGGCTGTCCGAAGGGCATTGTGCTGGGAAAGGATTCCGAATCGGGCCTTCTGGGTCGACTGCATGGTTGCGTTGGCCGATTCGGCCATGCGGTTGAGGATCTCGAGCGTTTCCTGCGTCAGGAGTCCTCGTTGCTCGAGAACGGGGAGGGTCTGTTCCGGAACGATGAATCCGTAATAGGCCTCCTCGATCCGCTTGTCGGTCAGCATCCCCGCTGCGACAAGGTCGTCGATGGTTTTTCGAAGTCCCGGATTGATGTTGGTGACATATTCATAAACGACGGTGTAATGAACGGGGGTGAAGGAAAGACGCCATTCACCCATTTTCTGGAGGACGAGACGAAGGATTTCTGCGCTTTCATCCTTGCTTTCCGCATAGCGGACGACCATTCTGACGCCCCTGTCGGATTGATAAGAAAAAGGAAATCTCTTTCCATTTTTTCTATTTTCATCTTTCAAGACCCTGAAGTCAAAGCCTCTGTAAGGAGGGACGGAGCATCGTTGTTCCCACATCGAGAAAATGAACTGTAGTGGAAGAGGGAACAACAAAAAAGGCGCCTTCAGGCGCCTTTTTGATCATGGAAAAGGTATCGGAGATACTATCCGGCCTTGACCTTGTTCAGAAGATCGGTGAATGCGTCGGGCTGATTCAAGGCCAGGTCGGCCAGGATCTTTCGATCGAGTCCGATACCCATTTTCTTGAGACCGGCGATCAGACGGCTGTAAGTCAGTCCCTGGGGCCGGCACGCCGAATTGATCCGCTGGATCCACAGCCTTCTGAATTCCCTTTTCTTGGCTTTACGGTCACGATAGGCGTAAGTCAACCCTTTTTCGACGGTATGACGGGCCGAACGATAGAGTCGGGAGCGGCCCCCCCAGTATCCTTTGGCCATATCGAGAATCTTTTTTCGGCGGGCCCGAGTCTGCGGGCCGCCTTTTACGCGTGGCATCGACTTCCTCCTTGAAGGGACAACATGACAAAGACCCCCGTAGACTGATCTACGGCCATTCGGAGGTCTTCAGGTCAGATATTCAGATTTACGATCACCTTTTTTGCCTGGCCTTTTTTGAGGATGCCTGTCGAGAGGGACCGAGTCCGTTTCGAGGACTTCCCCGTCATAAGGTGACGTTTTCCGGACTGATGAAACTTGACCTTGCCCGTTCCGGTCAGGGAAAATCTTTTCTTTGCGGCACGCTTGGTTTTAAGAACACGTCCTGTTGCCACGTTGCACGTCCTTTCCTCGAAAATTAAACCTAAAAAATCACAATTTCAAAATGCTAGCACATATGGTCGAAGGGATCAATCCTTTGGCGAGGATGGATCGTCTTCCATTCCTTTCGATTCCTTTGACGTACTTTTGGGCGGCGCGGCAGGGGCCAGGACCATGGTCATGCTGGTGCCTTCGAATTTCGGTGGCGACTCCACGATGGCCTTGGAGCCGAGAGCCGTGATCATCTTCTGCATCAGTTCCGTTCCGATTTCAGACCGGATCATTTCCCTTCCCCGGAAGACCAGCGCGACCTTGGCCTTGTTGCCTTCTTCAAGGAAGCGCTCCACGTAATGGATCTTGATTCCGAGATCGTGGTCATTGATATGGGGACGGAACTTGAGCTCCTTGACCTGCCCTGTACGCTGGTGCTGTTTCATGGAGTGGATCTTCTTGCTCTGCTCGTACTGGAATTTCCCGTAATCCATGAGCTTGCAGACGGGAGGCTTGGCGTTGGGAGAAACTTCGACAAGGTCGAAGCCCGCTTCTTCGGCTTTCTTGACCGCAACGATTGTGGGGACGATGCCAAGCTGCTCGCCATCTGCGCCGATCAGCCGGACTTCCTTTGTCTTGATCTCATAGTTGATCCGTGTTTTGGAATTAATCAGGAACCCCCTTCGTAATGGTTGTCATTCCGGTACCTCAATTTGTCCATCGAGGGCCAGTCCGGAACGGTTTTCTTTCTCGACGGACATCTTTGCGGATTCCCATGGAACGGCTCCTCCCGGGCCTCCGTCACGATGTCTGAGCGAAACCGTTCCTTCCTCCATCTCGCGGTCACCGATGATCCACATCTGGGGAACCTTGAGAAGTTGGGCCTCCCGGATCTTGAGGCCGATTTTTTCGTTTCTGAAATCCGTCGCCACCCTAAGTCCGGAGGCTTCGAGTGCGCGGGCAATCTTTTCCGCATAGGGAATGTGGCGGTCGGCGATAGTGAGGATCGTCACCTGTTCGGGAGCGAGCCAGAGGGGAAACGCTCCCTTGAAATGCTCCACCAGAATTCCGAAAAAGCGCTCGACCGATCCCAGAAGGGCCCTGTGAATCATGATGGGGCGGACATCCTTTCCGGAGACGTCCCGATAGGTCAGGTCGAATTTTTCGGGAAGGTTGAAATCAACCTGAATTGTCGAGAGTTGCCATGTCCGTCCGAGAACATCATGGAATTTCATGTCGATCTTTGGGCCATAGAAGACGCCTTCTCCCGGATCGATTTCGTAGGGAATTCCGGAGGTCCGGAGTGCCTCCTCGAGGGCACGGGTCGCGATCTCCCAGTTCTCGTCGGAGCCGACGGAGCCTTCGGGGCGGGTAGATAGGTAGACCGAACGGTTTGTGAACCCGAAGGGGAGAAGCATCTCGTCCACGAGTTTCAGGACTTTACCGATTTCGGTGGCTATGTCCTCCGGACGGCAGAAGATATGTGCGTCGTCCTGGGTGAAGCCGCGAACCCGGAGCAGACCGTGCAGGGTGCCGGAGCGCTCGTACCGATAGACTGTTCCCAGTTCCGCGAATCGTACGGGCAGGTCCCGGTAGCTCTGGATGGATTCCTTGAAGATAAGGATATGGAAAGGACAGTTCATCGGCTTGAGTTCAAATTCGGCCCCTTCGATTTCCATGGGTGAAAACATGCTGTCCCGATAGAAGTTCCAGTGGCCCGATTTTTTCCAGAGATCGAGGCGGGCGATGTGAGGGGTGTAAACATACTGGTATCCGTGGCGGTCGTGACGGATCTTCCAGATGTCCTCAATCACCCGGCGAATGCGGGCACCGCGGGGAAGCCAGAGAACCATCCCCGGGCCATTCTCATCCAGAGTCCGGAAGAATCCCAGCTCCTTCCCCAGCTTTCGGTGGTCTCGCTGACGGATTTCCTCAAGCCGTTCGAGGTAGTCGTCAAGCTCTTTCTGGGTCGGGAAGGCGGTTCCGTAGATTCTTTGAAGGGATGGATTGCCCTCGGTTCCCTTCCAGTAGGCCCCGGAAGAGGAAAGAAGCTTGACGGCCCCGATCTTTCCCGTGTCCGGCATGTGCGGTCCCCGGCAAAGATCAGTGAAATCACCTTGTTCGTAGACCGTGATCTCGTCCTCTTCCGGAATTCCGTGAAGGATTTCCAGCTTGAAGTTTTCACCTTTTTCGGAAAAAAAGTCTCCGGCTTCCTCCCGCGAAAGGGCCCGGCGGACGATGGGAGAGCGATCGGCTATGATGGCCTTCATTTCGGCTTCGATCTTCTGAAGATCTTCGGGGGAGAAAGGACGTTCAAAGTGAAAATCGTAGTAAAAGCCTTCCTCAGTTGCGGGTCCGATCCCCACCTGGGCCGAAGGGAAGAGGCGTTTCACCGCTTGGGCCAGAACATGGGCGGCACTATGCCGGAGGGCCCTTAAAGAGATGTCCGGTTCATGGGTCGTCTGATTCAACTTGTCCTTTCAGCAGTAGTCTGGGAAGAATCCGTTTCGGGCGAAAAAGAATTATTGTTTTCATATTATAGGAGATGGGGTCTACAAGACAATGGTCCCAAGGTTTCTTCTTCCGGTTTTTGAGAATGAGACGGAGGGGCTCTGGAAAAATTTTTCAAAAAGACTTTACATTTGTCCTGGAAGATTCTATAAATATCTCCGTTTCCCATGAAATCTTCCATATCTTTCAGGATGGGCCGGTTTTCGCTTCGGACAAAGGACAGGCGCCCTTTGAAATGGCCCTTGTCTGCTGCCGTCTCCTCTCCGGGGATGACCGGACTCTTGGCAAGCGACTTTTTCTGCAGTCTGATCCGGGATTATTCTTTGCCTGGATTCAGGAGTAGATCCTGCGCGAACGCGAGAAAGGACCGACTTGAGACCTTTACGCTCCGGAAACTTCCACACCTTCCAGTGCCTGTCGCTGCTGGTCCCTGTTTTCCTCATTTTTCTCACGACTTTCCTTTTTCCCTTTTCGGCGCATGCCGATCCTTTCCGGGACTTCATCATCTATCCCTATGAAACACCGGAACAAGGGGAGGTCAGTGTCGGCACCTGGCAGACATTGCTGTTGCCGGACAAACAGGCGGAATCGATTTACGGAAACAATCTCCGCAATGCCAATATGCTCTTTTCCACTTATGTCGTGGAGTTCGGCGTGACCGACTGGTGGACCCTCGGCGCCTATATCGATTTTGCCGCCGGTGCGGGGCAGACCTATTCCTATCTCCAGACCCGAGCCATCACCACCCGGCTTCGTTTCCCGAGAATTCCCGACTTCTTCGATCCCGCTGTCCAGATCGAATACTGGGCTCCGGGTGGCGGAACCGGGATGCAATCTTTCCTCAATATTATCCTGATAGCGGAAAAGAAGATCGGACGGTTCATCATTGACCTGAACCCGTCCTTCTTTTTCGCGACCGATGGCTCAGAGCCAGGGATTCCTCCCGAGTTCGCCTACTCTGCCGGTGTATATTATCTCCTGGCGGAGAATGTCAATGCGGGGATCGAGTTTTTTGGGGATAACGGGGTGATCAGCAACATGGGGCCGCTGGGGGGGCCGGCGTCCCTATATGCAGAAATGCAGCAGCAGTTCGTCTTTCAGAGCTGGAATTTCGCCATTGGGGAGCATGTCGACTGGAATATTGGCGTGGGAACCGGTCTGACGCCTGTCAGCGCTCCCTTCGCGATCAAAACTATCTTCGAATACCACTTCAAGCCCTTCGATTTCGAGGAGAAGGAAGGAAAACGCTACGAAGAGGAGCAAAATATTCACTGAGCCCCGGATTTCCTGCATCTCGCTTGCGGAGCGGTGCAGGATCAGTTATTCTGACCTCATGATTGAAAGAATGAATCGATTCATGGCTCAAGGGTTGAATCACCTAGGGAGGCTCGTCATGGTAGCCGCGGCCTCCCTTTTGTTGGTGGCCTGCCAGAAGCCTCAAACGGTCACGCTTCCCTCCGTCAAGCTTCCGGCGGGGACGTCTTTTTCGCTCCTTCGTCCACCCGCTTCTCCCGTTTCCCAAACCAACAAGAAGACGTCTGACTTCATCGGGGTTCTCTCCGGAATTGTGGAGGACTCGGGAAATCTCGTCGTGGTCGGATATCAGGGAACACTTCTCCGCCTGTCTTCCAGGACAGGACAATGGAGTCGTCCGGTTCCTCCGGTCCATGTGGATTTCTACGGGATCAGCCGGCTCCCTTCTGGTGTCCTGTGGGTAGTCGGGGACCGGGGCGTCCTTCTCCGTTCCAAGGACGGGGGGCGTTCATGGGAACATGTCCGAACGGGGGTGGGCCGGCTCTTCCTTAATGCCATCAGCTTTCCGACCGACCGCGTCGGGTACGCTGTGGGAGAAAATGGGGTCATTCTCAGGACGATCGATGGTGGAGACCATTGGGTGCGTCTGAACTCTCCGACCAAAAAGAACCTTTATGCCGTCACCTTTACGGACGAGTCGCACGGATTGGTCGCCGGCTGGCACAAGAGGCTTTTCAGGACGGAAGATGGAGGGACCCGCTTCACCGCCATCGACATAGCCGTGCAGAAGGTCACACGCCAGAAGCCCTCCTTCAACAGCCTGTGGTCGTCTAAGGAACAGGTCCTTTTGGCCGGAGACCATGGGCTTCTTTTTTCTTCCTCTGACGGGGGAAGGAATTTTTTTCAGATCCAGACCGGGACGTTGCATGATCTTTACGGTGCATGCCGGACAGGAGGAGGGACGGTGGCTGTGGTCGGAGAACAAGGAACTGTGGTTTTGATCACACGCAGCCCGTCGGGGGAAGAGAGGAGCGAGTCGCTCCTAGGGACCTTTCACGGGTCCGATTTTCTCGGGGTATCTTGCGGGACGTCCCACGTGCGTGTCTCGGGTTCGAATGACGTCGTCCTTGTTCCCTCCGGGGCCAAGAAATGAGAAAGATTCCTGGCCGGACATCTCTGGCCTGAGGGGAGACAGTGGCCCTTTTCAAGATTTATCACCACACCCGTACCGGCATCGCCCGATTTAACACGACCGTCCTCAGGAAGGTGGTCGGTCTCGGAGCCCTTTACTCGACGGGTTATGGGGATGTCGGATCCTCCATTTACTATGCTTTGGGAATCACCACGATTTATGCAGGAGGAGCTTCTTTTCTGGCAATCGGGGCGGCAGGCCTGTTCTTCATCGCCACCGTCCTGAGCTACGCCGAGCTTTCGAGTGCCATTCCGGAAGGGGGAGGGTCGTCCCTCTTTGCCCAGCGCGCCTTCGGGGATGGGTGGGCCTTTTTTACCGGATGGGCCCTTCTTCTGGATTATATTCTGACCCTTTCAATCAGCGCCTTTTCCGTGGGGCCCTACCTGGGATACTTTTTCCCGATCTTCAAGACGAACCCCCAGGTCAATGTCACCTTTACCGGCCTTTTGATCCTGGTTCTTGTCATTCTCAATATTGTCGGGCTTAAGGAGTCGTCCTGGTTCAGTCTGATGCTGGCCGGCTTCGATGTGATCACGCAGATCTCCCTCATGACGATGGGGGCCTTTCTTCTGCTCAACTTCAACACTATCTGGCACCAGTTCACTCTGGGGACGGCCCCTACCTGGCACAACTTTCTATACGGTATTTCGATCGCCATGGTCGCCTATACCGGAATAGAGGCCATCAGCCAGATGGCCGGTGAGGCTAGAAACGCAGAAAAGCTTGTTCCGCGGGCGATGTTTCTGACAATGGGCACGACCATTCTTCTCTATTCGGGGATCTCTCTCGTGGCCCTCTCCGCGATGAAGCCGGAGATCCTGTCCACGACCTGGGTGAATGACCCGATCGCGGGGATTGCTCACGCGATGCCCCATGTCGGGGCATTCATGGCGCCATGGGTCTCGGTTCTGGGGGCAACGATCCTGACCGTTGCAGCCAATGCCGGACTGATCGGGGTCTCCCGGCTGGCCTATTCCATGTCAAACAATCTTCTGATATCCCCCCTCTTTCACAAAACGAGCGTCCGATACAAGACCCCAATGGTGTCGATCGGGATCTTTGGGACCCTGGCCGCCTTGATTGTGGCGTTTTTCCCCTACCTCGACATCCTTGCCGATCTGTACAACTATGGCGCCATGCTGTCATTTTCCATGACCCATCTGGCCCTGATCAAACTTCGTAAAAAAGAACCGGATCTCAAGAGACCCTTTCGAGTCCCCCTGGCAATCCGGGTCGCCGGCTGGGAGATCCCCCTCCCGACGGTATTCGGATTTATGGGGACCTTCGGTGTCTATATCATGGTTCTTCTCTTTCACAAATATGGTCGTATTTTTGGGACGGTCTGGATGGCGGGAGGAATCGCCTATTATTTGTGGTTTCGGCGGAAGGAATCGCTTCCGGTCATGGAGCGGGTCAAAATTACGGAGATCAAGGAGGAGTATCCTGAGGCCAAGCCCCACAGGCATATCCTTGTTGCGACTTCTCCCACCCGTCCATCCGAGATGTTGCGCGATGTCCTCAAGGTGGCGAAAGCCGATGGGGCGAAGGTGACGGTAATCACTGTTCTCGAAATCCCCTTGGCCATTCCCTTGACGGCCGCTCTCCCAAAAGAGGAGGCCGTGGCCCGCTACACGCTTGACCTTTGTCAGGCCATCGGTCTGGAAGAGGATGTCCTTGTCGATACGATATTGGCTCGGGGAAGGGCAATCGGTCCGGTTCTCAACATGCAGATCAGGCGGCTGGGAGCGGACACGGTGGTCATAAACGATACAGGGAGCTCTCTCGCAGCCGCGGTTCTGGGGGCGATCCGGCGGTCTTCGAACACTGTCCTGATCTGGACCTTTCAGATCTATTCAGGGGCCGGTTTATCTCGCACGCCTCGTCCGAGACTGAGCGGGGAAGAGCCGATCATCTCACCCTTGCCCCATATCGATCCAAATCCCCCGGTCCGAGAGGAGTCTTCTCCGGCTTGACCGTCAGGGATTTTTCTTATGGAGTTCTGCGCAGCTTTCGCAGATCCCATATATTTCAAGCCGATGAAAAACAATCGAGAAATGGTTTTCCTTGGCTGCAGCGAGCTGGAGTTGTTCAATCAGAGGTTGATCGAACTCGACGACCTTTCCGCACTCGATGCAGATCAGGTGGTCATGGTGATTGGCCGGCATGGCCTCGTAGCGGCTGAATTCGTCATTGAACCGGTGTTCTTCCACAAGCCCCTTTTCCTTGAGGGCGTGAAGGGTTCGGTAAATGGTCGCAAGGCCGATTCGTGGAGTCTGGGCCCGGACCAATCCGTGAATTTCTTCGGCGCTCAAGTGAGCTTTCGATTCCACAAGAACCTTCAGGACCCTGAGCCTTTGCTGGGTCGGATGAATTCCGTGAGAGCGAAGATGCTCGGAAAGATCCACTCCCGCTGCAGCGGGCCTGTTTTTGAGTGATCCCGCGATTCCTGTGGACTTCTTTCTTGGAACGATAGGGTCTGGCATTCTCTAGTCTCTATTAATGCGTTTTTGGAAAAAAAACTGCCGCTCATTCGAAAACCTAAGGATCCCCTCGGGATCCATTTTTCCGATTTTTCTTCGATTCTATTATGATCGGGGAATGTATTCTGAGATATTCTCACAGTTGGCGACCAGTTTCAATCGATATCGACCGCTGCCTTCACCGAATTGTTTTGCATCCTTTCAGGTCCTTGTGTTATATTTCAACTTTGCGACTTTGGGCGGGACCCGATGGTCCCTTGGAATGTCGGCAGAGTTCTCTGCCGGATCAATCGTCAGGCTATCAGAAAGAGGGGGACCTCATGGCAGAAAATTTTGCCGTGATACGGACAGGGGGCAAGATGTATCGCGTCGCCCCCGGACAGATTCTTGTCGTGGAACGCCTAGAGGAAGAAGGGGCTGTTATCTTCGACCAGGTGTTGATGGTGTCTGAAGAAGGAGTCATTTCATACGCGACGGAGGAGAAGCCTCTTTCCGTCGAGGTTCATGGACGCATCCTTCGCCAGGAAAAGGATCCCAAAATCATTGTTTTCAAGAAGAAGCGCCGAAAAAATTACCGGCGCAAGAAGGGACACCGCCAGCTAGTGTCCCGTGTGAAGATTGAATCCATCATCAAGACTGCTTAAGAGAGGAACATCTCATGGCTCATAAGAAAGGGGTCGGTTCGACCCGTAACGGTCGCGATTCCGAGTCGAAACGTCTGGGCGTCAAGCGCCACGATGGCCAGTTCGTTCTGGCCGGAAACATCCTGGTCCGGCAGCGAGGGACCCAGTTCTACCCCGGAGACAATGTAGGAATGGGGCGAGATCATACCCTTTTTGCTATGCAGACAGGAACCGTCCGGTTTTCCCGGTACGGTCGCGACGCGAAAAAGATCAGCATCGTCCCTCACACCATCCTCGTTCCAGGGACTGTCGAGGCCTGACCCTGCGTCCGGTACTCGGGCAGTTTCTGCTTTTCTCCCTCCGGAGGGTCCATGTCTCAGTTTGTCGATGAGGTCAAACTTTGGGTCTCCTCCGGCAAAGGGGGCGATGGGTCGGCTTCCTTTCGGAGGGAGAAATTTGTTCCCCGTGGGGGGCCCGACGGAGGAGACGGAGGGAACGGCGGATCCATTATTCTCCAGGGAACCTCCGCGAAATCGACTCTGCTGGATTTCAAGCACAGACCTCGTGTCGTTGCCTCTTCAGGGGAGAATGGTCGAGGAAAAAAACAGCACGGGAGGACCGGACAGGACCTGACGCTCCAATTGCCTCTGGGGACCCAGGTTTTCAATGCCGATACAGGTGAGCTACTGGCCGATCTGGTCTCCGAAGGGCAGACTTTCGTTGCGGCCCAGGGGGGACGCGGCGGACGTGGAAATGTTCACTTCGCCACTCCGACACGGCAGGCTCCCGAGTTTGCGGAGCCTGGAAAGCCAGCCCAGGATGTTTTCCTGAAGTTCGAGCTCAAAGTCATGGCAAAGGTGGGTCTCCTGGGATTTCCAAATGCCGGGAAATCCACCTTTCTTGGTCGCGTCACTCGGGCCCATCCCCGCATCGGATCCTACCCCTTCACAACCCTTTACCCCCATCTTGGGGTCGTTTCGCGTGGTCAGCCCCCCAGAAACCGGGAATACGTTATCGCCGATCTTCCCGGACTGATTGAGGGAGCGCACGAAGGACGAGGGCTGGGGGATCGTTTCCTTCGCCATGTGGAGCGGACAGAAATTCTTCTTCATTTTATTGATGTCAGCTTCGAAGGCCCCGAAAATCCGGAGGAGGCCTACCGGGTGATACGGAAGGAGCTTGAGCTCTACGATCCCGCTCTCCTTGAGAAACCAGAGGAGCTAGCGGCCACCAAGATCGATGCTGGAGACCCCCAGAGGGTGGAGGCTTTCAGGATGTTCTGCCAGAAGACAGGCCGGACTCCATTTTTTCTCTCGTCTCAGACGGGAGAGGGAATCCCGTCGCTTTTGTCGGCCCTCGATCTTCTTCTTGAAGGAAAATCCCTTGCCGGAACCCTCCCTTCCCAAGGCTGAGAAATCGATCGTCAAAGGTTGCCTGGAAGAGCGTCTTCGAATCAGAAAGAGCCTTCGGATCCTGGTTCTCAAGGTCGGCAGCCAGATCCTGACCGATGAATCGGGCGCTCTCTCGCCTCGCGCCTTTGGACGAATAGCCCGCCAAGTCGCGCTCCTCCGGACCGAAGGGATCCGGGTCGTTCTCGTTTCTTCCGGAGCGATCGCCGCAGGGCGGGAAAAAATCGGCCTCGGGAAAAAGCCGCTTTCCCTTGCGCTCAAGCAGGCGGCAGCCTCTGCCGGGCAGTCCTCCCTCATGATCCAGTGGGAACGTGCCCTGGGTCGCCATGGAATTCATACGGCCCAGATCCTACTGACTCCTTCCGACATCGTTGACAGGGAGCGGTTTACAAATCTAGAGCGGACAACGGAAACGCTCCTTTCTCTGGGCATCGTTCCCGTCGTGAACGAAAACGATGCCGTGGCGACCTTCGAAATACGCTTTGGGGACAACGACCGTCTGTCTGCCTATGTCGCCGGTCTCATAAGGGCGGATTGTCTGTTGCTGCTCTCGGATGTCTCTCACCTGTACACGGCTGATCCCCGGGTCGTTAGGGATGCGAAGAAAATTGCCTGCATCCATGGAATCAGTCCCGAAATCGAACGGATGGCCGGAGTCTCCCGGAGCGGTCTCGGTACGGGCGGGATGGCCTCGAAGGTCAGCACTGCCCTTTGGGCCAATGGGTGGGGACTTCCGGTCGGTGTCCTGAAGGGGGACATTCCTTCCGGGATTTTCCGATTCTTCGAAGGAAGGACTGGAACCCTCTTCGAGACCCATGAGAAGCTACCTTCCAACCGGAAGATATGGATCGGTCATTTTTCCCGCCCCATGGGGGGATTCCGGCTCGATATGGGGGCTGCAAAAGCCCTCTCGGAAGGAAAAAGAAGTCTTTTGGGGGCCGGAGTCGTCGGAGTCGAAGGACAATTTTTGCCGAGGGATCCGGTCTATCTTATCGATCCCCAGGGGAGAGAAGTTGCCAGGGGAATCGCCCGCACGGGATCGGCCGAGTGGATGGATGGAATGCAAGGAATCCTCGTTCATCGAAATGATCTCGTACTGACCGGTCAGTACCACCAAGGAAGGAAGGGGGAGCGATGATGTCCTATCATGAAGCGGAGCTGGATCCTATTCTCAGAAAAACAAAGGCGGCTTCGCGCTCCTATGCGATATTGACCTCGGGGAAGAAAAACGAAGCCCTGGAAAAGATCGCACGACAGCTCGAGGCGATTCAGCCTGAAATTCTGAAGGCGAACCGTCAGGATTATGATGAGGCCCTCTCGAAGGGATTGTCTCCCGCAATGTGCGACAGGCTGCTTCTCACCGAGTCCCGATTCGAAGGAATGGTCAGGGGGGTGCGGGATATTGCCATACTGGCCGATCCGGTGGGAACTTCTCTCTCCCGCTGGGAAAATTCCGACGGCCTTGTCATCGAAAAGGTGCGTGTTCCGATCGGTCTGGTGGGGGTGGTCTACGAATCGCGACCCAACGTGACGGTGGAGGTTGCATCTCTCTGTTTCAAGTCCGGAAACGGCGTGGTTCTCAAGGGAGGATCGGAGGCGGTCCGTAGCAACACGCTCCTATCACAGGCTATCTGGGAGGGGTTGGCCGAGGCCAATGTCAATCCTGACGGAATCGCCTTTCTTCCCTGGACCGACCGGAAGGTGGTCCAGGATCTTGTCTCCAACACCACCCTCGATGTGGTGATTCCCCGGGGAGGCGCCTCTTTGATGGAGGCGGTGGTCACTCACGCCCGCGTACCGGTTTTGCGCCATGATCAGGGAATATGTCACGTTTACGTCTCGGCCAGCGCTCCCTTCACCATGGCCCGGGACATCGCGCTCAATGCCAAGGTCGACCGCCCCTCGACCTGCAATTCGATGGAAACCCTTTTGGTGCACGAAGGGCTGTCCGACAGCTTTGTCCATCCCCTCCTCAATATCCTCAGGGAAAAGGAAGTGACGGTTTTCGGATGTCCGCGTACCCGACATCTCGATCCCTCCATTCCACCCGCCACTCCCGAGACCTACGCCACAGAATTTCTCTCCCTTTCGATGAACCTTCGCATCGTGGCGAATCTCGACGAGGCCTTGGACCATATTGCCCGCTACGGGTCGGGGCACACCGAAGCCATCGTGACATCCGACGTCTTTGATGCCGAACGCTTCCTGCGGGAGGTGGACGCCTCCTGCGTGATGGTCAACGCCTCCACTCGTCTTCACGATGGGGGAGTATTCGGACTGGGTGCCGAAGTGGGAATCAGCACCACCCGGATCCATGCACGGGGAACGATGGGGCTGTCGGAACTGACCACGACCAAGTATCTGGTTCATGGCCATGGACACCTACGGGGCCGCTGATAAAAAAAAACGCCCGACCCTTGCGCTTTTCGGGGGGGCCTTCAACCCGGTTCACAGAGGGCATATGGCCCTGGCCGCAGAGATCGAGGCGCGTCTGGACCTTCAGGAAATCCTTTTCATTCCGACGGGACATCCCCCGCACAAGGATTTTCCAGAAATTTCCTGCGAGGAAAGAAAGATCATGCTTGATCTCGCCATCGGGGATCACCCCGGCTGGCGAAGCTCCGACATCGAGTGCCGAATGAAAGGACCTTCATACACCGCGCGGACCATTTCTGCGCTTGCCATCGATCCTCCCCCCTTTTTCCTCATGGGAGAAGACGCTTTCTCCGATTTCTGGAGCTGGGGGCAACCCGAGGTGATTGTGGCGGGGGCCCACCTTGTCATCGTCACCCGGCCGGGAGCGGAGGAAGAGAGGACCGTGGAGGCCTTTTTCACGACTCTGCGTGCCGCGGGTCCCTTTGATTCCGTTTCCGCAGAAGCGGTCGTCACCCGTGTTCGGAGAGGGGAGTTGGAAGAGGCAGTCTGGCCGCTTCCGAATTTTGGAACTACGCTGAGGTTTCTTCGGATTAACGCTGTGGATATTTCGTCGACGGATCTGAGGAAAGGTCTGTCTGGCGAGAACCGGGAGTATTGGACCAATCTCTTGCCTGATTCCGTGAAATCCTATATTGTGAAAAGAAGGATATATAAGGGATTTTCGAAGAAGCAAGGGGAAATATCCTGATTTTTCATAATGTTTTCGGAGCCGGATCATATCCCGGTCGCGAAATCTTTCGCTATATTTTTTAAAACGTTTTTTTTCTGATGGGGCAAGGAGCCTTCGTGAGTTTGTCGAATGAACGAAAAATTGATATCAAGGAAGTTGAAATTCTCGATAAGGCCAGAAAATTGGCGAAAGTTATCGTCGACAAGAAAATTAGAGATGTCTGGGTAATTGACGTCAGAGGAATGTGTTCCTATGCAGACTGCCTGATTCTCGGAGATGCCGAGAATGAACGACATATGCAGGCGGCGCTCGAAGCCCTGGACGAGGAACTGTCGCGACCCGGCTTTGGATTGTCCCCTGAGCGGGGAGCGCGGTGGACACTTCTCGACTTGGGAGACATCGTCGTGGACCTTTTTTTGCCGGGGGTTCGTGGAATCTATCGGCTTGAAGACCTTTACGCCGACGCGGCCATCTTCGCCTTTGACGAGGCCGGAAAGGAACGCAGGGTCCTGCCGGTCGAAAGGCTGACCCTGTACTCCTCTTCCGGGGAGCCAACAAATTTCGCTGGCAGGGAGCTTCATTCTCCATGACGCGTCTTCTCCTTCTGGTCATGCTCCTTCTGGCGGTCGGGCTCGTCAAGCTGGCCGAATGGAACGACCAGAAGGTATCCTTTCAGCTGCTTCCCCATAAGGTCCTCGTTCTTCCCCAGATCACCCTTCTTGTTCTCGCATTTGCTTTTGGCGCAGGCCTCGTTTTTATGATCCATGGCCTTTCGGATCTCGCCTCCTGGGTAGAAAATTTACGGGAGGGTCGAGAGGAAAAAAGGTCCGAAAAAGCCATGGCCCTTTGGAAGAGGGCCTGGACCGAGATCAACCGCTCCCACCTTCCCCAGGCGATTTCGATTCTGGAACGTCTTGTAACGCTCTTCCCGGACCACAAGGAAGCACTTCTTCTTTACGGGGATCTTAAACGATCGTCAGGCGACTATGTCGGAGCGATACGGATTCACCGTCGGGCAAGGGTTTTCGACGAGGAGGATGTTCGGCTGGTATTGGCACTGGCGAATGACTATGAAGGGGCGGGTCGGGTCGAGGATTCTATGGCCCTTTTACGTGAATACTTCAAGAAGGAGGGCCGCAACCGGGAGGTCCTGGAATTCTTTCGCAGACTTCTTGTCAAGAACGACCGTTGGGAGGAGGCGCTTTCGGTCCAGACCGTTCTTGCGCGCTCCTTCGAAAAGGGCGAGAGGCGGGACAGGGAAGTGTCGGTCCTTGTGGGAATCCGATTCGAGGTCGGTTCGCTCCTCCACCACCAGGGACAGACGGAAGGGGCCAGAAGGGCCTTTCGGGGGGCCCTCAAGATTGATCCATCCTTCACCCCGGCGCGAATCGGGCTGGCGGAGGCGCAGATCGTCGAGGGGCGGGAGAAGGAAGGGATCGAAAATCTCTGGGAAGGATGGGAACGTACTGGCCAGACATTACATCTCGTCAGACTGGAGGAGTTCTACCTGGAGAAAGGAAACCCGGATGCTGTTCTCTCTCTCTACGAAAAGGCTCTCGGAAAAAAATCGGGGAGTCCCGGCCTGCGTTTTCATCAGGCACGCATCCAGAATCTTCTCGGTATGGAAGAGGAGGCCCTCTCCCTCCTCGAAGCCATGGAAGGGGATGCTTCCTGGGGAGGAGAATTCTACAGGCTGGCGGGTGAGATTTACGAAAGGAGACGACAGATTGAGGCGGCAATCGATTCCTACAAACGAATTCTGACCCTGGATCCTTCCAGCGACCAACCCTATGTTTGCAAGTCCTGTCGGACTTTTTACCCTGGATGGTCCGGCCGGTGTCCCGCCTGCCATCAATGGAACACGGTGATCCGTACCGACGGACTTCTCTTTTCAGAGGCAGCATCCCAGGATGCTGGTCCTCCGCTCCACTCCTCGGCTCCCGCCTTCAGGACGGCATATCAGGAATATTTTTCAGGTCCAACGCCAACATGAGTCCGGGGGGAGGCGAGGGGCCTTCCCTTCTCTCGCACCTTTTTTCCCGGATCTGCCTGTCATGTGGTGCGAAATCCCGCCAGCGGGACCTTTGTCCGGTTTGTGAAAACGATCCGGTATGGAGCCACCCTGGCCGGGAGATGGTTCGGGGAGGGCGGAATGTCCGGATTGTTTACCGCGATGCCGGTCCGGTGGCCCGACTCTTCCGTCTGGCAAAAAACCAGGGGAACCGGAAGGCGATGGAGATTCTTTTCGATCGTGGACGACTGACGAGCCTTCTTCCGGAAGGTGCCAAACTTCTGCTTCCTGTCCCCCCATCCAAGAGCCGACTCATTCGTCGGGACCTTTCCATTCCCGACGCATTCGCCTTCCGGGTACACCGTCTCCGGTCCGTACCCGTTTCCTTTTCCGGAATTGTGCGGACCAGTGATTCTCCCCAAAAGGCCCGGAGTCGATCTGAACGGAGAGAGTCCATCTTTTCCCCCAACTTTCAGCTGGTGCGCGGGGTCAGTGTCGATTGGCCGAGAGACGGGGTCGTTCTCGTCGACGATCTGATGGTTACGGGATGGACACTGCGATCCATCGACAATATTCTGGCCCGGGATGGGATCGGAGTCATGCTCCACCTGGCGCTTCTCTTCCGGGAGGAATCGTCCTGACTTCCCCGGGCAAGGTCTCCTGATCATTCCTCATTCTTTACTTTCCTCATGGCAGTGGTAATGTGAAGATAGAGGTTTCAGAAAGGCTGTCCTGTATTTAATTCCGGATCAGGAATGAAGGATGGGTCGGGAAAGGGGATGCCTCGATGGAAGGGGAAAATCCTCTCGGCTTTAGATTGATGTTTGGGCGGATCTGTTTTTTCCTTTTTCTTGCGGGTGTCGTTTTTGCCGTCGTTCTTCTTGCCCTGTTGACTCGACATTATTTCCTTCCAGGACCAACGGTACAGAACCCCAGGTTTTTCCATTAAGACAAGCGCCTTCTTCCAGTTTCTGGCAAGAGGGAGTGGAGCCTTCCGAACATAAGGGTCCACCCTCGGCAAACCTTAGTTCAGCTCGATGCGACAAGAGCAAGGATCGACATTTTCTTAAGTATTCTATGTGCCCCTCTTTCCGAAAAATTGGGTAGCGGATATACGAAAGCGAAATTGACCGCGAGAAAAGCCTAAGGATTTCGGATCTTCAAAGTTAAGGAAATGGCTTTGTATCAATCATACGGAGCCTTTCCTATCCCCGGTTTGGCCTACACATTTTCCTGCGGAGCCGGATTTACGACTGATTCCTCGCTGTCCTGTAGAGTGTTTCCAGAAAAGAGTCGGCTGCCGAAGAAAGTTTTCTCCGGGGGATAAAAACCCAAAGATCTCTCACCGGCTGAAAATCCTCCACCGGGACGGTCCGGATCCTGCCAGAGTCCTCCGGTCGGATCGACAGGGCGGAGATGAAGGCGATGCCGGTTCCGAGAGCGACCAGATCCTTGATGGCTTCGGGGTTGTCGACGGTCATGACCACTTGGAAAAAATCCGGAGAGAACCCTTTTTCGATCAATTCTTTTTCGATGATCTGCCGGGTTCCGGATCCAGGTTCGCGACCTATAGCCGGAAGATTTTCGAGGTCGACGAGGGGGATGGTTTCCGTTTTTTCGATTCTGGGGAATGAGACCGAATCAATGAGTACCAGACGGTCGTGCTGGAGAAAGGATCGTTCAAGGGACAACCCCTGCGTCTTGGTCGGTTCTCCTTCGATCAGCCCGAGGTCGATCTCCGAGGTCTTGAGGTCGTGGAGAATCTGATGGGTGTTTCTCACCGCGAGGCTTCCCGTGATCCGGGGGTGGGAGCGGCGATAATCTGCCAGGATCGGGGGAAGGAGATAGGTTCCTATCGTCATCGAGGCGCCCAGCCTGAGATGGCCCTGTGTCCCTCCCGCGCAAGGAAGCACTGTGGCCCTGGCCTCGTCCATCTGTCTTGTGATGGAGAGGGCGAGCGGGAGAAGCCGCCGGCCTGCCTCTGTCAGGAGAACCTTCTTACCGGTCCGCTCGAAGAGGGACACCCCAAGATCCTTTTCCAGGGTCTTGATCTGGAGGCTGATGGCGGGCTGTGTCAGAAAAAGGACCTCGCCGGCCTGCGTGAAGCTCTGATTCTCAGCGACCTTGAGAAAGATCCTCAGTTGGTCATTTGTCACGTCAAAGTATCCCCCGAATACAGACCCATTCTCCGATTCACGGAAAATTCTAGCATGGGACAATGACTTTCTGAAGCCGGATATGGGACGAGGGTCATCCCTCAGGAGGGGGGGAGAGGCTTCAGCTTGGCTGTTCCCTTTTTTCCTTCGGGCGAATGGTCAAAGCGGACGGGGATTCCCCGAACCGTTGTGCAGGTCAGGGTGTAGACATTGTACAGTGGAAAAAAGTTGTAAAGAGAAGTCGCTGTGGTGACATGGATCAGCCCGTCGGCCTGGAGAGACGGATTTTTATTGAAGGCGTGTTTCAATGCTGTTTCGACATCCGAGTCTCCCCAGGGAATCAGCCCGAGAATGAAATGACGGCAGGCCGTTCCTTCGATCTGGCTTCCGACCCTGTGGAATTTATGGGAATCGTGGGGGCCCAGGTCGGCCTCCGTTTCACTGCTCGAGAGAAGACCGATTGCCCCTGTCGATGTGCATCCTGCGGTCGTGAGGAAAAGGGCCAGCGGGATTGTTGCTGTCATGAGGAAACGTGCCATCTTGCGTTTGTTCACGGGAACCTCCCGGGTCAAGTGTGTTTTTTCATCGAAGCGCTGTGCGCCGTCATCGGGAGACAGACCCTTTCCTCTTTCGCATCGGGAAGAAAGAGGAAAGGGCTGTCAATGTCGGGAGCTCTTCCCCTGCTTTTTCTGAGTCCTTCCGTTGGCCGAGATGTCGGCCATCGGACCTTTCGTATCATGGAGCATGGTAGTGGCCACAGGTGGACCTGCGATCGAAGAGTGGTTGCTCTGCTTGTAGGCATAGGGAGTGAATCCTCCTCCGCAGCAACAGGTGCACTCCGGAACATAGGCAGGTCCATAGCCCGGCATGGCGCCCCCCCCACATGCGCCGAGAGAGAGAATGATCATTGCTAGGGCGAATCTTCCGGCTGGGATCCGTAATCTCTTTGTCAGGGCCATGGGCTCTCCAGAGTGCATTGGGTTTGATCCGGCCATAAACCTTATAAAACATCTCCTAAAATGGAAAAAATGTTTAATTATTATTTGATTATAATGACTTAAATATTATCATGGTGGGGATGAGTTGTCCAACGGACCGGCAAGCTTCTCAAAAATGTATGCGGCGAGGCGCTTTCTTGATTTTGGAGGTCGCCGGCTTTAAGATGGAAGTATAATTTGTGAGACAAGAGTGCCGGGTAGGGATTTCTCGAAAGGAGGGATCTTGCCCGGTTTCGAGTCTTCGGATCTGCCGCGTTGGCGTCTCCCGGTCCGGGAGACCATATGAAAGGAGTTTTCATGGAACCCGTCATGTTTACTGGCCCCGTTGTCGAGGGAAGACGAACGGCCGCCTCGCTCAACCGCTTCATGATGAAGGTGTACGGCCTGCTGGCCTTCATGTTTCTGGCCTCCGGTGCAGGGGCTCTATGGGGAATGGGGAACGGTCTCCGGCTGGTCGGACCCCATCCCATCATCCTGGCGATCGCCATGTTCGGAACTCTTTTCCTGCTAATGGCCGTCCAGAAGGTGCCCGGGGTCAACCTGGTTGTGACCGCTTTCTTCGCCGCTCTGATGGGCGCCTCGCTGGGCCCCCTTCTTTTTGCCATTCTTCGCTCGCCGGGAGGGGCCGCGATCGTTTCGGACGCCCTTTTCCTCACGATGGCGATCTTTTTCGCCCTGACCCTTTACGCCATCGTTTCCGGGAAAAGCTTTTCCTTCATGGGGAGCTTCCTCTTCACGGGACTGATCATCGTGGTCATCCTCTCCGTCGTGCAGATCTTTTTCCACCCGCCCCTTTTTCAGGCGGTGGTTTCGGGTCTTGCCTCCCTTCTCTTTTCGGGACTGATTCTCTTCGATACAAGCCGTATCCTCGAGTCAACCGAGGAGGAATTGACTCCCGTCATGGCGGTGGTCTCCCTCTATCTGGATGTTTTCAATCTCTTTGTGAGTCTTCTGAGACTCCTGGAGATCTTTCGGGGCGAGGAATGATCATCGCCCCCTTGTTTTTAACCCCGAGGAGTCCGCATGCTGAAGGAAAGCCGCTGGATCTGGATGGACGACAAAATGGTTCCCTGGCAGGAAGCCAATGTCCATGTGCTGACACACTCTCTTCATTACGGAATGGCGGTTTTTGAAGGGGTTCGGGCCTACAAGGGGGAGGGGGGGACATATATTTTTCGCCTTGAGGAACACACTGAGCGGCTGCTGAACTCGGCGAGGGTGATGCAGATGTCCTCTTCCTTGTCACTAAAGGAGGTGATGGACGCGACCTGCCGGGTTGTATCGGAAAACGGGCTCGAGTCCTGCTATATCCGTCCGATCATTTTTATCGGATACGGGGACATGGGAATTTACGCCCGCAAGAACCCCGTGCGTCTTTCCATTGCGGCATGGGAGTGGGGGACCTACCTCGGAGAGGAGGGGCTTTCCCGGGGGATTCGGGCCAAGGTGAGCTCCTACGCTCGGTTTGGGGTGAACAATTTTCTTGCGCGCGCAAAAGTGTCCGCCCATTACGTGAACTCCCAACTGGCCAAATGGGAGGTCAAGGGAGCCGGTTACGACGAGGCGATCCTCCTCGATAGCGACGGAATGGTGGCCGAAGGGCCGGGTGAAAACATCTTCATCGTCAAAAAAGGAGTCCTAAAGACCCCACCCCTCCGGTCAGTCCTGGATGGAATAACGCGCCACTCCGTGATGACCCTGGCTAGGGAGGAGGGGATCCCCGTGGCCGAAGAGTCCCTGACCAGAGACGACCTCTACCTTGCGGACGAGGCTTTCTTCACGGGAACGGCCGCCGAACTGACTCCGATCCGGGAAATCGACGACAGACCGATCGGGGCCGGCAAACCGGGACCATTGACCCAGCGTCTTCAGTCCCTGTTCTTCGATATCGCACGAGGCAATACTCCACGCCATCCGGAGTGGCGGACAACCGTCTCTCCTAAGCTGGTTCCCTGAAGGGGGCCCCTTTCACCGGAAGGGGCTCTCCACGTTCCATCCGCCTCCGCCGGATCTTTAAATGAAAGGATTGTCGCCACGGCTGCCCTTCAAAAGACCAAAGGCAAGCCGGCCCCCCCCGAATGGGCGCGCTCTCTTCCCGAGCGCACACTCATTCTTTTGGACGGATTCGGCTACATTTTCAGGGCCTATTACAGTCGGGTCAACTTTGTCTCCCGATCCGGGGTTCCTACGGGAGCCTTCACGGTTTTCGGAAACATGCTTCTGTCCCTCCTCAATCAGTTCGGGCCCCGATACCTCGCCATTGTATTCGAGAGCCGGGCCGGAAATGTCCGTACGGAAATTCTTCCGGAGATAAAGGCCAACCGGACACCGCCTCCAGACGACCTTGTCCGCCAGATTCCTTTCATTGAATCCCTGATCCGGGGACTCGGGATTCCGCTCATCTGGGTCGACGGATACGAGGCCGACGACACCATTGCGGCCCTGGCCAGACGCTGGCTTCTCGAGCAGCCGGATTCCCGCGTCCTCGTTCTTTCCACCGACAAGGATCTGCTGGCACTCGTGTCCGATCGTCTACAGGTTTATGATCCCATGCTCCAGAAGCTCTTTGGCCCCCGCGAGGTCAGGGAAAAATGGGGAGTGGAGCCAAATCAGATTTCCGATCTTTTGGCGTTGACCGGCGACACTGTTGACAATATCGGAGGCGTTCCCGGGATCGGACCGAAAACGGCGGCGGCCCTTCTTTCCGGAGGACTCCATGTCGAAGACCTGGTGACGCGTCCCGAGACAGTCTTTCCCGAGCGACTCAGACCTAAAATCATCGAATATCGGGATCTGATCCTCAGGAACAAGAGCGTGACCATTCTTCATGAAGGTCTTGAGGCGGACGCCTCTCCGGAGGCAATGGCGATCGGTTCGCCTCATGAAAGCGATCTCCGCGATCTGGCCGAATCGCTCGAAACAGCGACTCTACTTGCACGGATCCTCGAATGGAAGGGCAAACAGGCCTTGAAAATGGGGAAAGTCGCTGACCTTCCATCGACCTCCGACCCGGTTCCCCCTCCTTCTTCTCAAGGTGTCCTTCACGACCCGGAGTGGGGGAACGGGATATGGAACGGGCGGATCTGGAGTTGGAACGAATCCTCGGAGGAACTCTGCCGGACCGGGAAGGATGTCTTCAGGTCCGGTGGTTCCATCTGGACATCGAGTCTGACAGGGCTTCTCCGGAAATGCCCCCATTTGTGTGACGACCCCCTCCCGACATTCGATATGGAGCTTGCGGGCTATCTGTTGGACCCCGGACGCCGCGATTATAGCCTGACTGCGCTCAGGGACCAGCTTTTCGTCGCTGGAAACCCAGAGAGTCCAGAAGGGAGAGCCTCCCTCGTCTTCGCCGTTCTTGGGAAGCTTGAACGTGAAATTGATGCATTCGCCCTTGGCTCTCTTCTGACAAACATTGAAATTCCGGTGGCCCGAGTCCTTGTCAGGATGGAACAGGCGGGCATCATGGTGAGTCGCGGCCGGATCGATGAGGTCCGGCGCACCATCGAAGGGCGGATCGGGGGGCTCGAGAACGAGATCTACCAGGCGGCGGGTGGTCCCTTCGCCATTCTGTCTCCAAAACAGGTGGGAGAGGTCCTGTTCGGAAAGTTGGGTCTTCCGGCCCCCCGCAAGACCGGGAAGAAGGGCGGCGCTCCTTCCACCGACGAGGAGACCCTGCAGACACTTGTCCCGCTTCACCCGCTCCCCGGACTCATTCTGGAATACCGGCAACTAAGAAAATTCCTGTCGACCTATCTCACGCCCATGGAGGAAGGAACCGGCCCCGACCATCGCCTTCACGGACAGTTCAACCAGACAGTCGCGGCGACAGGGCGCCTATCTTCTTCCGGACCGAACCTCCAGAACATTCCTGCAAAGACCGATCTGGGCCTTCTGATCCGGAGGTGTTTCGTCTCTCCGGAGGGTTCCGTGCTCCTCTCGGCCGACTACTCCCAAATCGAGCTCCGGCTTCTGGCCCATTTGAGTCAGGACCCTTTTCTGCTGCAGGCATTTGCGGAACAACAGGATATTCATTCCCGAACAGCGCTTCTCCTGTTTGGAGAGCCGGTAACGCCCGAAACGCGGAGACGGGCCAAAACTTTCAACTTCGGGATTCTCTACGGCATGTCCTCGTACAGTCTTTCTCAGGACCTCGGTATCGAACCCGCCGAAGCCCAGGAAATCATCGATCGATATTTCAGTGTTTTTTCCGAAGTGGGACCCTATTTCGAAAAGATCCGGAAGGAGGCCGAAAAAACGGGCCGGATTTCGACCATCCTGGGACGGATACGCCCCATTCCCGAAATCCTGTCCGATAATCGCAGGATTCGGGAGTACGGGGAGAGGATGGCGGTAAACTCTGTGCTCCAGGGATCGGCTGCCGATCTCATCAAGAAGGCCATGGTCGATCTTGACCGTCGTCTGGCGAAAATGGGGGCCAGGTCCCGTTTGTTGATCCAGGTCCACGATGAGCTTCTGCTCGAGCTCCCTGTCGGGGAGATCGAGGCGGTTTCAGCGGCAGTCCGGGAATGCATGGAGGGAGCGGTGGCTCTCTCTGTTCCCCTTACAGTCCGTCTCGGGACGGGCCGGGATTGGGTGGAAGCCCATCCCGTCTGATTTCTTCAAAGGAGTGAGTTGATGAATACCCGACCGATTCTCGACAACATGAATCTTCCTCTTCTTGGAATGTCGCTCGCGGCGATTCTTGTGGCCTTCGCCTTTGCCGCCGTGGGAACGTCCTATGTTCTCCGGAGATCCCGGGGAACGATCCAGGAGCCGAAGATTCGATTCTGGGCGAAGATCGGTTGGGGTGTGTTTGCCGTGTATGCCGTCGCCTACATGACCTACTTTTACAAGAAGGCAGAACCTGTCGTCATCGCCTATCCCTTCACCGCCGGAGACAATGCTTTGGCAACCGGCCACTACAAGGAGGCCCTGGATGACTACAAGGCTGTCGTAGCCCGCTATCCGAACTTCGGGTTGGCACACTACAAGCTGGGCATGCTCTATAGGGTGGTGAAGCAAGTGGACGGTTCGGTTGCGGAGCTTAAAAAGGCGATCGCCCTCGACCCGAATCTCGCCCCGGCATACTTTGCCCTGGGGTCTATTCTCTGGACGCGGGGAACGGCCATGGACGCCATGCCCTACTTCGAAAAGGGGCTCACGCTCGATCCGAAGACCCCCCAGCGTCCCTTCTTCCAGCAGATCATCGACAGGGCGAAAAAGGAGAAGGCCGGACTCATCAAGCCAGGAACATCCGGACGTCCCCATCTGTCAACGGCTATGCCCTCAACTCCGTCTTCGTCCACCCCTACTCCTGGAGCCAAGACCCCGTGACGATGCCCTTTCGGACAAGATTGACGATTCTGATCTTCGCCATACCGGGCCTGCTCGACGAATACTGGCTCGGCAACAGGTTCCTTGACCTCCCGGCCTCATTGCGCCGACCCATTCTCGTCTCCGTCGAAGGGGCGATGCTGTTGCTCCTTCTTGTCCTCGTCATGTGGAGCTTTACCGCTCGCAGGCTCTCATCCCGGTCGGCGGGATTTCTCTTTACCGCGGCCGTCCTGATGGGAGGAGGGGGGGCTTTGCGCTTACTGCTCGTTCTCATGGATCCGACGGGGGACCCTCTTCTTAAACCTCACCTTTTCGAGGTAGGGGGACTGGTCTTTGCCGCGATGATGATCGGAATCGAAGGGCAGGCGGCTCGTCGCTATTTCGATAAGGTCCGGAAATCACGGGATGAGGAAAGGGAGTCTCCCGCGTGATCGTCGTCGGTCTCACGGGGGGGATTGCCTCGGGAAAGTCCTTTATCGGCGCCTTGCTGAGACAACGCGGGGTTCCCGTGGTCGATGCTGATCAGCTCGCCAGGGATGTGGTCCGTAGAGGGACGGAGGGATTTGATGCGGTGATTCGCGCTTTTCCGGAGGTCCTGCTTCGCGGGGAAATAGATCGCCCCGCTCTGGCCCGGATAATCTATTCGGATCCTGTCAAGCGGCGCAAGCTTGAAGGAATCATCCATCCGAGGGTCCGCGCCGAATTTCTCCGACAAAAAGCGCTTAACGCGGAGGCTCCCCTGCTCGTCTACGAGGTTCCTCTTCTGTTCGAGAAGGGGCTGGAATCGGAGATGGATGCGGTGATCGTCGTTGACGTCCCCCCAGAGATTCAGGAGGAAAGGCTTTTGCGTCGTTCCGGGCTTAGCGTGGAAGAGGCGAACCAACGGATCAACTCTCAGATGAGCCGGGTCGAGAGATTGTCCCGGGCCGACTTCATTATTTCAGGACTATTGACCGAAGAGGAGACGGAGCAGGCTCTCGGCGATATTCTTCCAAAGATATTGAAGGAATTGAAAAAGAAGAAAGGGGACGATGAATGAAAGAGCTCAGAAAGGCAGTGTTCCCCCTCGCAGGCCACGGCACCCGCTTTCTGCCGATGACCAAGGCTTCCCCCAAGGAAATGCTTCCCCTCGTGGACAAACCGGTTGTCCAATATACGGTCGAGGAGGCAGTGGCTTCGGGAGTCGGGCAGATCATCATGGTCACCGGTCGGGGAAAACGGGCGATCGAAGACCATTTCGACATCTCCTACGAACTTGAGGATGTCCTGCGCGAAAAGGGAAAGCTGAAACTGCTGGCGGATGTTCGGCGGATCTCCTTCATGGCGGAGGTCGTCTATACCCGGCAGAAGGAGTCCCTGGGCCTTGGACACGCCGTTCTTTGTGCCAGAAATCTTGTCGGAGATGAGCCCTTCGCCGTGGCCTTGGCAGACGAAGTGATCGATGCCAAAGAGCCCGCCCTGGCCCAGCTTCTCGATGTGGCCCGGGAATTCGATGCTCCCGTGATCGGCGTTCAGGAGGTGCCCCCCGCCGAAGTCTCACATTATGGGATCATTCGTGGACAAGAGATTCGGGACGGGCTCTTTCGCGTGGAATCCCTTGTGGAAAAGCCCCGGATGGAGGAGGCCCCGAGCCGTTGGGCGGTGATCGGGCGATATGTGCTGACGCCGGACATCTTTTCGATTCTTGAAAATCAGACTCCGGGAGTGGGGGGGGAGATTCAGCTGACCGACGCTCTGGTCACGCTTGCTGCTCATCGCCCCGTATATGCCGTCAAGATTGAGGGGCGGAGATACGATACGGGAGACAAGGGCGGATTTTTGAGAGCTACCGTTCGATTCGGACTCAAGAACCCCGAGCTTGGACCAGAATTCCGGAAATTTCTGCTCGACCTCCTCGAACATCCGGAAGCGTGATCAAGGGGCACGATGGAAGCTGATCTCATCAGGGAGCTCTCACAAATCCTTTCCGGACTTCCGTCACCCGGCGTCCTGGCCGGGATCGGAGACGATGCCGCGCTCCTCTCCGCTCCTCCGGATCGCAATCTCCTCGTGACGACCGATAGCCAGCGGGAGAATGTCCATTTTCGATGGGACTGGACCGATCCGGAGTCGCTGGGCTACCGTCTCGTAGCGGTCAATGTGAGTGACATCGCATCGAAAGGGGGGGTTCCCTGGTCAGGGGTGGCAGCGGTTGGACTTCCGCAGAATTACGATCCGGAGGTATTGCGGGGGGTGTACCGCGGGATCGCCGAGGCCTGCCGTGAATACGGCTGTTCGCTGGTGGGGGGAGACCTGTCCCGTGACTCCGGTCGCTGGAACTTCGTCCTGACCCTCCTTGGCACCATTCCCGTAGGGATTTTCCCCGCGAGAGCGTCTCTGTCGGAGGGGGACGCCATCTATCTTCTGGGGCGTCCCGGAAGGGCCAGGGCAGGGTATCTGTCTCTCTTGCGAGGACTGGGAGCCGAGCTTCTTGAGCCCGCTCGACGGGCCTTCCGTCGTCCAAGAGCGCTTCTGTCAGCCGGACAGGCCCTTGCCCTCAGGCCGGAAGTCTCCGCCACCATCGACAGCTCTGACGGGCTGGAACGCTCGCTTTCGGAGCTTTCCCAGGCCTCCGGGTTATCCATTCGGGTCGAAGCTCTTCCTGTCTCGGAGGAAGTCCGGACCTGGTCGGCCCTTCTTGGAGAGGATGCCGGTACTCTGGTCTGGACGGGTGGGGAAGATTACGATATCGTCCTCGGTGTCAGGGGCAGTCAGGAGGAGTCCTTCCTCCGATGGGTCCGGTCCGACCTTCTGACGGGTTCGGGAGAGGAAATCCACTATGTGGGGCGGGCTGTAAAGGGGGATGGTCCGGCTTCCGTCTATTTCATCGACACATTAAAATCAATCAAGGGAAGAGGTTTTGACCACACCGTCTCCTGAAAAAAGTCAAAAGCCCGGGACGGGGGAACAGCCCGGAAGGGAGGGATGGAAGGAAAAGGTTCTCCAACTCTTTCTCGGGTCGAACGATCCTTTGCGCGACGCTCTTTCATTCGCCACGGGGTTTGCCTCCGCCTTCCTGCCGCCCTTCGGATTCCATAGCATTCTGGTGGCCTCCCTGGCCTACCTCTTCCGCCTATCCCTTCCGATCGGCCTCCTTGGGTCCTGGACAAACAATCCGTGGACTTTTGTCCCTGTCTTTCTGCCGGCCTATCTTGCGGAGATCAAGGTCGGAGCCATGATTCTCGATACGAAGGTATGGGTTCCCAATATCAGGGCTCTTTCCCATATGCCGAAAGATGCCATTCTGGCCCAGGTCCGCGGTGTCCTCTACCCTTTCGCCGTCGGATCGGCTGTTTTCGCTCTGGGTGCCTTCACGCTCTCCTTTCCGGCGGCCTATGTCCTGATTCGCTGGATCAAGGCGAAGAGGGGGCTGACGCCTCCCTGATGTCGATCCGGACAGATCGGCTTTGGGAGTGGCAAAGGGGACTTTTCCGGCGACAGGCGGAAAAGAGTCTGGATTTGCTGTCTCCCCAGGAAAGGGCTCGGAGTTTCTTCGGTGGAAGTCCTCGGGAGACGAGGTAGCGCTTGACGGCCAGACTTCTCCTGAGCCCCAGCTTTTTGTTGTAGGCTTCCGAACCCAGAGGATCGGTTGAACCATGGAGACGAATTTCCCGATATTGCGACCCCTTTAGCCCTTTCGCAATGGTATCCAGTACCACTTCGTCCCAAAATGACAACCGGGCGCTATTGAATGAAAAGTAGACCGTTCTCTGAGTGGGTGTCTTGCCCTTTTTTTTCTCGGAAGTCTCCGCCGGGGTACCAGGAGACTGTGTGGGCGGGGGGGCTTCGGTATAAATGCGGTGGCTGGGTTCTTCCTCTGGGAGCCTCGTTCGTGGCCACTGGGAGGAACCTTCAGAAACGGATACTCCCGGAAAGCCATGGTCGGGAGTCGGTCCAGGGGCCATGGAAGCGGCGGGTGGCCTGGTGGCGCATCCTGCCGTTGCGGAAAGAATCGTTCCCAGTAGAACGATCCAGGATCCCCCTCTTGAAAAACCGGTCCGTATTCGTTTCGCCTTTTGAAAAAAGGTCATTACAGGCTCCTCGTCACTTTTTTACTGTTCAGTTCTGTTCACTGAAAATATCTTGAAATATAGCATGATCAAAGTAAAGAGACAAAAAAAGACGGGGCCCTTTCGGGCTCCCGTCTTTCTCAAGGGGGAAAGAAATCCTTGCGTTCAGATTACATGGTGATCTTCATGAAATGGGCTACGCGGTTCTTCGACCAGCAGGACTCGTTGTGGTCTGAACAGATGGAGTAGTCAGGAATCTCCCGCTTGCCGTAGGACACGATACGGATCCGCTTGGGAGAGACTCCGAGACGGACGAGATAGATCCTCGCGGCCTTGGCACGCTTCTGTCCGAGAACGATGTTGTAGGCATCGGTTCCGCGCTCGTCTGCGTGGCCGGCAATGACAACCTTAACCCCTGAATGGGCTTTAAGGATGGCGGCATCCTTCTTGAGGACGGACCGGTCTTCGGAGGTCAGGATGGCCTTGTCAAAGCCGAATCGGACATCCTCTTTGAGGGGGTCCATCTCTGAAACCGACTGGGACGCCATGGAATTGTTGTTCTCGGTGGCCGGAGCCTGGGCCGCAGGGGCCGCCTGGGTGCTCTCGGAGGATCCGGATTTGGCGCCGCCGGAGGAGGCGCAACCCGCCAGCCCCAAAACGCCTGCAACGACCAAAGCCATCAAACTCTTGGATTGACCGAATTTCATTAGAATCTCCTTCTTTCTCGAGTTTTCGCCGCAGCGAAATTTTTTATTATCCGAAATCCCTTTTGTGAGATATGGGAAGTCGAATGACCGAAATTCTTTAACGAATGTGAATGGCCGTCACGACAAGGGAGCTATGCGTTCTGTGGTAGCGGAGGACAACCCTCTGCCCTTCCTGAAGAGCGCTCATGCCGACTTTTTTTCGGCCTTTGAAAATAACGGTTTTCGAAGAGAGATCTCCTCCAAAAACAAATTCAGACTTCTTCCCTGCATTCTTGACCACGGTGATGGTCATGGGAGAGGCATTCATGTCGATGTGCGTAATGGAACCCACAAAAACAGGGGCTCCCTTGCGGGCGTGACGCACATGCTTCTTGGCAGCCTTCTTCTTGACAGCTTTCTTGGCGACCGGCTTTTTGGTCGTCGCCTTTGCCGGGGCAGTTGTGGCCGCCGGCGTGGTCGTGGCCGCATTGTCCGCCAGGGCGGATCCGATGGAAAATGGTGCAATCGTCCAGCCAAGGGCTGAAAGAAGCATGAGGCTCAGCAAGCCTTTTTTTAACCCCTTCATTCAATCCTCCTTAATTGATTTGAGAGTTCCAGCGAATGATTGTTCGATGCCTCTGAATCGATAGCCTGTCCTCTTCCCCCGGTTCCGCCTCCTTCACAACCTGACCTGCTTCTGCGCCAGCGGTCCCTCTTGTTGTTGGCACTGATCGATGACGGCGCCAGACGGGTCTCGGCTCATCAGCAACAAACTGTATCTGGGGACCGCGGCAAAAAACATCCAAAACCGTATCTGCAAGCAAACTGGTAAATTGTATTAAGAATTCTTTGGCATATCAAGTCCCTCTTAAAAAACTTTTAACTGCAGGCTCCCTTGTGATAGGATGTGAGGACAGAACGAAATTTTGTCCGAGGCAGGAATTCTCCGTGGACAGAGATCCTGTCAAAGCGCTTGGAGAACAGCTTGGATTTGCCTGAAAAAAAGAGACGACGTCGTCGACGAAAGCCTGTAGGCGGCCCTCCGGGGGGTGGGGGAAAATCACAGAGTCCTTCCCCTGAGGGAGTCTCGTCCTGGGCCGACCGTATTATTGCCGAGCTTCAGTCTTCCGATGAACACCTCGTCTCTCGCGATCTTCTCCTGCGGCGTCTGATACCCAGAAAAAACAGAAATATGCGAACTGAGGCCGAAGCCGAGTTGGAGGCTCTTGCGCGAATCGGAACGGTGCTGCGTCTTCCCGACGGACGTCTTTCTCTTCCTTCGCGTCTTCCTTCCTTGTCGGGCCGGCTGGACGCCAATCGGGACGGATACGGATTCGTGATCGACCCCGAGGGGAAAAAAGATGTCTTTGTTCCTGCCCATTTTCTCGCGGGCGCCATCGACGGTGATACGGTGGTCTGTCATGTCACGGGGGAGGATTCCCGTGGGCGGCGTGAGGGAGTCGTGTCACATGTCGTCTCCCATAGTCGGACCGATTTCCCCGGACTTCTTATTCGGACGGAGGGAGGACTTTTCGTCCGGCCAAGGGATGCCAGGATCCGACATCTTTTTCGAGTTGACGATCCCATTCCTCCTTTGCCCGAAGGAGACGGGACTCTTGTCGTCCTGACGGTCACCTCCTATCCGGACGCCTCCCCCGTTCCCTCCGGTCGTATCGTTTCGGTCTTGGGAGCCGACGGTGATCCTGCGATCGACACCGATCTGGTGATCGCCTCCTTCGGTCTTCCCCTAGCATTTCCTTCGGAGATAGAAGAGGCGGCCCATGAACGTGCCGCTTCTGTGAGAATCGTGCCGGACGGAGAACGCGCGGACATGCGTTCCCTCGAAGTGGTGACCATCGATGGGGACTCGGCCAAAGACTTCGACGACGCCATCTCCCTTGTCGGAAATCCTGATGGAACTTGGACCCTTGGTGTTCACATCGCGGATGTCTCAACCTATGTCCTTCCGGGCTCCCCTCTCGATCGGGAGGCTTTTGCGAGGGCTACCAGCGTTTATTTTCCGGACCGGGTTGTTCCAATGTTTCCGGAAGTCCTGTCAAACGGCGTCCTTTCCCTCAACCCTGATGAGGACCGTCTGGCCCGTTCTGTTATTGCAAAAATCGGTGAGGATGGCTCGGTCGTAGACTGGTCGGTGACCCCCTCGGTCATCAGAAGCCGGAAGCGCATGACATACTCCGAGGTCCACCGGAGCCTCGCAGGGGATCCTTCGGAGGGATACCGCTCTTGGGGCCCATTCCTGGATGAGCTGTGGCGTGTGGCCCAGCTCCTCCGGAAGCGTCGAATGGCAAAGGGGAGCCTTGACTTCGACCTGCCGGAGCCCGAAATCGTTTTGGACCTCAGGGGAGAACCGGTCGACATTCTCCGCTCCCCCCGCTACATGTCCCACCAACTCATCGAAGAATTCATGCTGCTGGCCAACACACTCGTGGCTCTCCGTCTGTCAGAGCGGCTGGGAACAGCGATTTTCCGGGCTCACGAATCTCCGTCTCCAGAACGGATCGAAAACCTCTATTCCTTTATCGATTCGCTTGGGGTGACTGTCGTCCGGCATGATCCGGTGACTCCTCGGGATTTGTCCCTGATTCTCGAAAAGACTCGTGGAACGCCCGTCGAGCACCCCGTGCATTATGCAGTTCTCCGTTCCCTCAAGCAGGCCCGTTATGACGAGCGTCCCCTGGGCCATTTTGGGCTGGCTTTTTCGGACTATACCCATTTCACCTCCCCCATCCGCCGCTACCCCGATCTGGTCGTCCATCGCCTTCTTTCCCTCGCATCCCCCGGGGGGAAAGAGGCTCTTATCCCGGCCCCTCTTTCCAGGGTGGCTCAACATTGCTCTGAAAAAGAGCGCAAGGCGACCGAAGCCGAACGTATGGCGATCGATTTCAAGAAGGTCCGATTCATGTCGCGCCACCTTGGGGAAAGCTTTGACGGCCGGATCACAGGGATAGCGTCCTACGGAGTTTTTGTAGAGCTGGTCCCGTTTTTTGTGGAGGGATTAATTCCTATCAGCCAGCTTGGAAGAGACTATTATGAATACCGGGAAGACCGCCACCAGATTCGTGGAGAGAGAACGGGACGAACCTTCTCCGTTGGAGATGCCCTGCGAGTAACGGTCGCGAAGGTCGACTTCCAGCGTCTTCGGTGCGATTTCGTTCTTGAAGAGGAGGCAGAAAATCTCTCGGATTCCCGGGGATCCAGCAAAAAGCGACGGTACGGACATCGGGGACGGTGACCCCCGGGAGGAATCTTTCGGACTAGTTTGAAAGGGGAGACTGGGCGGCCTTGATTTCGTTGGCAGCGGTGGTCAGGTCTGCGCTGCTCTTGTCAAACATGTTCTTTGCCCAGACCGGATTTCCGATTTTCTGATATTCCTGGGCTGAGGAGAGACGACTCCTCGCCGCATCGATATACTTCATTGCAGCGACGATGTGATTTTGAAGATCCGCCTGTTTTCTGGCGTCTTTTTCGGAGCCCTGGGCGGCAGCCCGGTAGTTGTAGGCCGCATTCTGGTGGTTTCCGATCAAGGCATTGGTTTGAGCGCAGGCACTCAGCCCGAGGAACGAGAGGCCAAGGAGAGAGACGGACCTTTGCCCGACGTGGATCCACAGTGACCGACCTTTTACTGAAGCGACCTCATAAAGTGTGGCCATAGGTCCTCCATTTCTGATTTTTGGGGATGAGTCTTTAATACTACTTCAGGCACCGGGAAATAGTCTTATCACAACGACAGGGCAGGGTTCAACACAAGTGGAGAAAAAAAGGCCGGAAACCCGGGCTCGAAAGACTTTTTTCAACTGCTCCGGAAAGGGATATCCCTTCTTTCTTCTCAAAGGGTTCCTTGCCTTCGGGACACTCGTTCTCCTGACTTCATGTGCCGCGCTCTCCCAAAGCGTTCCAGCTGTGTCCGAGTCGGGAACCCTGTATCGGACCTCGATGATGGACGCTGCCGTTTATACCCGCTTTCGCGTTTCCCCGATCGAGTGCACGCGACGCTATCTGAATGTGCAGGGAGTTGTGGATGGGAAAAAAGCCGATGTCGGACCTATTGTGCGCGTCAGAATCGAGAAGAACTGGGGACCTGGCTTCGACCTTTCGCGCAAACGTGCGGTTCTGCCTATTTCGGCCGTCATCGAAAAACGCGAGAAGGGCCATTGGTCGAGGCGAACAGTCAAAGGGTTTGTCGAATTCCGGGATCTTTCGGCCTGCCGCATCCGAAGGGCGGCCTTCGTTCCGTCGGAGGATTCCTCCGTTCTGGAGCCACCGCTCTGGATCTTGGATGTCGCTCCTCCTCCACGGGAATTCTGGAGGCCACGTCTTGTTCTTCTAAATGCCTACCGATCCCTTCTGAATGAAACCATTTCGGTGGTGGGACCTGTTCCCTTCCGAACTCCCAGACAATTTTATCACCCCGTCTCTCTTGTGAACGGGGTGGTCCAGAGGAAAGACCTTCTTCGGGGAGTGACTCCCCCCGATTTTTCTGGTCGTTTGAAGGCCACGCTTTGGTTGAAAGGGAAGGACCAGGAACTTAGGATAATAGGAAGTGGGAATTCGGGGCTCTTCGAGCTCAGGTCGGATCACACGAGGGGAGTCGGAGTTTTTCTTCCCTTTCCGAAACCTTTCTACCGTTTTCCAGCGAGAAGGTACCGAGTGGCTCTTGCTGGGAGCCTTCTGGTGGATGGTCCCTTCGCTCTCGAAGGACGTCTTGACTTCGACAGGGAGGGCCAGACGGTCTCCCTCTCAGGAAGGATCAATGAAGCGGGGGCGGTTGTCTCGGACTATCAGGTCCAGGTTCCCTACAGGAGCGGAGATGCCACCCGTTTTGGCCTTCCTGGAGAGGTGGATTTCTCTTTTTCCTTCAACCATCGCCGGGTCGATCTTGTCATGTTGCCGGATGCCAACCGCAGGGTATACTGGCTGGGGGCTTTGAACCAGAATCTATTGGGAATGGCGGATCCGACATGATCCATTTGGAGGTGGAACTTGGAGACTGACAGCGAGGGGAAAAAGCCTGAATCCGTTCCAGGGGAGCCGGATCCCCTGGACTTTACGCCGAGGAGGGCTAAGCTGCTCGGGATTTTCTTCCGGATTTTCACGATCCTCGAGTTTGGCTTTCTGGGGTTCATCATTTTCGATCTGTTTAGAAAGTACATCATTACCGGAAACCTGGATTGGTGGAAAAAGTGATCGTGTCCAGGCCTGGAAGAATCATTCGGGTCCTGTTCACCCTTCTTCCCGTTGTTCTGACCACTGGTGGCTGTGCCATTTTCAATCCGCCAACATTCACCGCCAGGCAGCTTTCCGGGGTCGACACGACGCTTTCCTACAGTGCGATAATACACAATTACCGTGAGCTCGAGGGGCAAAAGGTGGTCGTCGGCGGACGCACGGTCCATCTCGACAACCGGACAACGCGGGCTTATGTGGAGCTCGACCCGTCACCCCTTGACCATGACTTCAGGCCGGGGACACCCGATGCCACCTCCGGATTGCTGCTTCTTGTTTTTCCCTATCCCGTCGACCCCTCCGCCCTGAGAGATGGCCAGCGGATAACCGTCATCGCGACGGTCCGTCGCATGAAGCATCCCGCCCTGACCGATAGTGGCCAGACCCTGCGCCTTGTGACACTCGATGTCCGCTCCCTGCACACCTGGGTACCGGAGACCGCCATCATGGGAGGCTCTCCCTATCCCGTCATGACCCCAGGATTCACTGGTCCCTACCAAGTTCCCTGAGCCACCGCCCCAACTCGCCAAGACTGTCGAACAGAAGATCGGGAGCAAGAGGGGCAAGGGAATCCCGCCGATGGGTTCCGGTAGTCAATAGGCAAATCCTGCATCCAGCCTTCCGTGCCGCCATGTAATCGTACGGGGAGTCTCCCACAAACAGCAGATTGTCTGGGCTTGTTTTCAGGAGCTCGGCTGCGTAAAGAATCATGTCTGGATCTGGCTTGAGCGGGAGTCCGTCACCTTCTCCCAGACAAAGGGGAAGCAGAGAGCTCCAGCCGAAATGCCTGATTATCTCCCGTGCCGAAGCACCGAGTTTGTTTGTGACCACACCCTGGGCCTGTCCTCTCTGGAAAATCTCGGACAGGAGATCCGGAGCGCCTGCCATGGGATGGGTCATCTCAAGGTAGATTTTTTCATAATGTCTACGGAAAACGGATGTTCCCGAAGAGACGAGAGGGGCGGGCAGAAGGCGAGCCACGGAGTCGTCGAGGGGTCCCCCGACGAGATCGAGTGTTTCGCTCTCCGTGAGTTCCCTGTCATGGCCGAAATGGCGAAGCATCTGGTTGAAGGAGGAGCGGATGGGAGCAAACGAATCCGCGAGAGTTCCATCGAGGTCGAACAGGATGGTGTCAATGGAGGAGGAAGAAAGCGAAGTCAAGGAATTCCCGGGGCGTGTCGGTTGGTGGTCCCAACGGGGTTCGAACCCGTGTTTCCGGCGTGAGAGGCCAGCGTCCTAGGCCACTAGACGATGGGACCCAACGTACTCGAGTGAAGCATTATAGCTTAACGGCATCCGGAAAGAAACTGTCTCGGGAAGAAAGAGAATCGGGAGCGGCGGAGCTCCATGAAGGATATCGATTCACTTGCGCAATCAGTGAAACATGTATTTCTTTTATGTGCGCAAACTGACAAAATTGTTTGCCTTTATGGTTGGGAATGTCGACCATGGAGAGAGGAGGGCTATTCGATATGGATTTATTTATATTTTACAATTGGCATGATGATTGCTTATCAATTGCGTGGGACAGCAATACGCTTGAGGGAGTCATCCTCCGGAGAAATATTCTGATTGGGAGGTTCGTCATGGGACAGGATAAAGGATATGGCCGAAGGTTTTTTTCGGGGATTCTCGTAAGCCTGGGGATGGCTCTGGCGGCTTGCCAGAGCACTGAAGCCGGGGCGGTCATGGCTCTCGAGGAAGAGGGAGATCCATCGCGTCATGTGGTCCGGAAGATCGTCGGGGGTGTCGTAATGAAGGTGGTGAGCCATCCGGGACGCCGAAGCGTGGCGCTTCTTATTCGCGAGACCAGAGTCTCGTCCTCTGGCCGTCCCCTTTGTCAGTCTCCAACTGGCCGTCTTCTATCCCTTGAAAGCGTTCAGTCGCTCTTCAGGGGGGATCCGAAGCGTCTCAGGAGCGCCATGGTCGTCACTGGCGACCCTGAGACGCCGGGACTTGGGAATCTTCGTCCGGGCGACTGTGTTTCCGTGGCCCCGGATGAAGTGGATACTTCCAGGACGGTCGTCCGGTCCTCGATCGAGATTGAAGCCCCCGCTCCGATTGCCAGAAGAGAGGATCACTTCGGAAAGGGCATCGTGGAAATCTGGGCAACGCTCTCCCCGCCTCCCACAGTGGCGGCAAAGTTGAAAAAACTTTCGGAACCACTCCGCAGGACGGCCTCGTCTCTCAAGCCCTCCTCCAGGGTTGCCTTCCAGCCCCCCGCGCAGCCGGCCTGACGGCTGGTCCTGCAGTGCAAGGGCTTTGCGGGCTCTGGCGGAATAGGGGGCGCCATGCCTTCTGCCGGAATCTTTCTGGCTCCTTGATTGTCTTGAGATCTCTACCCGGGTAACATGAAGGGCATGACAAGCCTTCCCATCATGCAGCCAGTCTGTCGATGAGTGCAGGGTTCGGCGCGGAGAGGATGCTCCGCTTCCTGAGACGACATCGTCTGACAGCCCTTTTCATCCTGCTGATCCTGACCGTCCTTGCCGGGTTCAAGGCGCTGACCCTTCCGGTGGCCCTCTACCCGTCCATCGATTTTCCCAGGATTTCAGTGATCGTATCGACTCGGGACCTGCCATTTTCCCAGATGGAGGTCCGCGTCACCAGGCCGGTCTCGATAGCTCTCCGGGGGGTGACGGGGGTCCGGGAAGTGCGCTCCCGAACCTCCCGTGGCTCCTCCGAGTTTTTCGTCCGCTTTTCCTGGACCACACCAATGGTTCTGGCGCTTTCCCGCGTCAATCAGGCCCTTGCTCGTGTCCTCCCCGATCTCCCTCCTGGATCCCGGTCCCGGGCAATCAGGATGATTTCTGCCGATACCCCCGTCTACCAGCTGGCGCTCACGAGCCCTTCGCGATCCTTGTCCGAGTTGACAGATCTGGCCAGGTACCGTCTGCTGCCCTTTCTGGTCAACATTCCCGGGGTCTGGAAGGTTGAGATCGTGGGGGCACAGAGCCGCGAAGTGCATGTGGAGGTCAATCCCTACGAGCTGGCCAGCGCGGGAAAGACCGTGCAGGATGTTCTGGCAGCCCTCCCCGATCACAACCGGATCGGGGTTGTGGGGCGTCTTTCCGAATATCACCAGATCCTCTTGCTCGAGGTCCACAATGCCCTTTCCGGGCTCGATCCCGTCCGACGCCTTTTTCTCTCCGGAGCGGGGGAGGCCCCCCTTCCACTGTCCCAGGTGGCGTCGGTCCGATTTGGAATCCGGCCCGCGGACCGCATGGTCCGGGTCAGTGCTTTCGGTGAGCCGGCCATTCTTCTGAATGTCTTCCGAGCCCATAGGGAAAACACCCTCGGTGTGGTCGACCGGATCGAGGCCCAGAAGAAAACAATGGAGCATCTCCTGCCACCGGGAGTCCAAAGTCGGGTGACCTACGACCAGGGGCATGTGATCGGACAGGCGATACTTCACGTGTCGGTGGCCCTTATTCTGGGAATAGGAGTCGCCTTCGGCGTGATCCTGCTCTTTCTCCGCCGGATCCGGCCCTTTGCCCTTGTGGCAACCTTCGTTCCCATGATTCTTGTCCTGGCCCTGGGCCTCCTCTCCTTCTTCCATCAGTCGATCAATCTTCTGACTCTTGGAGGTTTGGCGGCCGGTATGGGCCTCGTCATCGACGACTTCGTCGTGATCCTGGAAGGAGGCCGACGACTCCCCGCTCTTCTCCGGCCCTTTCTTTTTTCTTCTCTGGCCTCGATCGTTGTGCTTTTTCCCCTGTTCGGACTGGGGGGGCTCGCAGGAGCCTTTTTCATGCCACTGGCCCTGACGCTTCTCCTCCTCCTCCTTCTCTCGCTTGCAGTCAACCTGTTCGTGACCCCCTCCTTTCTGGGGGAGGAACGGGCAAGCGGTTCCCATCGGCGAATGGAACGCTTTCTCGAAAAGATATTCGCACTGCCCCGGTGGGGAGTGCTTTCGGCCCTGCTCGTCTTCTTTGTCACGTCGATATTGTTTCTGCGTCGCGACCTAGCCACGAATTTCATGCCCAGAATGGACGAGGGCGCCTTCCTGATCGACATCCATGCTCCGCCGGGGACCTCCCTGGGGGACAGCGACCGTGCTTTTTCCCGAATAGAGGCCTATCTCCACACCGTGCCCGAGGTGATTTCGACCTCCCGGAGGCTGGGGGCCGAAATGGGGTTCTATATCACAGAGCCCACGAAGGGAGACATCATCGTCCGCCTGGCGGATGATCGTCGCAGGACGGTCTTCCAGGTGATCGATCAGGTGCGCCGATACGTCCGGAAGACAGAGCCGGAGCTTTCGGTGGAATTTCCCCAGATCCTCGAGGACATGCTGAACGATCTGATCGGGACGGAGGCACCGGTGGTGGTTCGCATCCACGGCTCGGACAGGTCTCGCATGGAAAAGGCCGTTCCGGCGGTGATCGCCCTTCTGAAAAAGGTCCCGGGGGTGGTCGATGTGGCGCGGAGCGAACGACCCGTGCCCCCGGCCTCGCGCATTCATATCGACAGCGAACTGGCCGCCTCCTACCATCTGACCCCGCGCGAGGTCATCGACGACCTGAGAACCGGACTGTGGGGCCGTCCGACGACGACGGTCATGGAAGGTGAGATCCCCCGTCCTGTCCGCGTGATGGACGCGCCCCAGCCTTTCCGGACGCTCGAGGGAATCCGGCATTTTCCGGTCGGGACTCCGACCGGGCTGATTCCACTTTCCCGCATCGCCCGCTGGTTCGACGAGCCTCAGCGATCCGAGCTTGACGACTTGAACCTCGCTCCGGTCATTTCGGTGTCGGGGCGCCTGTCTGGGGCCGATCTCGGCACGGTCTCCTCCAGTATCGATCGCGCCATGGCCTCGCTCTCCCTTCCACCCTCCGTCTGGGTTGATCTGGGAGGGTATGCGATCTGGCAGAAGAAAAGCTTCAGCCAGTTGACGCTGGCGCTTCTGTTTGCCATTCTTCTTGTGGTCGGGGTGATTTTTGCTCTGGCCCGACGATTGGCTCCGCCTGTCATTCTCCTGACCGGGGTTTTTTTCTCCGTGGCAATGGCGCTCCTCACCCTGGCCCTTTTTCACCATTCCCTCAATCTTTCCTCCTTCGTCGGCCTTGTTCTGGTCGCCGGTATTTCCGCAGAAAACGGGCTTCTCGTCATCGACCGGGCCATTCAGTCCCCTGGTGATTCCCGGGAGCGTTTCATCCGCTCCCTTTCTGACCGGATCGTCCCTCTTCTCATGACTCACGCCGCAAACGCCATGGCCTTGCTCCCGCTCGCCGTGGCGGCGGGAGCTGGGCTCGACATGGAGCGATCCTTTTCGATCGCGGTGCTGGGAGGGCTTGCGGGCTCGTTCCTTTCCTCTGTTTTCCTCCTGCCGATTCTTGGGACCTCCTGGTTCGCGGCTTCTTTTGAAAGGACTCCCGAATGACGCGTCTCTTTTGCATCGTGATCTTCTTTGGGATTCTGGCCGCATGCCAGCGGCACAGGGAGCCTCCCTCACCCCCGCCTCCCGCATCGAGGATCGTCACAGTTCCCCTCCGGAAGGCCTCAGGACCGCCCGTTCGTACCCTCTTGGGCCAGGTGGCCTACGATCCGGCCGCTTCCGCCCAGGTGATGGCCCGTCTCCCAGCCCTTTCGGTCGTATCGATCCGGGTCTTCCCGGGGGATCGGGTCTCCCGGGGAGAGACGCTCATGGTCCTCAAGAGTCCGGACTTCCTGAGCGCAGAATCCGAGCTTTCGAGCATTCTCGACAAACCGGGCGCAAAGGGGCGGGGACGTGTCGCCGGAATTCGTGTTCTGGCCGAACAGAAGCTTCGGCTCCTCGGGGCGTCCCGGAGGGAAATAGAACGGCTGGAACGGACGCGTCGGCCGGTCGATCGTTACGAAGTCCGCTCCCCTCTCACGGGAACGCTCATCCGCGTCGGACCCGCCGAAGGTGCCCAGGTCCGGAAAGGAGACCTCCTCTTCGAGGTTTCCGACCTTTCCAGGCTCTGGGTGCAGGCTTTCCTGTATCCTGGCGAAGAGAGGGGGTTCAGGCGAGGAACGCCGGTTTCGATCCTTCCGCTCCATGAAGGAGGAACGGCCGGTTCCGGACGGATTCTCCGGATCGCGCCCTTCATCGATCCCAGAACGCGCACAATTCCGCTCCGAATCTCCTTGGACAATGCCGGAGGTCGTTTCCGGCCGGATTCCTGGGTTCGGATCCGGATCCCTGTCGAAGGGAGAAAATCGGGTCCGGTCTTCCTTGTTCCCGAAAGGGCTGTCGTGCGAACAAAGGAGGGAAAAACGGCGCTCTTTATCGTGAGAGGAGGCAGGGGGCCAGCCCTGGTTCCGGTCACTGTCCTGGGTCACCAGGGGGGAGATGCGGAAATCCGGGGGGACCTGGGAGAAAGTGACAGGGTGGTGACGGAAGGGATCCTCCCCCTCCTGTCCCGGGCCGGACTCTGACTGCTCGTGGCTCGGCTCCAGTGAGCCTGGAGAGGCCGATACGCCGAACGCCGGTGGACCGGAAGTGACGATATTCCGAAGATGGAAAAATGGGAGGAGCCATGACAGAGAATTCCGATGACACCCTTTCCGTGCCTTGGCAGACCGGGTCTCCCGCCCCCTGGATCCTGAAGATCTTCGGGGGCCCTCCGTCGGGCCTGTCGATGTGGCTGACCCGCGTGGTGCTGGCCCTGGCCTTCCTGTCGCTCGGTCTGTTCACGGTGACGCGGCTCATGCTGATTCACTGGGTTTTCCTGGTGCCAGCTTCGCTGGGGTCGCTCCTGGCCCTGGGAACGCTTTACGTCGTTATTGAGATTCGCCGACCTCCCGTCGCCATCCTTGAAATCCGGCCTGAAGCGCTTGTCGTCAGATGGCCGGAACGGGGGGAAGACGTCATCCCCCTCGACGGAGTGGCTCTCCGTGAACCCCCCGGGGAGTACCGGTTCGAGATCCTCCGCGTTCCGGAGGGTGATGTCGTGCTTTCGGTGGCACGGGATTCGGTCCGTGACGTCTCCCTGTACGAAACGATCCGGAGGTTTTTGAGCCTGCCTTCCTTCCGGCGCCCGCCGGTCCCGGTCGCAACCTCGTCCAGAAGCCGGTTCTATCGCTGGTTCATCCTGTCCTGGGGACTGATCATCCTGATCATGATCCTGTGGGCCCTCTACGAGAACTACGCGGCTCCCAGATCCTACGAACCGTTTTCCAACCCCTGAAAAAAAGGTCCCCTCTGCAGATGAGGGTCGGCGGACTTCTTTGAACCTTGGGCCGGATTTGGTAAGATGGAAAATCCAAGGCGACATGCGAGGGTAGGGGGACCCGTCTGTTTTTCATCGAGCAATCACAGGGACCGGGCCGCTCTTTCCGGAAGTCCCCAGCGGGGGGCCCAGAGAGGCGGCATCGGACGGACAACCAGAAAGGGACGAGATGCGCTATATCCGGTTCTTCAATGAGATCAAACTTTCCGATATTCCCCTTGTGGGCGGAAAGAATGCCTCTCTGGGCGAAATGTACCAGGAGCTCGTCCCGCAGGGAGTCAAGGTTCCCAACGGGTTTGCGATCACGGCCGATGCCTACTGGGATCTTCTTAAAAAGGGCGGGATCATGGAAACCCTCAAGGAGACCCTCAACGGTCTCGACCGCCACAACATCGCCGACCTTGAACGCCGGGGAAAGATGGCGAGGGACCTGATCCTGGGAGTCAGCATTCCGGCAGACATGTGGGCCGAGATCGAGGAGGCCTACAGGCTATTGGCGAAGGAATACGGAGACTCCCCGGACGTGGCGGTCAGAAGCTCGGCCACGGCCGAGGACCTTCCCACGGCCTCCTTCGCGGGCCAGCAGGATACCTATCTCAACATCCGGGGCCTCCAGCAGCTCCGGGAGGCCTGCCTCAAGTGCTTTGCCTCCCTCTATACGGATCGGGCGATTTCCTACCGCGTCGATCACGGCTTCGACCACTTCTCCATCGCCCTTTCCATCTGTGTGATGAAGATGGTCCGTTCCGACAAGGGATCCTCGGGGGTCCTCTTCACCCTGGATACCGAAACAGGCTTCCGGGACGTGGTCTTCATCACCGGAGCCTACGGATTGGGTGAGAATGTCGTCCAGGGGAATGTCGATCCCGACGAGTTTTACGTCTTCAAGTCCACTTTCAAGACCGGCCATCGTGCGATCATCCGGAAGAACCTAGGCAAGAAGCAGTTCCGGATGGTCTATGCCAGCGGGAACGCCAAGGTGACCGTGGCGAACGAGCGGGTCACTGCGGAGGAGGCACAGACCTTCTGCCTCTCCGACGATGAAATTCTGACCCTGACCGATTACGCGATCAAGGTCGAGGAACACTACACCCGGAAGGCGGGAGTGGATCGTCCCATGGACATGGAATGGGCTAAGGATGGCGTATCTGGAGAGCTCTTCCTGGTCCAGGCCCGGCCGGAGACCGTGGAATCCCAGAAGAACAAGGCCGAGTTTCTCGAGGCCTACACCCTCGACGAAAAGAGCCGGGTCCTGCTTCGTGGAAAGGCGGTCGGACAGCGGATTGCATCAGGGAAGGTCCATGTTATCAGGGATCTTCGCCATATCCGTGACTTCAAGCCGGGGGAAATCCTGGTCGCCGAAACCACGACTCCCGACTGGGAACCCGTCATGAAGACGGCGGCGGCGATCATCACGAGCCGGGGGGGGAGAACATGCCACGCCGCCATCGTGAGCCGGGAACTCGGTATCCCGGCGGTGGTCGGAGCCGAGGGTGCTATCGACGCTCTCTCATCCGGGCAGGAGGCGACCGTCTCCTGCGCCCAGGGAGACACCGGCATGGTTTACGAGGGGCTTCTGAAGTTCCATGTGGACCGGACGCAGCTCGATGCCTTCGCCCGTCCGAAGACCAAGGTCATGATGAACCTCGGAGACCCCGACCAGGCCTTCGGGCTTTCCTTCATTCCCAACGACGGGGTCGGTCTGGCCCGCATGGAATTCATCATCAACGGTTTCATCAAGATCCATCCGATGGCCCTGGTCCATCCGGAGAAGGTGACCGACCCCAAGGTCATGGCCGAGATCGAGTCGATGACGGCCGGATACCGGGATATGAAGGACTACTTCGTAGAAAAGCTGGCCTTCGGGATCGGAACGATCGCTGCCGGTTTCTATCCCAAGGCCGTGACGGTTCGCATGAGCGATTTCAAGAGCAACGAATACGCGAGCCTGATTGGAGGCGCGGCCTTCGAGCCCCACGAGGAGAACCCCATGCTTGGCTTCCGGGGAGCCTCCCGTTACATCAGCCCCCGCTATGAAGAAGGATTTGCCCTGGAGTGCCAGGCGATCCGTCGGGTGCGTGACGTGATGGGGCTGACCAATGTCCGAATCATGATCCCCTTTTGCCGAACTCTGAAGGAGGCCCGGGGAGTCATCGAGGTTCTGGAAAAAAATGGCCTGAAGCGCGGGGTGAACGGCCTCGAGGTCTTCGTGATGTGCGAAATTCCCAACAATGTCATCCTGATCGATGAATTCGCCAAATATTTCGATGGCTTCTCCATCGGTTCGAACGACCTGACCCAGCTGACCCTGGGTGTGGACCGGGATTCTGAGATTCTGGCAGAGTCCTTCGACGAGCGGGACGAGGGGGTTCAGTCTCTCATCCGCATGGCCGTCGAGGGCGCCAAACGGAACAAGGCTTACTCCGGCATCTGCGGACAGGCCCCAAGCGACTTCCCGGAAATTGCAGAAGCCCTGGTCCGCATGGGGATCGACTCAATTTCCCTCAATCCCGATACGGTGATCAAGACGACCCTCAAGATCCTTGAGGTGGAAAAAAGTCTCGGGATGAAATAGCAGATACCGTTGCAGGCAACATCGAGAGCGCGGTCCGGACTGGAACGAAGGGGGTCCGGACGCGCTTTTTTTATCTTCAGAACCTCAAATTTCACCCCATCCCGGTTCCGGAAAGTAGTCCGGGTGTGATCATGACCGCGCATGCATTGGTTAGTCTTCCTTTTTTCCACGAGGTTTCAGAAGGAGCGGTACTCCGGTGAAGGCGAATTTTTCGCGGATCTTCCGGGTCAGGAACTGGAGATAGGTCGGAGAAAGTCCATCCGGCCGGTTCGAGAAGAGGTGGATGACGGTCGGGGCGATCTGGACCTGGGTGGCGTAGTAAACCCTGACGGGACCCGTCTTGAGGCGTGGAGGGGGCGTGTGGGCCATGACGGGCAGAATGGCCCGGTTGAGGTCGCTGGTGCCGACGCGACGGTAGTACCAGGAGCGGACCGTCTCGATGTGACGAAAGATCTGGGAGATGTTCCGGCCTGTCAGGCCTGAAATGTTCACAACAGGAGCAAAGGAGAGGAAAGGGTATCGTTCGGAGAGGAGGGAAAGGTCAGGGGTCTCTCCCTTGGCCACCGCATCCCACTTGTTGAAGGCGATGACGAGACCCCTCCGGGTGTCGATGACCTGGCGGATGATCCGGAGATCGCCGTCGGTCAGACCGTCCGGGGTCGAGACGAGGACGACTGCGATTTCGGCGTTCAGCAGGGCTCTTTCGGTGCGGATGATCCCGTAGAGTTCGGAGGCCTCGGCGAGCTTGCCCCGTTTCCGGATTCCGGCGGTGTCCACGAAGCGGTATGGCTTGTTTCGCCATGTGACCAAGGTGTCAATGGCATCGCGGGTCGTTCCGGGGATGGGACTTGTGACCAGACGCTCTTCGCCCAGAAGGTGGTTGATCAGGGTCGATTTTCCCACGTTGGGACGGCCGATCACGGCGATCCTGGCGGGTTCCTCGAGTCGTCTCCGGATCCTTTCGCGGATTTCCTCCTCCGATTCATCCGTGAGGACCAGTCGATCCGGATCGGTCTCCACATCCGTGGACCGTGGAAGAATGGAGGAGAGGGGGAGGAGAAGCTCTTCCATTCCCAGCCCATGCAGGGCGGAGATCGGCCGAAGTGGTTCGACGCCGTATTTGTAAAAGTCGGCCAGAAGAATCGACTCGCGGGTCGGGGAGTCGCTTTTGTTGACGGCGAAGACGGCCGGCTTTCCCGAGGCACGGATCCGGTCCACCACGTCCCTGTCCATCGGATTGAAGCCCTCGCGGGCGTCGAATACATAGATCAGGGCATCGGCTTCCTCGAGGGCGAAGAGTGCCTGTTTCCGGATGGCCTCCCCCAGGGGATGGTCGTCGCCGAAAAGAATCCCCCCCGTGTCGACGAGCCGGTAGCTCCAGGGGCCCCGGGTGACGGTGGCGTAGTGACGGTCCCGGGTGACGCCGGGCTGGTCCTCCACGATCGCCCGGTTTTCTCCCAGGAGGCGGTTGAAAAGGGTCGATTTTCCGACGTTGGGACGGCCGAGAATGGCCACGAGTGGCAGAGAATCTGCCGCTCTGGGAGAATCAGACATCTTGGGCTCCACGGTGATGACGAAAGAGGAAAGGCATCCGCAAAAAAGGCAGGACGATCAATCCCGGTCGAGGAATTTCGGTTTTTCGGTGTACTCGGGAGGCGGGGTCCTGCGAATGAACCGGTTGTAAACCCATTGCGCGAAAATCGTCAGAAGTCCTCCCACAAAGAGAAAGGCGAAACCGGCCATGAGGATCTGGCCCATGTGGTTGACCATGGGGTACTGCGGGTGTCCCTGGGACATGAAGTTCCCTCCTCGGAAAAATAATTTTATCATGGCCACCTCTCACGCGCAATCGGAGTGCCAGGGCGCCAGGGCTTGTCCTCGGCGAAAACGGGAAGAGGGATCGGGAGGAGATGACAAACCATGGCTAAAATCGCTTTTCCTTTTGTCCCGTCATATTTTCGTAATGGATTTTTGCTCCGGAGGAATCTTCCGGGTAGAATCAACAAATACGGATTTCTTGGTGACCGCGGGAGTGTCGGGGGAGGGGGAAAAGGCTATGGCTGGGGAAGCAGTTGAAACGGAAAAGCCTTATCGGGTCCTGATTCTGGGAGCCGGGTTCGGCGGGCTTTACACCGCGGTGTATCTGTCCAGATTCCTTGGAAAGCATCGCCCCGACGTCTGGGTGACGGTCGTGGATCGCCGGAATTACTTTCTCTTCACTCCCATGCTGCACAGCGTGGCGACAGGGGCGCTCGAGCCCCGTTACGTGGCCCATTCAATCCGCAAGATCTTCCGGAAGACCAGGGTCCACGCCCATGTCGGAAAGATTGAAGGGATCGACCTGGAAAACCGCCAGGTGCTTACCACCCATCGCTCCCTCCCCTATGACGAACTGGTGATTGCCCTGGGCTCGGAGACCAACTTCTTCGGGAATCAGGACCTCGAGCGGCGGGCCTTCACCCTCAAGAATCTCGAGGACGCCGCCCGTGTCAACAACCACATCATCCGGCAGTTCGAACGGGCCTACTGGGAAGAGAACACCGAGGTCAAGCGCGGTCTTCTGACCTTTGTGGTGGTGGGGGCCGGTCCGACCGGCGTCGAACTGGCCGGCGAGATTTACGAGTACGCCCACCGGGAGCTGTTGCGGGACTTTGGACGCAGGATCACCGCAGACGAGATCCGCGTGGTCCTTGTCGAGGCGACCGGCCGCATCTTGCCGTCGCTTCCCGAGAAGCTCTCCCAGGAAGCCATCCGTCGCCTCGAGTCGATCGGGATCGAAATGATGCTCGGGACCCGTCTCGAGTCGTGGGACGGGACGACGGTCCGGCTCACGTCGGGTCCGGGTTTTCTTGCCTCCACGCTCGTTTGGTCGGCCGGCGTGAAGACCAACCCCCTGGTCCGGGAGCTCCCGCTCGACAAGGATCCTTCGGGCCGTATCATCGTTCGTTCGACGCTTGAGGCCAGGACGATGGACCATGTCTGGGTTCTGGGAGACAACGCCCACGCCACCGATCCTTTCGAGCAGAGGCCCTATCCTCCCACGGCCCAGACCGCCGTCCGGCAGGCCCGGGTGGTGGCCCACAACATCGCGGCCCGTCTCCTCAAGAAACCCGAGATCACCTTCGCCCATCGTCATGTGGGAGGCTTCGTTTCGATCGGGGACAACTATGCCCTGCTGTCGGCCAAGCAGTTCACCCTGACGGGGATCCTGGGGTGGTTTTTGTGGAATCTGGTCTACATCAACAAACTTCCGATCATCCGCTACCGCCTTTTCTCCACCTTCGGCCTCTTCCTCAAGGTCTTTTTCGAACGGGCGACCACCGAGGTGGACCTGTGTCCCGGGGATGAGGAACAACCGGCGCGGGAGGCTGGTCGCAAGGCGGGGTGAAAAGGCCTCAAGCAAGATGTCCCGACCAAATGGAAAGGGCCGGCTGGAGAACGTTCCGGCCGGCCCTTTTTTGTCGCTCAACCGGTCCGATCTCAGTTGGTGACGGAAAGTGTGTAATTTA
>DAHWGX010000050.1 GCA_027335985.1 Nitrospirota bacterium | reverse complement strand
CTGGAAGGGGGCAAGGAGGCGTTCGAACGTCGCCGGGCCAAATACGGATTCTAGGGGAAGGATCATGCCCATGCATCGCCACGAAATTATAGAGCTCATTTCCAATGGAGAGAATTCCGGTGTGGAGTTCAAGGAAGACTCAGCAGAGAACTTTCGTTTGGCCCAGGAAGTCTGCGCCTTTGCCAATTTGATGGGAGGTGTGATTCTCTTTGGAGTTGCGGATAACGGCGAGGTTCGGGGAATCAGCAGTCCGAGGTTCATTGGGCCCCGGAAGCTTGAGGAGTGGGTGATGGAGCTTTGCCGGACGAAGATCGACCCTCCCATCATTCCCTATTTCGAAATGGTCAAAGAAGTCGAACCCGGCAAGGACGTTGCGGCGATCCGAATTCCACAGGGTCCGAACAAACCCTACGCCCGGATTCATGATCACAAAAGGACTTACTTTATTCGCGTCGGATCAACATCCCGTGAAGCCGGAAAAGACGAACTGGAGCGACTGTTTCAGACATCCGGTCATCTGCGCTATGGTCAGAAGCCTGTCCCGGGGGCGTCCCTTTCCGATCTGGATTTTGCCCGTCTTGAAAGTTATTTCAAGTATGTTCTCAGACAAAAATATCCTGATCGGGACAGACAGGGTGACTGGGCCAAGCTGTTGACGAATCTCGAACTGGCCGTCCTCTGGGAAGGGCAGACCGTTCCATCCGTGGACGGGCTCCTGCTCTTCGGAAAAAACACCAAGCGATTTCTTCCCCAGTCCGGGATTCGTGCGATCGCCAACCCCGAGAGGGAACAAGAATATTCAACCATCGCCGATCAGGATCTGGTCGGGCCGCTCGTTCCCTTGTATGGGCCTCGGAAAACTCTTCTCGAAACTGGGACTATCGAGCAGACTCTGGATTTTATCGGGCGTTACGCTCCTCCCGAGGCACGGATTGTCCGGGGCCGACGAATTCAGAATCCCGCCTATCCGGAAGAGGTGCTTCGGGAAGTCGTGGTCAATGCAGTCGCCCACCGGGACTATGCAATTGCGGGGGCAGAAATCATGCTGAACATTTTTCCGGACCGTCTTGAGGTCATCAGCCCTGGCCGCCTTCCCAACTCGGCAACGGTGGACGCCATAAAAAGCGGTTTTCGATACAGCCGGAACCAGGTCCTGGTCAATGTATTGCGGGACTATGGCTATATAGATGCCCGTGGAATGGGTATTCATCAGAAGATGATTCCGGGGATGATGAAGCACAACAAGACCGAGCCGGAATTTATCGTCACGGATTTCAATTTTACCGTTCGGCTTTGGCGGGAGAAAAAAACGTGAGTCCTTTTTATGGGTTTCCGGACCATGAAACGGCAATGACCCTCTTTTCAAGGATATGAGCGCTGTGAGATGTATTCGGGGGAACGATGAATACATCTCCCTTGGTGACCGTTTGTGTTTCGGTTCCAACTGTCATCACCATTTCCCCTTCAAGGATGATTGTCACAACCTTTTCCGGATGCCGATGATCGGGGATGATGCTTCCCGGTTCAAATTCCATATGCCTCAGCTGGGCATTTTCCAGGGGGAGAGACTTTATATGAATTCCTCTTTCGATTTCTTCAGACGACAATGAATTGAAGGTGTGGAAATTCCCGCCCATTTCTCAAGTGGTTGATAATGGGGTATTCGCCGAATTCTTCCTTTAGGAACCATTTATCAAGCAATTTTCACCGTCGATGCCTACATGGCCATCCCACTGGTTGTCCACAGTACTTCTTATCCCTTTAAAAATGGCTATGTTCCCTTTGCCTGTTGCAACTTTCTATCTTTGGCCATCTGAATCAAGCAGAGAGCCGGGGCGAAAGGATTTGAAAGTGATGCACTTTCTGTTTTCACCTGGAATCTTCCGGAAACATCCCGAGAGCCCGATCGTCCGCCTCGTGGAACGGAGATCTTGCGAAACCCGATCGGTCGCAAAAGAGAAGATGACAGCGGAGCGGTACCCTCCGATGCCCACTTTTCGACGGAATCGCACATCCCGGCGCTCTCCGGGACGGAACAGGAGCGCGTCTTTTCCCTCACCCCTCGCAGTGTCCGACCGCCAACGTCAGCCAAAGATCCGGACCGAGAGAGTCGCCGAACCGCTCCAGCATGCGTCTCCAGCCGAGGTAGTGCCCCAGATACTTGGTCGCCACTCCATGGAATCGGAACATCCACCCCTTCAGCCTCGAGTGGTAGGCATTCGCGTTCTGGATGTGAAAAACTCCCGCCAGAATCCGGATCCCCTTGTTCAGGTTGACGGCCCGGTGGGCGATCCCAAGCTCCCTGGCCGCCAGGGCCAAAGGCCCTTTCCCTCCCCCGTCGGTGACGAGGATCGCGTCCCTGTCCACGAGGGGACCCAGCACGGCTTCAATGGCCTGATGGTTGTCCGCCGGAAGGATTGCCTCCGCGGTCGCTCCCGAGCGGTCGCGGACGACCAGAACCGGAATCTGTTCCCGGGACAGTCCCCGTTTCGCGGCCCGTCCTCCCCGTTTTCGCGGAAGCCTCGGAAGATGCCTCTGTCCTTTGAAGGACTCCAGGAAATAAGTCTCGTCCGCTTCGACGATCCCGGTCTCGTGCCGGGCCATGACCGCCTCGGGAAGGGTCAGGAATCGATGCCGCCAGTTGAAGGCGGCTTTCCTGTTGATCGCGCAACGCCAAGCCGCCTTCCTGACCGACTCTCCCGCGTTCATCCCTTCCATGTAGTAGAGCCAGCGATCCTTGTGGCGAAGGCGCGCCAAAGGGGTCTTCGTCAGCGGTCCGAAGGTCCGCAGACACCCCTGACACCGGTATCGCGGGAGTCCGGAGGCATGACCCCACGGCCTGATCTCGTCATGGTGACAATGGGGGCAGGCGGTCGGGACTCCCACCAGAGCCGCGACCTCTTCCTCCAGGCTTTTCCGCTCCGCTTGGGCGAGTTCGTTCCGGAGTTCTTTCTTCTGGGCCGAACTCAGCTTTTTCACCGATCTCAACCATCGTCGGAATACAGGTCTTTTCATGGGAGCGCCCTCCTCAATTCAAGCCTACACCCGATGGGTGACTTCACAACAGGCAAAGGGAACAGAGCCTTAAAAATAAGAAATTTCCAAATTTTTAATTGCTGGAAATTTGACAGGGGAAATCTGATTCCCCTAGAATAATCCCATGTTAAAAATCTCCGTATCAAGAATGCGATGTCTAATCTCCGTAATGGTGGGATTGGTAGTTTC
>DAHWGX010000010.1 GCA_027335985.1 Nitrospirota bacterium | reverse complement strand
AAGAGGGACGGGTTTTTCCGGAGAGCCTCGTAGACGGTGGCGATCAGCCGCTCTCCCTCCCGGACGTCGTGGGGAGGGTGCTGGTCGTTGGCCTTTCCGACGATCCCGTCGAAATAGCGCGGTTCGATGAAGGAATAGGCCGGAAGGGTCCCGGCCGAGACGTCGGAGAGAAATGACCCGAAATCCCTGAACCGGTCCAGGCGGGAATGGAGGTTGGTCAGCGCGAGGGACTGGGGAAAATCATGGAAGTAGATGGTCCAGTCGAGACTCTGCTCCGAGAGGCTGTCGTAGATCGTGCGCATGCCGTAGGTGGAAAATCCGAGCTCGTCCTTGACGGCCGACAGGCTCGACGGACTGTTCGTGTGCCCGTTGGAGGTGGCGGCGTGCGCAAAGAAACGGTTGGGCCAGGTCGGTCCCGGGACCGAGGCGAACCAGTGGTCGCACAGGACGAACTCCCGGGCGAGGGTCGAAAGGACGGGAACCTGGGCCACCGGATCGAAGCAGGCCATGATGGTTTTTCCGACGGCCATCCCGACAGGGATCCCTCCGGAATCCGGGACTTCGGAGTAGCTCAGCACGAACCCGTCGTTCTGTGGGACAGGGGGCGACGGCGGCGGCGTTTCTCCGAAAATCTGGAGGGTCACGTCGGGATATTCGTGGGCCGGGTCGGGATCGGTCACATACCCGTCGCTCCCCGACATCTTTCTCACCGGAACCTGTTCGACGGGCCCCTGGTCGGACAATGCCGGATCGGTCGGGTTTGATTCGGATCCCCACAGACCCTCGATCCCGGGATCCGATTCCTTCAGGAACCCCAGCATGTGGTCGAACGACCGGTTTTCGAGCATCAAAACCACGATGTGGCGAAGCTCTGTCGATGCCATCGATATCTCCCCTTCCGCGAACTCACTCGACTCTGATTTAATAACCCATCGCATCCAGGTCGCTCCGTCCGAGGCCACCTCCCCATGTCTCAACGGGCTGCGATCCCGCTGACCTCCGAGCAGAAGGTCGAATAGAGGCCTAGATAGGACGTCGTTCGCCGGTCGATCCGGACGTCGTAGAGAACGGTGGCGCCTCCCGCTCTCGTCAGGGCGTCCCGGACGGCCGCATCGATCCCTCCGTCACCCGTGGCGACCAGACCCAGGAGGTTCGTGGAGCAGGCCTCTCCACTGGCGGGACCCACGAGGGTCATCCGCGCGAGGTCGAGATCCCGGTGGGTCCAGGGACGGGGGTAGGCCTCCCCCGTTACGACATGGGAATAGAGGAAACCGTAGGGCTGAAGGGCGCAGCCTGGAAGGAGGACCAGCAGGAACAAAATCACGACAAAGGTCATTTTCATAAACGCCCTCCTTCCCTTTACGCTCCAGGAAGGGTTCCTTCCCGGAGCCGCCTTACCCCTCGTTCCGGGATCTCAAAAGATACCGATAGCGGGAATGGGCATTGAGGAATTCGACGCGTCACTTTTCTTTTTGATGCCCACCGGACCCAGGCCATCAGGGCGATCCCCGTCCCGAAAAGAGCCCATGTGGAAGGCTCGGGGGTCGATGCAAGTGGAACCTGGGCATAGGCTGTTCCGCTTGCAGAACTGTAAAAGGCACCTGGGGTTAGGGGTAAGAAGGTGAACTGGGCGGTATCCTGAAAGTTGGAAGAGGACGCGGCGGAACCGGTTTTGACGCACTGCGTATTTCCGCAAGCATATGTATCCCAAAATCCCCTCGCATCCGCTTCGGTGGATAAAAAATCATTGACCCATACGGTGGCACCAGGATATGTGGTCAGGACGGTGGAATAATCGTAAGGGGATGACGATCCTTTTGGGCACCACGATGACGACACATTTTTTCCGGCAAGACTCCCTGAACAAATATTCTGGGTGTTGGAAAGGTTGGCTCCGTAACTGTCGTATAGCGAGAAAATTGATTGGGCTTGAGCGAGGGAGGTACTGCCAGCACTTATGTTGCCATACTTCTTGTCAAATTCGCTTGATGCGCTCACAGACCCGCTCAGGTCGAGGGTGACAAGAAACTGGATGGGCATTCCCTGGAATTGGGGCAAATTATCCCCAACGGTCAGGACATCGGACCAGAAGCCTTGGTTCAGCACTGTTCCCCCGGAATCCCCTGCACTAGTGACACTCGAGGCAACATGAATCGCGCCCATTGTCACCAGCGCGTCATTCTGGAACTGGGTGGATCCCGATAAAGAAGGAACGCTCCCAGGAGCGGTCCCGCTGACAGCTTTATTTTCGGATTGCGACACAAAAAAGGACCCATTGGGGACGAGTCCGCATACGGGAAAACAATAAGAGCCATTAAACTGGTTTGCGGGATCATCAGCGCCATATTGCTGGTAAAGTGCAACGCCATAATCGATATAAGTCGCACCGGCAATCCCGACTCCAGTGCCCAGGAAAACGGACAATCCCAGCAATATCCCAACAATTTTTCTATAGTTCATGATTTTCCCTCCCCCTGGACATTCAATCGGCCGTTACATAATGGTGCAATCCTCCTGATCAATTTCCGGCCTGATCCTGGAGGTGATTCTCCCTAAGGAAAGCCCTTCGACCGCCCGGGCCTCCCACCGCCTGTCCTCATGGCCGTTCTCCGGAGATCCGGCCAAGGGGACCGTTCTCCCTGCTTCCAACGCCTCCGGTGTCGGGTAGATCGGGGCGCAATTTCAATGTGTTGGCGCGACGTGTATGTACTTTCGTTTCCGGCGGACGTGCCGGCGGACGTGAATGTTCCAAACATGACGGCCCCGGCCACCTTCGGAACGACTCCGGCCTGGACGACAAAGATCATGATTCCCGCCGTCAGGCTCCAGGCCGATGATTTCCTTTTTGACGGACACGCACGCGTTCCATTGTTTTTTCCCTTCTTAATAGGTCGATGGTTTCCACTCGGAAAAGATCTTCCCTCCACCACCCTTGCCAGAAGGATCCGCGAGAGGGGGAGGCCGATGGGGGCTTATGGGTCTGATTCCGGCATAAGGCCGGACGGACCCGTGTTTTTCGCATATTCAAGATCCAGTAAACTCTCCATTGTTCCCCTCGCCATCGCCTGGATGGATTCCGCCAGAAAGCGGGTGACCTCCTCGCGCAGTCCTGGTTTGTCAAGGCCCTCGGCCATTTCCAGAAGGCAACGAAGAAGAACCCTGTCCCTCTCCGGCCCCCCGGGAAAGGGAACTCGAAGATCCGGGAACGGCCTCCCCAGCGACGATCCGGAGCGCGATTGCTGACGAAAGGCCGGCTCGCCTGATTTCATGGGACCACCTTTCCGACCCGTCGGCGGCCGGACGACGACCCTCTCCGCCCCAGAGCCAGAAGTCCGAGGAATCCCGACAGGAAGAGGAGCCCCGAAGGAGGCTCCGGTGTTGCGGAGATCGGACCAGAAGGACCCGAGTAGAGGGTCCCGCTCGCCGAGGTGTAGAAGGCACCGGGAGTGATGGGGATGAAAGTGAATAAGGACGTATCGAGAAAATAGGCCTCTGCGGTCCCGCCGGCGTAATGGACACAGGTGCTGCAAGGATAAGTCACAACCTCTCCCGTGACACTGCCTCCTAATTCCAACCCGTCATAAAAAATCAACATTTCTCCAGGATATGTGGTAAGAACGGTGGAATATTCATAAGGCGAATTTTGTGTTCCAGGTCCACACTCGGTTGATTTTCCTGCATAACTCGTTTGGCAAATTTTTTGGATATTCGTCGGACTCGAAAACCCCCCGTTGTAAATTTGAAAAAGAGAGGTAGCGATTACTTCAGAACCGCTTCCTCCCCCGGTGGGTAATTCCTGGCTCGTGGCTTGTACTGACCCGCTTACAGATAATGTGGCCAGAAATTTAAGCGGAGTCGTGGGGGAAAAATTATTTCCAATGGTCAGAGTATCCAGCCATGACGCTTCGTTTATCCCTGAAGAGTTGGGGTTGTAGAGAGTCGAAGGTCCATTTCCGGACAAACTCATTTCGAGATGAATCGCTCCCATTGATGTCTTTGATTTATCGCTTGCCTCTCCCGTCCCTGTCAGGATGGGGTTTTGTCCGATACTTCCGCTGGTCGACAATGTTTTGCTATTGCTAACAGAGGTGGATCCATTCAAATCTCCGCAGCCTCCCTCTGGTCCATAAATCGTGAAGCAAGGAGTTTGAGAATAATAATTTCCGAAACTAAAGTTTTTAACGCTTTTATAAGAAGCACCAGACACGAATTCCTGCTGATAGAGCCCCACCCCATAATCGTAGGTCGTGGCTTCTGCCGTCCCGGCTCCCAGGATCCACAATCCCGTCGCGACAAGTCCCCGGGCAATCAAAAGTTCCCGTTTCATCGACACTCCCACCTGCCATCTGATTGTTGCGGTAGAACGACCTTTGTCTTCCCTTTTCTAATGAATGAAAGGGGATCCGGGCGCCCTGTTGTGGTCCTTGAATGGTCCGGCCCTGAAATTCTATCGGGACCGGAGTTTGGGACAATCCCCCGAAAGGGGGGATTCGGGGGAGAGAGAGGGGGGCGACTTCCAGGAATAGGAATAAAAGGGATCAAGAAGAGGGGAAAAATATCCGGAGGGGGGTCGGTAACACCCCTCCTCTCAGAATTCACAGAAGTCACAGGAGACTGTTGTTGGGGGAACAATCAGAGCGGAATTCGCCCCCGGCTATTCCGTCTTTTCGGAATAGATCCGGGCCAGGAGGCCGGTCCGGTTCTTGACGCCCGCCTTGTCGTAGACGGCCTTCAGGTGATCCTTCACCGTCTCCTCGGACAAGGCCAGAGTCTCGGCGATCTCACGGTTGGAGGCGCCCCGCATCAGATGAAGGAGGATTTCCCTCTGGCGGTCCGTGAGATTCCAGGAGGCCATTTTTTGTGAGACCGTCTCGGATTGG
>DAHWGX010000043.1 GCA_027335985.1 Nitrospirota bacterium | reverse complement strand
GCCGGGCATCAACTACTATTCCCGGTCCGGAGCGAACGGCGTCACGGGCGGCATGAACTACTTCACCTGCCGGGGCTACAGCACGGGCGGATCGAACACGGCACCCTCCGGGGGCTCCAACATCGAGTTCGAGGTCGAAGGAGTTCCTTTCAATCAGAACCAGGACGGCGGGATGGTCTACGACCTGAATCTCTTCAACCTCGACATCGCTTCGGTCGACATCCAGCGTGGGGTGACGACATCCGCGAACCTGTACAACTACGCCTCAGGATGCAACGTCAACATCCACCTGATGCAGCCCACCCAGGAACCCTACTCACAGATCACTGCCGGCATGGGCTCCTACGGGCAGTATTATACCTCCTTTATCACCAACACCGGAATCAACGACAGAATCGGAGTCGGTGCCTACAACGACCTCTCGATCATCAACCAGCAGGGCTTCCAGGACTATACCGGTCTCCAGGAATACCAGGACTACGCGAACGTGACCAAGTACCTGACCTCAGGGAAGATCGACCTCATGTTCACGGGAGCCTACAAGAACTACGACCGGGGCGCCTCGACCTCGCTCCAGAACTTCAACCAGTTCGGGCCGACCTATAACGGACTCCCAAATGGCGAGAACACAAGCTATCCGTCGGGACAGTCCGTCCAGGATTCTCCGTATTACAAAGCCTGGATTTCCCAGCGCTACATGATCACCCTTCAGGGCGAGGACCAGTTGAACAGCGCGGTCTCGGTCAAGAACAACGCCTTTGCGCTCCTGGTTCCCTATGGGGTGATCCAGGTTCCCGTGGGGATCAACGGGGCACCAACAGCCGGGGCGAACGGGACGGCCTTCCAGGATGTGCAGCCTTCCTACGGTGGAGTCTGCAATGCAGCCAATTCCGTAGCTTGTGCCAACCCCTTCAACTTTACTTACATCCAGGGGCAGGGATACAAGGTCGGAGACATCGCCGAAACGGCCATCCAGACCTTCGCCGGCAACAAGGTGCACATGGGGGCCCGGCTCTCCTACAACAACACGCTGTACGGAAATGTGCCCATCGGGACCAACAAGATTACCGGCAATGCCGGCGGCTCGAATCTGATGACCACCATCGGCGGGTATCTCGAGGACCATTACAGGCCCAACGATGACTGGCTGATAAGCGCCGGATTCCGGGTCATGGCGGTCAACCAGCAGTATGTCAATTCGCTGATGTCAGGAGCCCAGACTGCAACAAATGCGGCAGGTAACACTTTCGGATCGGGTAATGCAAATTATGCGGCTTCGGCCGGTCAGTCCTTCGTCGTTCCTCTTCCCCATGTGGGTGTCAACTGGTATCCGGGAAAGAACTGGAAGGTCTACGTCAATGCGGGCCAGTCCTATTCCGCGCCAAGCCTCCAGTTCTTCGAGCTGGCTCCGGGAACTCCGAACAATGCGGTCAATATCAAGCCGGAGATTGTAAACGATGCGGAGATCGGTGCCCGGTACGAGTCCGAGAAAGGATTCGTGGCCTTTGATTTTTACAACGACTACATCAACAACATGTTTGCGACAACCCTCCAGGTTCTTCCCGGAGGAGTGACCAATGCGATCCCGTCCTCGGCAGGCCTGGCCGAGATGCGGGGATTCGAAGCGGAGTTCAAGCGGAATCTTCCCGATGGCTTCAGTGTCGACGGAAGCTTCTCCGCGGTCGACGCCTATTTCGTGAGCGCCCAGTACGGTCTGGGAACCTCTACCGTCCTGAGCAACTCAGGGGATCCCCTACCCTTCGTTCCGAACATGCTGGGCAATATCGACCTCAACTATGCCCAGGGGAACTGGCACGTCACGGTGAACGAGCGCTACACCGGCATGATGAATGTCATCGACACCGGCGGCGGCGTCAACGGAAATGCAAATATCCAGACCAACGCGCCGGGATATTGGGCCACAAACCTCCTGGTGGCCTACGATCTACCGAAGGCCTCCTGGTACAACAAGGCTCAGCTCTTCTTCAACGCCTTCAACCTTCTTAACACCAATTATTACGAACCGGCCTTTCTCGCCCCAGGGGCGAACAGTGCGGAAACTCTGTTCGTTTATCCCGGAGAGCCGATCAACGTCTTCGGCGGGGCGACTATCACCTTCTAACCGTCTTCTGGTTCAATGCTGCGAAGGCCCGGCGGGGAGTTCCCCTGTCGGGCCTTTTTCATTTCCCGTCGCCTCAGGGTCACGGTTTCTTCACCGTGCCGGAACACCGGTACGGGAGAATGAGGAAGGGGAGACATTCGGATCTCCCTTGGCTGGCGAGCAAAGGAGAGCCCGATGCGCTCTTTCTGGTGCGGTTTGTGTGCCCTGCTGTCCCGGATTTCGGATTTTCTCTCCGGAGGTACGGGGAGGGGACGCTACCGTTTTTGAGAAAACCTCTTCTTTTTTCGGAATCGTCCTGAAAATGGATGGGAAGATTCCGTAAAAAGGAAGGCGGATTGTGAAAGTGAGGGAAGGTCGTCGTGCTTCCTGGGGAAAAAGCGCCTATTTCGTCGGATATTCTGGATTCTGCTCGTGTTTTGGCCGGGGATAGCCGGCTGCGCCGGGGATTTTTCCCAGGAGAGAACGGTGCTCGCCTCTCCCGGAATGCGGGTCCCTCCCGCCTTCATCCGGTCCGGGAGGAGACCCGTGCCGGGGCAGTTTGTCCTCCTGGGAGGATAGACCTGAAAAGGGTTCTGGCCTCCGGAGGATACCTGTTTCTCGTCGGGGCCGTTCCTCTCGTGGGGGAATCTCCCGCGAGTTCCGCCTCCGGGCAATCCCGGTTTCCCGAAAGAGACGCGTTCCTTCTCGCCGTTTCCACTCTCAGGCCGACCGAAGCGCTCCGAACAGGGATGCGGAAGGGAAAACGGGTCTCGGCGAGGGTGATCGGCCCGGGGGATCTCGTGAGCGTCCTGGGGGAGGCGAAAGGATGGGGTCGGTTATCGGGGGAGGGGCCTGCCTCCCGGAGGCATCTCCTGGTGAGAGGGTGGTACCTCGAGCGGTGGTAGCGTGACCGCGGCCAAGACCGTTCCGTGCGGGCCTCCCGTCAGGATATCCCTTATCCGCTCGTCTGTCCAAGCGTTTTTAGTGTCGGGATCCGGACCCCACCGGGCCGCTGATCCGGCACGTCGTCGTTTCCATTTAAAAACCGCGACCTCAACAAAGGGCTCGGGAGGGGCTTTTCTGACAAATCCTCTGGTTTGCGGTCGCTGGAGAAGACGCACCGGGAGCGATCACGCATCAGGCGATGATGAAAAAAAACCGAGGTGTTGAGGCTTCTCCCCGGCGAACTGGAAGCGGTTGCCGCCGCCCGTCTTGGCCCGGTACATCGCCTCGTCGGCCTTCTTGATGAGGGTTTCCGACGTATTTCCGTCGGACGGGAAGAAGGCGATCCCGATGCTTGCTCCGAGAACGGCCGGCTTCCCCGCGATGTCGAGGGGGTCTGACAGGGTCCCGATCAGGCGGGACGCGACCTTTTCGGGAATGTCGGGCCCCTCTCCGAAGGGGATCAGGAGCAGGAACTCGTCCCCTCCCATCCGCGCGAGGATGTCGCCGTCGGGAATCACGCGCTTGAATCTCCTGGAAACGGCCACGAGAGCCAGGTCCCCCTTGTCGTGGCCCAGTCGGTCGTTGACCGCCTTGAATCCGTCCAGATCGATATAGAGGAGAGCCAGGACAGCCCCTTCTTTCGGGTGTTCGGAAAGGAGACGGTCGAGGGAGTCCAGGACCGACGCCCGGTTCGGCAACCCGGTCAGGGGATCATGGTGCGAGTCGTGGTAAAGGGAGGTAACGAGCTGGCTGACGCTCGCGATGTCCCGAGTGATCCGACCGGCGGTCACACCCAGGAATGTGGAGAAGAGAAGGAAGGAGATCCCGAACAGCGTCGATGTTCCCAGGAGATGGATTCGTGCCGACCGTCTCCGGTGCCACTCCTCCGTCCTCAGTTGGAGGAGGGCCCTGGCCAGGGACTGCTGGATGGGAAGAAGCCGGGCGGTGAGGTCCTCCTTCAGAAAGTGCGTTCGCGTCTCCATTAGCCCCCGGCGTTCCAGGTCGCGGGCCTGGGAGAGAAGGGACGTGTCGAATCCCCCGACCGCGCTCCGTAGGGCGAGGTCGGTCTCTGAATCCTTCGCCCTACTTCGGATCCTTTTGAGCTGTCGCATGTTCTGGAACAGTCTTTCGATCCCCGTGGTGTAGGCCACCAGATAGGATGTCTTGCCCGAGACAAGGTAGGCGTCGTGGGCGAGGCGGACCCGTCCGATGCCGATGTCGATCCGCTCGAGGAGGCGGGCTTCGCGGGAAAGGCTCTGGACCTGGCGCTCGTCATGGAGGTAGGAGAAAAATTCGAGGAGGGCGCCTCCGTAGGAGAGGACGATGAGGGCCGTCAGAAAAAACAGGAAAAAGGCCAGCGCCCTTCCGGGCCAGAGCCAGGGGGCGAAGCGGGGCAAACCCTTCCGGATGGAAGGGGGGAGACGCCTGGTCATGTCCATCCGGTTCCCTCCTGGCCGTCGGGCCCCGGAGCCGGACGAGGCCGCTCCCGTGGCGCGGGTCTTTTTCCGGATCCGGCCGGAAATGCCGGGGCGATTCGGGAGAAAGAGACCCGGAGGATCCATCCCTTTCAGCTCTTTTAAGCAGGATGAAGAACCTCATACCCAAGTTTTGATTATGGATTTTTTTGACTCCTGGATAAAAGGACCGAAATCACAGAAATCGCGGGACGGCCGTCGAACGGATCGAGGGAGCCGGAAAAGAAGTTCCCAGCTGGAAGGACTCTTCCGGCAAGCACGGGGGTGATTTCAGGTCGTTCCGGCATACGGCCTTCCGGATCCGGAAGAACTGAAATCTTCTTCGTCTGTTCCGGGTCTGTCCCGGCGAGCCGGTCGCCGTCTCCGGAGGAGTCCGCACGACCCAATCGTTCCTGCGGTCCGTTCTCTTTTCGGGACGGGAGTCTCTCCGGCCTGGCGGGTTCCCGATCGTCAGAAATATCTTCCGGGAGAAGGGGGGTGCCTGTTTCTGGAGGAGCGTCCATGCCGGTCCTGTAAGCTTATCTTCACACGACATTTCTTCGGTTGTCATTTTCATTCGCTGGAATTTTCTGGAGGAAGTCGGGATCGGAGGATTCTCGATTCGAAGGGTCTCCGGTGGATCCGGATCCAGGTGTTGCGGCCCGGTAACCTGTTCCATCGGACGACATGCGTGTCGGCTTGTTTGATGCCGGAGGGCCCGGAAACTCACGGACGAACCGGTCCGGCTCCGGCCGAACACCCTTCCTTCCAGGGGTAAGGATTTCCCGACCCGGGTCCGAATGCCATCTGGAACTGGCCTGGGTCGGACAGGAAGCGTTTCCTGGCCACGGACCCCTCACCAAGGGCGCTTCAGCCCCCTCCATCCCATGGCGGTCCTCCCCCTCGTCTCCGGCAGATCCTTCAGTTTTTTCCAAGATCGAGCCTTCGAAATAGAGCGTACTCTCCTGGACGCTTGACGCTGTCCGGGAGGGACAGGATCCGTCGATCCTCCAAGCGGGACCAGACCATCTCACGCTCCTCAATATTAATCGGAAATTAACCAGATCGTCATGTTTTGAGAATGTTTTTGTAGCAATTTGTTAACAATAAATTCATTCATGCATGACAGCATAACTTTGCTGGGTTTGTATGCCTGAACTCCCTTACTCCGGAATGTTCGCTTCCAGCCTTATCGCAATCTGTCCATGAAATTAATCGAACCAGTAAAGAAAGGATTGAGAATGGAATTACGACTGCAAAAGTTTGTCGCCGGCCTCGCGGTCGCCGGAGTGGCCTTCTGGCCGCCCGGCCGGGTCGCCCTCGCGGCCGCCCCAACTCCGATGCCCGCTCCACCGGGACCTTACATTCCTGGAAGTGCGGGCGAAGCCCCATCCGTCCTGTACGGGACAGTCCGTTCGGTCAAGGACAGGAAGCCTCTCTCAAACGTCCCGGTCGTGCTGACCGATATCAAGACTGGTGCGACCATCGAGAGTATGACCACCACTCAGGGATCGTTCATCTTTTCCGGTCTTCCCGCAGCGGACTACAAGATCCTGGTGGGCGGAGGGAACTTCTCCGTCCAGCGGAAGGAAGGATTCCTGAAGGGGGGAACAGTCGGAGAAATGGACTTTGCGGTCAACCAGTTGTCCCGGGGAGCCTCCGCGATCACTGGTGCAATCTATGAGGGGCACGGGGACCACAAGATACCTCTGGTTGCCAAGATCGCCGTCGAGAACGTCAGGACAAAGGAGGTCTATCAGGCGACCTCGGACAATACAGGAATCTTTGGCATCAGGAACATTCCGCGGGGACGCTATATCGTCCAGGCGAGCCGGAAGGGATATCTTCCGTTCTCCCAGGAAATCGCCGTGAACGGGAAAACCTCCGAGGAAATTCGTCTCCGGATCAACAGGATGGCCCAAGCCAATATCGAGGCGACCAGCGACAAGAAAATCCGGAACACCACCGGGGCCATTTCGATCGTCGACCGGAAGAAGTTCCAGCAGAACCTGACGACGGGAGCGAACTACACCCTCATGCAGAACACCCCTGGTATCGAATTTTACTCCCGTTCCGGGAACCAGGGTCTGACAGGAGGGATGAACTACATGTCCTGCCGTGGCTACACGGTCGGTGCCGCCAACACCAATCCGAACGGGAACGCCGGCATCGAAATGTCGGTCGAAGGGGTTCCTCAGAACATTGAAGCCGACGGCGGCGAGGTCTACGATCTCGGCATCATAAATACCGATATCAAATCCGCCACCGTCAGTCGGGGGGTGACCACATCCCGGGAAACCGGAAATTATGCCGCCGGATGTTCCATCAACTACAAGCTGGTGGATCCGAGCCAGGATCCCTTCCAGACGATCAATTCCGGCGGGGGTTCCTACGGTCTCTACTATACAAGCTACGTCAACAATTCCGGGATCAGCCCCGTCACGAATGTCGGGGGCTACAACGACTTCACCATCGTCCACAATGACGGATTCCAGGAGTTTACGAACCTGACCCAATACCAGTACTACGGAAACATCACCAAGTACCTGACGGGCGGGAAGCTCTACTTCATCGGGACGGCGAACTACAAGTCCTATGACCGCGGAGCGTCGATGTCCTTGTCCAACTACAATACCTACGGGCCGACCAACAATGGAGGGCCGAGTTACACCAATCCGACAAACCCCGGAAATACACCGAACTCTCCGTTTTTCAAGAACTGGGAGTACGGCCGGTTCATGCTCGACTTGGGTGTCAAGGACCAGATCACGCCGTCCATCAGGATCAAGAATTCGCTCTATGCCGTTGTGGAGCCTTATGGAAGTACGAGCATGCCGGCGGGATTCGGGAGCTGCAACGGGCTCTCCTGTACTTCCAGTCAGTCTACCACAGGGTCCATCTCGCCCAATATGAGCGGCCAGCTTGGGTACCAGTTCCTCCAGAATTATTATCAGGCAGAGGGGTACAAGACAGGAGATATTGCCGAAATCAAGTACCGGCTGTGGAAAGACGACAATCTCTATCTGGGAATGAAAGGTCAGTACGCAACCTATCATTACTACATCGATCCTTTGCTGGGGGGCAATATTGTCGGGGGAACAAACGACGCGATCTACTCCCAGACAACAATTACGGGATACCTCGAGGACCATTACCGTCCGGTTCAACAGGTCCTTGTGAATGTCGGATTCAGGGTGGCGAGCGTCGCCCAGTATTTCAACGACCAAGTTCCCGGCTCATCTTTTTCGGCAGCAGGCCAGGGTGTGAGCAACGGAGGCTCGATGCTGATTCCCATGCCCCATGTCGGACTGAACTATTATCCGAGCGACAACTGGAAATTCTATGTCACCGGAGGAGAGTCCTTCGCGCCTCCCGCGATCTTCGACTACAAGGGATTCGGTCCTGGACAACTTGTCGGGGGGGTTCAGCCGGAGAACGTCTGGGATCTTTCCATCGGGACCCGGTATTCGACCAAAAAAGGATTCGTCGCCCTGGACGCGTACACAGACTATCTCACCAATATGCCGGTAAGCGTTCCCTTCACTTCCGGGGCAATAGTCTACAACCAATTTGAAAATATCGGACAGGCTCGCCAGCAGGGGATCGAAGCCGAGGGGAAGATCGATCTCGGGCTGGGATTTTCGGGATCCGCCAACTTTACCTACATGAACAACGTTCTGGGAAATACGCCAGCGGGCGGCTTGAATGGCCAAACCTTTGCCGGTGACATGATTCCGTTCGTTCCCCTGGACATGGGCAACCTCGCGATCTCCTACGATCACGGGCCTTACCACATCACGATCGACGAGCGTTATACCGGAACGATGAATGTCATCGACTTGTCGGGAACTCCCGGGAACCCGATGGACACTGTTCCGGGGTATTTCGTGACCGCCCTCTCCGCCTCCTACGACCTGCCGAAGGTACATGGATGGTATAAGGCCGCGAACCTCTATGTGTCGGCCTACAATCTCCTGAACACGAACTACTACAATCCGGCCGGCTATTATGGTTCCGGAAACGCTTTGACGGCCAACAATCTGGCCACTCTCTTCGTCTATCCCGGTGAACCGGTCAACATCTTCGCGGGAGCCAAGTTCACCTTCTAGACGGGTCTTGATGGAGTTCACATCCTGGATGTCTGAAGATCGAAGCGGATCCTGTCTTGAGACAGGGTCCGTTTTGTTTTAAGGAGCTCCACTATGGGCGGTAAAATGGTTGCATATTGCAAGGGAGGATCCATGTCCAGCAGCACTCTTCGAAAACTTCCCGACGATCTTTTCCGGCGATCGACGGAAGTCGCAAGGACTCATTGAAGATGTCTCAGCAAGGAGCTGGTCGTGGCTCCGGAAGGGTATGTCCGTCATTCCGGGGTTGAACGCGCTCATTTCCTGGAGCGGATCTGTAAAAGACCCGTGTCCGATGAGTAAAATCAGCTTTAAATCTCCGTCCTAAATGACGGAGTGATAAGGCATGTTCTGCATCTCGGTCAAGATGAAAAGACACAGGAGCCTTTCTTTGTCCCGACGTTCCTCCGGAGATCGCCGTATTGTGAAGAGATCCGAAGGGCGACCCCGCCATTGAACCCTCCCCAACACATGAAAACCTCCCATTTGCGAAGAAAATCGTCCTGAAAATTTACCTCCCGTTAACAGATCTCCCATATCTTCCTGATAATATGTTCAAATCGGGCCGGTAGCGGTTTCCGACCGGAGTCCTGTTGAGCTGTCCTCAGAGACGATTGTTCGATCCATTGAACCGGCCGGGTCGTTTTCGGGTGTTCGGTGAAAAGATCGAAGAGGGACTCCTTCTGTCTTCTTCCAATGGGAGGGACGAACTGCGTGAGACAGAATCTTTTCATGAAAAGACTCACCGAGGTTCTGTCGATCGGTTTGCTGGCCCTGATCAGCCTGTTTCTGGCCCAAATCGCCAACCTGCAATCCAATTCGCTGAAGGGAAAGAAGAAAGTGGATGAGGGAGAACGGGGTGGGGATCCGTTGACGTATGAGGAGAACGAAGGGTCCCGTCCTGAAAAGAAACGGACCGGACCTTGGATATGGATCTCTTAGAATGAAAGGTTGTTTGCATGAGGGTCGGAGATTGGCGTTCGTGGGCGTGGGTCGCACTGCTGGTCACGGGCCTTTTCTTTCCGAAGGAGGGGTTCGCCGGAGATGCTGGAGGCAAGAAAAAACCCGCCCCCGACAACATCGACAGGATTGTCTCTCTCCTGCCGCCGCCTCCGGGGTTCTCCGATGTGAGAGCCCTTTTTCTTCGTTTCGGACTGACGGTCAAGGCGGCGATGGTCGCGCATGATTCGGAGCAGGACGCCATTCTGCTCCGGATCGACTTTTTTCTTCCGGTTCCCCCGGATTGCCATCCTTCGGAAGAGGAGCGAAAACAGTACTATCTTGAGGAGGCCGTATGGACAAGGAGTGCGGATTCGGATACTTTTCTTCCGATCGACACCTGGGCCCGGCATATCTCCCAGGCCCAGACGGATTGGTTTCAGAACATTTCCTGCTATCCCTGAGACGCCCTGAGAGAAATCTCGAGGTCTCAGACGAAGGATATTATTCCTGAGGGACCGGGCCGAGAGCCGATTCGGCCTGGATCCCGAACTTTTCCCGTTTTCCGAAGCGGAGGACGAAAGAAAGGGGGGAAACATGAATCTCGCGGCCGGGCCCTTTGGGAATCAGGAGAAATCAATCCCCTGTCTCCTGAGGACCTTCCTTTTCCTTTTTCCTTTCGTCTGGCTGGGGTCCGTCTCTCCGGATACAGCGCGTGCGTCGGGTGTCCCGCATGACGGATGGTCCACGCTGGACACCATTCCGCTTCCCGGCCGGCCCACGCGTTTCGACTACCAGAGCCTCGATCCTCGGACAGGGCGTCTCTATCTGGCCCATCTCGGTGACGGCCGGCTCGTCGTCGTCGACACCCTGAAAAGGCGTGTGGTGGGCGACCTTCAGGGATTCCCGCATGTCCACGGAGTGATCGCGGTGCCGTCGCTTGCCAGGGTTTACGCCACCGTGTCGCCCCTCTCCCGCCATGAGATCGGTCATCTGGCCGTGGTCGACGCCGGGAGCGGAAGGACGGTGGCCCTCCTGCCGACCGGGATTCATCCGGACGGCCTCGCCTACGAACCTGCCAGCAAAAGGATCTTCGTCTCGAACGAGTGGGGACGCTCCCTCAGCGTCATCGATACGCGGACGAACCGGGTTCTGGGAACGATCCCTCTCTCCGGCGAAGCTGGCAACGTGAGAGTCGATCACAAGACCCATCGGGTCTATGTAGCGGTGCAGACACGAAATCTTCTTGTCCGGATCGATCCCTTCGCGCTTCGCGTCGTCAAACGCTTCCGTTTGCCGTGCCGGCACCCCCATGGACTCCGGATCGACGGCTCTAAGCGCCTGGCCTACGTGGCCTGCGAGGGGGACGCCCGGATCCTTGCGGTGGACCTCGGGTCTGGTCGGATCCTCGCGAACCTTCCCACCGGAATGGACCCGGACGTCCTCTCCGTCGACCGGAGGCGGGGACTTCTTTTCGTGGCCTCCGAGTCGGGTCTCGTCGGAGTCTACCGCTTGACGGGAAGGGGACTGGCCCTGGCTTCGGAGGACTTTCTCGGTTTTCGGGCCCATTCGATCCTCGCGGATCCCCGGACCCATCTCCTCTATCTTCCGCTAGAGAACGTGGACGGGCATCCGGTTCTCCGGATCCTGTCGTGGAAGGGGCCATCGAACGACCCCGTCGCGCGGAAGGTGGATCTGCGGAGGGCGAAAGATGGATCCATTGGACGGGCCAGCTTCGATAGCCATTGAGGACGCCGTCAAAAGGTTTCCGGGTCGGAATGCAGGATTAACTCCCCACATCATTCACGTCTGTCCGGAGACGCCTGACAGACACTTCCGACGGAATCTCTCCGGAAAACCGAGGACGACCTTGAGGACTACACGCTGATCGATATTCTTTTACGATGCTTGTCGGGAAATTGCGGGGAGAGGGGCGATGCGTGCGACAGACCGGTCGCGATCGTCGCCGCACAAGCTCAGGACAATGTCCGGCCGGCCTTCCTGTAGAGATCGGACAACAGGGGAAATTTTTTCGAGAAGAGCTCGAAAGCCGTCAGAGCGTACTCCCGGATTTCGTACTGGGCGTTCTCCTTGGTCCGGAGATCGAAGAAATTCATGAGAGAGCGGAAGTTGACGGTCCAGTAGACGTCACTGTAGGCCGAGACCGGAATGGCCGAGCGCAGGATCTCGCGGGCCCGGGCCCGGTAGGGATTCCGGGCAGCCGGGTCGGCCTTCCCTCCCGGGATCAGACCCTTGTCGACCGCTTCGTCGATCCTTTTGCAGGACTCCCGATACTCGGTTTCGTAAAAGTCGAAGATCTTCTCCATGAGAGCGGCATACCGCTCTGTCTGTTCCGCGTTTACCACCTCGAACCCAAGGACGGCCCGGGCCTCCCTGCTCGGGACGTAGTAGGCGGAGATGGGTTTGCGGTAGCGCATGGAGAACTCGTTCCAGGTCGAGATCCGGTGCTTGACCCATTGCCGGAGGACGAAAATGGGAGCGATGAACCGGAAGCGGAAATAGACCGTCTCGAAGGGGGTCCCGTGATGCTGTGACAGAAGATGAAAAAGAAGATTACGATCTTTCTCCGTCAGCTCCTCGACCGAACGGAGCCTCCGGTTGGAGGTCGAGACCCGGGCGGTGTTCAGGATGGTGGTTTCGTCGCCCCAAGTGTCCTCGAGCTCGATAAAGCCGAAATCTCCCAGCCTCCGGGCGAAGTCGGGGTTGGCACGGGTCCGGGCTTCGATTTCATCGGCGATTTCACGGGTCCCTTCGTTGTACATGGTCATTCCGCTAGGATCCTTTTCAATGAGTTGTTCCGGCCCGGGATTCAATGATTTCCTGAGAAATCGTAGCATTTTCCGAAAAATTTTTCTGCTAGAATGAGTCGGAAATCGTGTGGAGTTCAGTCCTGCCGCCGCTCACGCTCGCACAATAGGAGATCCCATGTCGCAGAAGAACGCCCATCTTTTCACCTGGCTCGGGCACTCGACCCTCCTCGTTCGCGACAAGAACGGAACGGAGATTGTCCTCGATCCCTGGCTTTCAGGAAATCCCTCCTGTCCCGACTCCTTCAGAACGCTCTCGAAGGCGGATCTGATCCTTTTGACCCACGCCCACTTCGACCATATCGGAGATGCCGTTCCACTGGCCAAGGCGAGCGGGGCTGAAACGGTCGGAATCTTTGAGCTGTGCGCGTGGCTAAATAAAAAAGGAGTCGTCCAGACCCATCCGATGAACAAGGGAGGGAGCCAGACGGTTCGGGGGGTGACGGTCACGATGGTGCATGCCGACCACAGTTGCGGGATTTCGGACGGGAAGGCAATCCTCTACGGTGGGGAAGCGGCGGGCTACGTGGTCGAGCTTTCTGACGGGTTTCGCCTCTACCATGCCGGCGACACCAATGTCTTTTCCGACATGAGGCTTATTCGCGAGCTTTACGATCCACAGTTGGTCTGTCTTCCCATCGGAGACCTCTATACGATGGGACCCCGGGAGGCGGCAATGGCGGTCGGATTTCTGGAAGCCAAAACCGTTCTGCCGCTTCATCATGGAACTTTCCCTGCTCTGACGGGAACTCCGGAAGCCTTTACACGGCTGGTCGCGGACAAAAACTGCCGGGTGCTGTCCGTTCGCCCGGGGGAGCCCTTTTCGCTCTGAGCCCAAAGATGAAGGAAGACGACAGGCAAAGCCATAGGTACGATCCTCAAGGCGAAAGCCCCCTTTACTCCGGCGTCGTCGTTCCCGGATTCCTCCGATTTTCCGTTATTGGATGATCCAAAATGCGTGGTCGGCATGCGGGATCGAAGAGGGACCCGATTTTGCGGGAAGAGTGGATCGGATGTTTCGGAGAAAACGGGGACAGGTGCCACCGATCTTCGATCAGGCGGTCACGCTGTCTTTCAAGCGGAGGATAGGGTGGGGTGCTCCGCCCCGGTCTCTCCGGTCCCCCTTCCCTGGCGGGAAGGAGCGGTCGGACCAAAAGTGCCGGGACGGAAGGAAGGATGTATGCGGGTGAGTATCAGGCAGGCTGGCCAAGCGGACGTGCTGTCGCCGGGATCGAGGCAGGAACGGCCTTTTTGCCGTGCGACAGTCCGTTTCCGTGCCAGTGAGAGGCGACCGCGCCTTTGGCAGGAAAGGTCCGGGCCCAGAGTTCGACCAGGCCCTCTTTCACTTTATCGGTCTTTTTCGCCACGACGGAAGTCCGCTCGATTCTGATCGAGGAGCGTAGCGCCGCTTCAACACGGTCGATGTCGTCGGGGGCGACGGAGACGCATTCTCCTGGTTTCAGGTCCCGGGGGGTCGGGTCCGAGGGAGACTCCATGACCACCAGTGAACTCTTGAGGCGGGCGGATCGTGCGAGGAAGATCCCGCCCACCGACTCTACAGAAAGAATCCGACCCGTTGGGGCATTGCAGAGAGGTCGGCCTGTCCGGTCGATCCGGGTTTCCCGGATCAGGAGGGAGATGTTCCGTGTTCCCGTCCGGTGGCGAACCTTCATCACGATTCCCCCAATCACCTTCTTGGCGACATGACGGTCTCCCGTGCCTTCGTCCTCGATCATCGCGGCGGGAGATTCACCGGTCTGAAAAAGGGCGAGCGCCATTCCGATCAACAGCCCCAAGAACCCTTTCGTCTTCGTTTTTCCCAGATTCTTATCCATTTTTATCCACCCTGAACAATTTGAATTCCGATTTTCATGATTCCTGATTCATTATAATGCAATCAATGTGCCAATTTGAAGTATTTTTTATCCATGACAACTTGATGAATGAAAGCTATTGATATGGCAATTTTTTGTCCGAAATCAAGACACGAATGTCCATACAGGGTGACAAAAATGTCCTGCTGCTCCCTCATCGGAAAAAGCCTTTAGAGATAGTAATGGAATCCGACCATCACGTTCATGAGAGATCCCAGAAAGGTGAAGCCTGTGGCAGAAGGTCCTCCATTGGGAAGGTTCCAGTTGATGGACAGGGGGTTCCATTGGGCAAACCAGGAGAGCCGTGGAATGTCCGCGATCTCGGTCTCGATTCCGATCCCGGCGGAGAGACTGACGGCGGAGGGAAGTCCGGCACCGGTATTGAGGGCGGGAATGAGATCGAGGTTGGCATAGAGTAGAGAATGCCGCCGGGTGATGAGCGCCAGCATCGGCTCGATGTTCAGTGTGGCAAGGAGGCTCGATTGGGGAGAGATCTGCGGAAGCCCCAGGCCGATGCCTCCATCGAGGCCGAAGCGGTCGTTGAACCAGTACCGGGCATCCACAAAGCCGACATTGCTGAAGACATCGCTTCCGTTCTGCTGGACCATGTCCATGGGAGCCCATGCGAGTCCCACGCCGAAATGGTGGACGTTGTCATAGGTCCCTCCTGAGGACGACTGGGAGGTTGCCGGAGAATCGATATTGCCGGCCGCTGCCTCATCGGCAAGAGCCGGGTTGAGAGTCAGGGGAGTGGCGATCACGGCAAAAGAAAGCAGAAGGGACGCAAAAAGTTTTTTTCCGACTGACGTTTTCATGGGAGGATGACCTCGACTATCAATGTGTTGGTTATCATGGAGCCTCATGGCCCCGGCATTTGCAATTCTTGATTATTCTATCAGGGGTCGTCCCGGAAGGTTATGATCCCGGTCGCAGGAAATTGTGACGGCAGTCACAGTGAAAGGACACTTTCTGCCGTCAGAAGGCGGATATGGGAAACTGCGCGGTCCGCATCAAGAAGCTGCGACAGCGGATAGGTGTGGCCAACGCCCACCGTCTTCATTCCCGCCTCCCGGGCGGCGGCGATTCCCTGCACCGAATCCTCGATGACGGCGATCTCGTGTGGCCCCCCCGCGTGGAGCCCGCGATCGAGAAGAAGGCGATAGGCCTTCAGATACCCTTCCGGATCGGGCTTTCCATGGTGCGTGTCCTCTGCGCTTACGACAAAGGCGAAGAAGTTTTTCAGGCCGTTTTTCTCGAGGGCATGGAGGATTTCGGGCCGAAGAGCCCCGGATACGATCCCGAGGGGAACACGTCCGGCCAGCTCCCGGATCAGGGATTGGACCCCCTCGTAAAGAGGAAGTCCTTCCGCCATCCGAATCTCGTAAAGACGGGACTTGGCTTCAATCAGGTCCCGGAGGGTAGACTCTGGGACGGGAGTTTTTTTTGCCGCTTCCCATGCTGTCGAAAGACATCCCCGGTCGTCCATGCCGAGATAGAGGGCGTCATAGTCTTCGGAAGACAGGGGGACCCCATGGGGGGCGAGGACCTGGGCGAAAAGATCCCGGTGGACGGTTTCGTCGTCGAGAATGACGCCATTGAAGTCGAACAGAACCGATCGGATCACGAATCTTTCCTACACAATCAGGGTTAAGGTGGATGGCCGGGTTCGGAGGTGTCAAAAAAAAGGCCCCCCCGCAACGTGCAGGGGGACCCGGAGCATTCCGAACGGCAAGGATTAACTGAAGTTAGAGCTCCTTCGCGTGGTGTGCAAGATAGTCGGCCACGCCGGCTGGGGAGGCCTTCATGGCGGGCTTGCCTTTCTGCCACCCGGCCGGACAGACTTCTCCGTGCTGCTCGGTGTATTGGAGTGCGTCGACCATCCGGAGCATCTCGTCCACGTTACGCCCGAGGGGAAGATCGTTGACCACCTGATGGCGAACGATGCGGTTCTTGTCGATCAGGAATGAGCCGCGGAGGGCCAGTTTCTCTCCGAGAAGGACATCGTAGTCCCGGCTGATGCTCTTGGTCAGGTCGGCCACCATGGGAAAGCTCACATGGCCGAGGCCGCCTTTGTCCACTGAGGTGTTTTTCCAGGCAAGATGGGTGAAATGCGAGTCGATGCTGACGGATATCACCTCGACGTTGCGGGAGTGGAACTCCTTCAGCCGGTGTTCGAAGGCGAGGATTTCAGAAGGGCAGACGAAGGTGAAATCAAGTGGGTAGAAAAACAGGACGCCATATTTTCCCTTCAGGACTTCCGACAGTGTGAACTTGTCGTTGAAGGAGTTGTCCCCCATGACGGCGGTGGCGGTGAAATCTGGAGCAGGCTTTCCAACGAGGACGGACATAGGTATGGTTCCTCCGAAGATCAGTGATTGATCGTTTGGGTGGTGGTCTAGGGTGCCGGCGCAAACCAGAAGAATTTCGCGTGCCGGACATTTTCGATTCGGACGCGCTGGTCCATTATACGACAGCTCTGAACCGGAGTCGACTCCATCCACGGGAATTGCGGGATCAGAAAATCAGGGCCGAAAGATAAAGATAGGGATGTACTTTCCGTCCGGGAGGGCTCGGTCGCATTTGCCACGAAGCGGTCGCAGGAAATGAGGGGGGCTGAAAATTCCCTCGGAATTCCTGCCAATCCCACTTCATTTTACCATGTTTCGGCAAACAGGCCCGAAGGTGACCGAGGTCTCCGTCCCATATCTTGTCTTTTTGGGAGAGAATCCTTAACGACAGGGGTTATGCGTGCAATGTTCACGGGAATGCTTCCCGACTGATAGCGTGAGACGCCGGGGACGATCCTTTGGCGGATCGCGGAAATCCAGGGGGAAAGATCCCGGGAACCTTTCTTCTGATGGCACTCTTTTTCTTCGACCATTCGGATCCCACCGGCGAGCTTTGACCAGAAAAACCATTGCGGGTCAAAACGTTCCATAAGAAGACGCGCGACATCGTCCTGGGTTCTTTCTTGGTCCATGGGATTCTCCGGTATGGAAGAGCGGGCTGCCCGAATGATTCATTCTTGCCACAGGATCCCTCGAGGGGGTGACACCCTGTTAAAGATCCTGTTACAAGTTGGTCACGGGAGAGGACGATGAGGGAAGGCCGGAGAAAGCCTTCCCGAAGGACTGCGTCAGGGAGAGCGCTTCCACCCATTGGACTTGGAATAATGATAGCCGGCGGCCTCGAGCTCACTCTTCGGATGGAAGACGTAGGCACCCGAGGGGAGCATCTCCGTCATGGAGTTTTCGTCCTGCTGGATCACGGAGCCTCCAAGGGGACCTTGCGACAGCGAGGGAGGGAGGGGAACGATGTGTCCTCGGGCGCTCTCCCTCGCCTTCTTCTTTTCCTTTTTAATGGCCTGGTGCGCCTCCCACTCCTGTTCGGCCTGCCAGTCCTTTTTGAGGGCGACGAACTTGCCGGTATAGAGATAACGGTAGGGACGGCCTCCGACTGGGCGGATCCACCGGTAGGGACGCTCGGGGGTTTCCTCCGAATAAATGCGGCGGCGGCGGAAGTCCATCAGGTACAGACGCCCATGGTAGGGTCGGGGTTTTGACTGGTAAATGAAATCCATGGGGGAGAGACGGTGTTTTGTCTCCAGGCGGACCTTCTTGACGAGGACAAGGTCCCGGGGGTCACTCGGGACGGGAATGGTCTTGACGAAGTTCGGAAGGGAGCGGGTGTTGATCAGGTAGTTCCCCTGCCGGTTGTCTGACCCCGATGAGGAATAGAAAGCGCAGGAGCCGAACAGGAGAAGGGCCGAAAGGAGAAAAAGGCGGATCCTGAGCATAAGGGACGACTCCCGGAGAATGTTGACATCCTCCCCTCCCTCTCGCTTCGCTCGCCGCGAAAGCGGAAAGGAAGGGGATTCCTTCCTGCCAACTCCCCGGACTGAAAACGGGGATCGATTCGCCATCTGAACGGTCAGGCGGCGAACGTGGAGGAGGAGTCCTCCAAACAGGCGCTGCGGGCCTGCCCGGCCCTGAGAATGTTCTTCGCGGCGTTCGAATCCGCATGATCTTCATGCCCACAGGAGACGCACCGGAAGGTGGTCTGGTCCGGCCTGTGTTCCGGAGATCGAGCCGAACCAGGCATCCTCCCCGTCTCGAAAGCTTGTTTTCCAGCAGGGAGAGGAAGATCCCCCATCACTGGACAGCCCTGGGACAGAATGGAGCGGTTCAGTCCGGCCTTCTGCCGGACGTTCCGGCCGGGGTTTTCTGCCGTTCCCCGGGCGCTTCCGGTCATGGTCCGGATTGTCAGATCCTCGACATAGACCACGGCTTGGGTTTCGCCGATCGAATTCGAGGCCTTGTGAAGAAAATCCAGACGCATGTCCGCGACCCCTTCGTGGGTTCTCGCCACGCGGATCTTCTGCTTGCGGAAATTGTGGCTCTTCTTCCCCTTCCGGTCTTTCCGGGAGAGCTTGCGTTGCTCCCGGACGAGCTTCTCTTCCGCCCGTTTCATGGCGAGGAGGCGATCCGGAGCCGTATGGATCCGGGTACCGTCCGACAATGTGGCGAGGGAGACGACGCCAAGACCCACCCCCGACCTCGGGGAGAAAGATCCGGGGGAGGAGATTTCTTCCCTCCGGATCCCGGGTCGAAAGATCGAGCTTCACCTGAAGAGGATCGGGATAGCGGAGGGAGTCGCCACAGGGTCAGGCGCCTGGGCCTGTCCCCGTAGGAGAGAGCCGGAATCCCGGCTTCGAGCCGTCTCGTCTGAAGATCGAGAGCCTTGTTCCACACGAACCGGACGCACCCGCAGGCACGGGACAGGAGGTTTTCCTGTTCAGGAGTCGGAACGAGGCGAAGTTTGAAGGTCTGACGAGATTTCATGGTTTCCATACTACCGCAAGGCACGCCTTATATCCCCGCCCTGAACGGCGACGGTTTACGGCGTTTTTCCGATAAAATGTGGTTCAAATTGTCCTTATGGAAGACAAAGAAAAGGACTCATTCCCATAGGAGTTCCTTATTTTTTAGGCGATTGCAACACCGTTGGAGGAATGGTCCTTCATTTTTCGTTGTCGTCAATCGCGCTTCCCTGTACTGAGGACTTTTTTTCTCTCCTGGCAAGGTTTTGATCCAAGCGCGCGGCAAACCTCGCCGTTCACGGCGGGGAAGGATAGCGCGGACGGCAGGGCCGTCCCTGTAGTGGCTTTTAGTGTGGCGTCTTCTGCTGTTCGATGTATTGGCGAATCACATCGATGGGGGCTCCCCCACAGCTTCCGGCAAAATAGCTGGGGGACCAGAGCGATCCTCCCCACAGGTTTTTCTGAATT
>DAHWGX010000038.1 GCA_027335985.1 Nitrospirota bacterium | reverse complement strand
GCGGACTACCCGGACGAAAACCGGAACAAGGAGAAACAGGTCGGGGCGGTCGAGGACTACTACTCCCAAGGATCCGAGGCGACCCCTTCCCGGTGGCTCGGAGGAGCGGCCGCCGAACTGGGTCTGTCCGGAGCCGTGAACCGGGACCATCTCCTCGCAACCTTGCAGGGGTTCGATCCCAGGACGGGGGAGGCCCTGGTCCAGAAGGCCGGGGTGGACCGCCGGTATGCGTTCGATCTGACCTTCTCCGCTCCGAAGTCGGTCAGCATCGCCTGGGCCGTGGGAACCGAGGAAGTCAAAAGAGGGATCGAGGACGCCCAGGACCGGGCCGTCGAACGCACGCTGGCCTTTATCGAGGAAAAGTTTGCCCTGGCCAGGCGGGGAAGCTCGAAGGAAGGGACGATTACGAAAGAACACGTGAAACTTCTCTCGGCCGTCTACCGCCACGGCAGCTCCCGGGAGCTGGACCCCCAGATTCACTCCCATGCCATGCTCCAGAACATGGGCCTGAGAGCCGACGGGACATGGGGGGCGTTGAATGAAAAAGAGCTTTTCGAATGGAAACTGGCTCTCGGGGCCGTGTACCGCGCCGAACTGTCTTCGGAAATCAGCAAGAATCTCGGGTTCGGAATCGAGGCCGACCGGGAGTATTTCCGTTTGCCCGGGATTCCTAAAGAGCTTGAAGAAGAGTTTTCCAAGCGCCGGGTCCAGATCGAGAAGGCGCTCAAAGAAAAAGGACTGTCCGGAGGAAAGGCAGCAGAGGTCGCGGCGCTCGACACGAGAAAAGGGAAGGAAGTCGTCGAGGCAGAGATTTTAAGTGAAGAATGGAAGAAGATCGCCGGAGAGTACGGGATCACTGCGGAATCTCTTCAGGGACTTCGGGGCATGGAGAGGGAATCGAATCATGATTCTTTTTCGCTCGACCGCCCGGAACTCCTCCGGAAGCTGACGACGATGGAAGCGGTCTTTCAGGAGAAGGACCTGTTCCGGGTTGCCGGCGTCGCATGTTCCCAAAATGGCCGAGGACTGGACGACGTGAAGGCGGAAGTCGCGGCGTGTCTAAAAGATCCGGAGATCGTGAAACTGCGGGGGAAGGACGGGGAAATCTACTATACCACCCAAGAAATGCTTGCCCTTGAACAGGAGATCCAATCCATGGCCCGGGCGGGGAAAGAGGACGCCCGGCATGTCGTCTTCCCGGAAGCGACCAAAGCTGGAATTGCCCGTTACGAATTTGAAAAAGGCTTCAAGCTCTCGGACGAGCAGCATAACGCGATCGAACATCTGACGACACAAGCTGGCCGGATCCGGATTCTGGAGGGGCACGCCGGGGCCGGGAAGAGCACGGCCCTGGTCCCGGTTCGGTATGCCCTGGAAGCCTCCGGGTTCGAAGTCATCGGAGCCAGTCTTCAGGGGAAGAAAGCCGCCGGTCTCCAGAAAGACACGGGGATCCGATCCCAGACTTTAGCTTCCCTTCTCCGGGAACTTCAGGGATACGAGCGGGAGGACGGGGAAAAGGTCCCACCGACTCGGATCCTTTCCGAAAAAACCGTCGTCGTCGTGGACGAGGCGGCGATGAACGACACCCGACTCATGGCGGGACTGATCCGCGAGACCGAGAAGGCGGGGGCCAAGCTGATCCTAGTCGGCGACGAAAGTCAGGTGCCTCCCGTCGCCGCCGGAAATCCCTTCAAGACCCTCAAGAAAGAGCTGGGGTACGCCGAATTGACGGAAAACCGTCGGCAGAGGTCGGACTGGCAGAAGGATGCCTCCCGGGAGATCCGGTCCGGCCAGGTGAAGGAAGGGCTTCAGAAGTATCTGGAAGCCAACATGATCAGCATCGCCCAGGACCGGGACGAGGCGATCAAAAAAACCGTCGAAGCCTGGAGCGATCATTTCGTGACCTCCGAGCCGACCAAAACCTTGCTCACCGCCTACAGGCGGGAGGACGTTCGAGAACTGAACGACCGCGCAAGGGCGGAGATGAAAACTTTCGGGAGTCTGACCGGGCCCCGGGTCGAAACGACCGTCCGGGACCGGGAGGGAAATTCCGAAGGCAAACGGGAGTTCCAGGCGGGCGAACGGCTCTACTTCAAGAAGAACGACCGGAAGCTGGGAGTGATGAACGGGGAAACGGGAACCCTGGCGAATATAGACGTGACGAGTGACGGTAAGGATTGCGTGTTCACAGTCAAGATGGACAACGGGAAGGAGATCCGGTTCGATCCGCGGGACTACGCGCAGATCGACTACGGGTATGCCGTCACGATCCACAAGAGCCAGGGGGAGACTGTCGATTTTTCCTCGAACCTGGTCACGGGAATGGGATTGAACGCCCTCTACGTCCAGTTGACCCGCCACCGGGACGGGACGCAGATCGTCCTGACGGAGGACCAGATCGACAAGATGGCCCAAAACAGCGGGGTGGAGCTTGAGCCCACGGACAGGATGATCGACTTCACCGAACAGCTGCTTGCAAAGCAGCAGAAGCTTGCCCCTCTTCTTCCGGAAGACTGGAACAAGAATTTCGATGTCCTCCGGAAATTTCTCGACAAATACTCCGGGGTCGAACTCGGGGGACGGAAGGAACGGGAAGGACAGAACGAATTTGATCCCAGGCTGGAAAAGGTCAAGGCCCTTCTCGCCTCGATCCGGAAAAACGAGAAGATGAACGCCCTGGACTTCGAGATTGTGGACGTGAAAGAAAAGATGGAAGGAAAGTTGGAAAATTGGATCGGGAAAGAAGTCCTGGAAAAACCGGAGGACCGGAGCATGGGGGCTCCCTCCCCGGAGAAAGAGCCCGGGAACGGGAAGGAAGAAGGGATCCGTCCAGCAGAACGGGAATACGAGCTGGAACGGGGCGGAATGGAAATGTGAGCGAACCTACATCAAAATGATAAGACTCTCCGCGACGACCACCCAAAATATTCCTTTTCGTACCCGCTCGGAAATGTTTTTCTACTCTAGATCCGGTCAACCTTTTTCCTGGTAAAACCGGCAATATCCCATGGGGCTGATGGGCCCGGCCACGATGTGGCAACGTCCGGCCATCATGTTCCCCATCCCCATGGAATCCTTCATGCCCCCCATGTCCGGCATTTTGTCCATCATGGACGACATTCCACCGGGAAAAATGAAATGCTGGCAGTTCATGCACATCTTTCCATCGTCAGGATGGGTCTGGTAATGAGCGTCTTTTTTACTGATTTTTGTAGTCCCTGCCCTCGCAGGATTTTTTTCAAGCAGGATCCACCCAGCTATCAACAATGAAAAAACCGACATATGCCGAAAAAATTCCCTTCGAGAACAATCGATGCCAGAACTTGTCAACGATTTTTTATCCATGCTGTTCCTCCCACAATATCTTTCCTTCCATTCCATCAGCGGCTGCCCCGAAACGGGCCCGTTTTCTCATGGAAGCCCCCCTCCCGGAACCTCATTGTTCCAGGAGAGTTCTCTTTCACAGGGGCTTTTGGATACCCCATGAGCAGAGGAGCCCCCACACTAAAATCATGGGAGAGCGAAAGGGGACGACTGGTTCACTTTTTCTGAATAATCTCCAATAAAATCGATTCGTCCCTGATCATCTGGTCCATCATTTTGTTCATGACAAGATTGTACTGGTCCATTCTGCGGTTAGATCGGATGAGATCCGCGATCGTCGTCATCCGTCCCATTTCCATACTTTTCTTCATCAGTTCGGTCATTTCCTTCCGCATGATTTTGTTGTTGCTCTTGATCATTTTTATTTGTGCCGCAAGAGCGTTCTGACGTTCCATCCCGCTCGTTTTTTCTGCCTGCCTCAATTTCGCTTCAGCTTTGTCCATCTTCTGGTTCAAAAAGACATCGGCAGGATTGACTGCCCAAGCCCCCACGGGAAAACCCAGGAAAAAGATCGTCGATGAAAGGAAAATCACTCTTTTCAACATGATGTACCTCCGATTGTAATTTATTGTTATTGGGGTCCCCGATCAGGGAAATCTGGTCGATGGACCCGGTCAAACTCCCCATGCTCTATGAGCTATGGAGAATTTCCATCGGGTTTTCTGCCCTGATTTCCAATCTTTCCCATCGGAATTGTCCCAATGCTCAGGGCAGCTACCATTTGCAGATGAATCACGGACGTTCTTCAATCTTTGTAATGACCGGCCCGTTATTGTCTTGAATGACATCGAATTGGACCTGCTCCCCTTTTTTCAGGGAGGAAAGGAATGATCGGTGCTTTACGCTGAAGGCCATGGTCATCCCCTTCCATCCGAATTCCTTGATGGGACCATGGGTGATCGTGACCGTTCCCGCTTTGGTATCCAGCGATTTCACGACGCCTTTTCCATGTCCAACGGCTGGAGAGGAAGAAGAACTTCCCATCCCGGAGGACATGTTGGACATCCCGTTCATGTCTCCCATCCCTCCTCCCATGTCGTCCGCCAGGGCGAGTGTTCCGGAAAGGACCATTCCGAGCACTCCTGCCAAAATTCCTGTCGTGGTAAAAAATCGGTTTTTCAGAGGATTCATCGCTTCTTTCCTTTCGACTAAGGTTCGAGTGTTTCCGAAGGAGACATTTCCCTCGGTTGTGATGGATGGTAGACAGAATCTCCGTTCGGATTTTTTTTCCGGAGATCGCCTCCTTTCCACATCCTGAACAGCACGGGGATCACCAGAAGGCTTAGGATCATGGCGGTCACCATCCCGCCTACCATTGGCGCGGCAATCCGTTTCATAACATCCGATCCGGTTTTGTGACTCCACATGATCGGGAGCAGTCCAGCCAGGATAACTGTTCCCGTCATGGCGATGGGACGCAGGCGATAGAGCGTTCCTTCGAGAATCGCTTCATCGAGATCCTCCGGTGTTCTGAGCCTTCCTTCTGTCATGCGGCGATCGACCGAGCGATCGAGGTACAGAATCATCACGATCCCGAACTCGGCGGCGACTCCGGCCAGGGCAATCATCCCTGTAACGACCGCTACGGACAGCCTGTAATGAAGTCCATAGAGAAACCACAGACTTCCGAGCACTGCAAAGGGGAGCGACAGGAGCACCATTCCTGTCTTGGCAACGCTCCGGAAATGGATAAACAGAAGGGCGACAATGAGCCCGAAGGCGAGCGGGAGAACCAGTTCCAGTCTTTTCCGCGCCCGTTCGATGGAGGTGTACTGTCCCGACCAGGACAGAGTCGTTCCCGGAGGCAATGTGACGGAACGGGCGATGGCCTTTCGGGCCAGCTCGACATAGCCACCCAGGTTCCCTCCCTTGGGCTCGATGTAAATCCACCCCGTGAGTCGGGCATTTTCTGTCTTGATCATAGTCGGACCATCTTCAATGCTGAGAGAGGCCAGGCGGGAGAGAGGAACTTCCTGTCCGTCCGGTGTGGAAAGAAGTGAAGCGCCAATGGCGTCCAGGGATCCCCGATCCTCTCTGGGGTAACGGAGGTTGACCGGGAAGCGTTTTCGACCCTGAATCACGGTTGTCAGGCGTTCTCCGCCGATAGCCGTTTCCACCAGCCGGTTGACATCTTCGATGTTGAGACCATAACGGGCGGCTTTTTCGCGGTGAATAGCCACGACAATGTACCGGCCTCCGGTGAGACGGTCGGCATAAACGGAAGAGGTTTCCGGGAGTCTTTTTAGAACAGTCTGGATTTCCTGGTCGATCCGGTTGATAGTCTCAAGTGACGGGGCCGTGACCTTGAGGCCAAGAGGCGATTTGATTCCGGTACTCAGCATGTTGACCCGGTTGATAATCGGCATGGTCCAGATGTTTGAGACTCCCGGAAGAGACACGACCTGGTTCAAATGCTCCCTGACCTGTTCAAGCGTCACCCCGGAGGTCCACTGGTCCCGGGGTTTTAACATCACGACGGTATCGAACATCGTAAGATGGGCCGAATCGGTGGCGGTTTCTGCCCGTCCGGCCTGCCCGAATACCCGCGCCACTTCCGGAACCGTTTTGATGAGACGGTCGGTAATCTGGAGAAGATGGGCGGATTCTCCCACGGAAACACCGGGCGTCAGGGTCGGCATGTATAGGAGATCGCCTTCATAGAGTGGGGGCATGAACTCTGTCCCCAGGTGACTCAGGGGAATGACGGAAGTGGCAAGGCATGCACATGCGAACGCGATGGTCAGCTTCCGGTGGCGAAGGACCCATCCGATCACCGGCCGGTAAAGGAAAACAAGTATCCGGTTGATGACATTGTCCTCTTCCGGCTTTATTTTTCCCCGGATCAGAAATCCCATCAGAACCGGTACAAGCGTGATCGAAAGACCGGCGGAAATCGCGATGGAATACGTTTTGGTGAAGGCCAATGGTTTGAAGAGACGACCTTCCTGGTCCTGAAGGGCGAATATAGGAAGAAACGATACAGTGATCACCAAAAGAGAAAAGAAGAGGGAGGGACCTACTTCCTGTGCGGACTGGATCGCGGTCTCCCAGGAGGTTTCTGATTCGCCGGAGCGCTCCCGGTGTTTGTGCATGTTTTCGATCATCACGATGGCCGCGTCGACCATGACGCCGATCGAAACGGCGATTCCGCCAAGAGACATGATATTGGCGGTAAGTCCTTGGCGGGCCATCAGGACAAACGCTGCAAAGATCCCGACCGGAAGGCTCAGGATCGCCACCAGCGATGACCGGATGCGGGAGAGGAAGAGAAGACAGACCAACGAGACCGCAATGGATTCTTCCAGAAGTTTTTCCAGGAGGGTTCTGATGCTTTTCAGAATCAGCCGGGAACGGTCATAGGTCGTCACGATCTCCACCCCGGGAGGCAGCATGGGTTTGAGATCCCGGAGTTTTTTCTTGACCGCTTCGATGATCTTGAGGGCATTTGTTCCCCCCCGCGAAATGACAATTCCACCGGCAACCTCGCCCTTTCCGTCAAGCTCGGCAATGCCCAGGCGCAGTTCCGGGCCAAGGTGGACGGAGGCTACGTCCGAAAGCCGCACGGGAACACCTCCGGCACCGAGAGAAAGAGGGATATTTCTGATATCCTCAAGGGACCGGATATACCCGCGGCTTCGGACCATGAACTGCGACTCTCCCATGTCCACGACCGATCCTCCCACATCGCCGTTCGAGTTCCGTATGGCTTTTTCGACTTTGGACAGGGGGATGTGGTAGCCCAACAGTTTTCTTGGATCCACTTCAACCTGGAACTCCGTGACCATCCCGCCGACGGAGGCCACCTGCGCCACGCCATGAATGCTCTGGAGCTCAAACTTCAAAAACCAGTCCTGAATAGACCGGAGACGCGACAGGTCATACCGGTGCGTTTTGTCGACGAGTGCATATTCATAAATCCATCCCAGTCCGGTGGCATCCGGACCAAGGGATGCTGTCACTCCTTGCGGGAGACGGCCCTCGACCTGATTCAGGTATTCGAGAACACGGGATCTGGCCCAGTACGGATCGGTTCCCTCCTTGAAGAGAATATAAATGAGGGAGTTTCCGAAGTCGGAATAGCCGCGTACATGCCGGACTCCGGGAATGGTCAGGAAGGCGGTCGTAAGGGGATAAGTCACCTGATTTTCGACAACGGACGGAGGCTGGCCGGCAAAGGATGCTTTGACAATAACCTGTGTGTCGGATAGGTCCGGAATCGCATCGAGCGGACTTTGGTACAGGGAGATGCTTCCCCAGGCCAGAATGAGCAGGCAGATTCCCAGGACCCAATATCTCCGTTGAACAGACAATGAAATGATCCGGGAGATCATGGGTGCCCCCCTTCGTCCATCCGGTCCGACACGTTTTCAAACCGGGATTCCGCATCCAGAAGAAACTGTCCGCTGACAACCACCCGCTCTCCTTCCCGGAGCCCCGAGATTACTTCGACCCGGTGCGGCGAACGTGCACCGATGGTTACCCTGACCGGCCGGAACCGACCCTGGCCGACTTCTGTGATCACGACCGTTTTCTTTCCGGTCCGGATCAGGGCTTCTCGTGGAATCACCAGGGCATTGGGGTGCGGATCCGGGTGGAGAACGGCTTCAAGGTACATTCCGGCCTTCAGGACGCCGTCGGGATTTTGGACGACCACCCTGGCCCGGATGGTTCGGCTTGTTTTTTCGACTTCAGGGTTGATGAACCGGAGTCTTCCCTTGTAACGCCTGGAGGCCAGATAAGGGAGATGGAGCGTTACCGTATCTCCATCCTTGACCCAGGCAAGCTCGGGAGAAGTGAAGAATACATCGACCCACACTCTTGTGGGGTCAGCCAGTGTCATCAGGGATTTTTCCGGAGAAATGGCTCCTCCGACCTGTGCCGAAATCGACGTCACGACTCCTGAATAGGGAGAATAGACCGGAATGACCGATCGGGATTTTCCCGTTTGTTTCAGGCGATTGATTTCGCTATCCGCCACCCCGAGAAGATGGAGGCGGTCCTTTGCCGCATCCCAGATTTTTTGATTGTCCTTCCAGGACGGGTTTTTGTTTAGGGCTTGAAGGGCAATGATGGCTTCCGCTTCGGAACTGGCAAGCTCGGGAGAATAAATCCATGCGATGATCTCCCCCTTGCGAACGAGATCCCCGACAGATCGGACCGGCAAATTCCGGATCCATCCCAAAAACCGTGCCGTTATCACGCGAATCCTGTGTTTGTCATAGGTGACGGTCGCTGCCGTTCGTATGCTCCTGGAGAAGTTTCTATGAACGACCGGGACTACCCGGATGCCGAGTGTTTGCCGGATGCCGGAATTCACCGAAACCGATTTTCCGGAGGAAGAGGCAGCTCCCCCATAGACGGGAATGTAATCCATCCCCATGTTGTCTTTCATGGGATGGTCGGCATGAATGGAAGAATTCATGGGATTTCGCCAGTAAAGGATCTTTCGCTCCGACTCTCCCCCTGTCTTCCCGACAACCTTCGGGGTGGAGGCTTTCGATGCGCCAATCCAGTGAAGCGCTCCGGCCCCGATTCCCATTCCCAGGAAAAGAGCCAACGAGATTGAAACAAGATTTTTATTGTTCACTGGGGCCTCCTTCCCGTCTGCCGTCGAGATAGGAAAGCACGGTCATGGCTTTCATTCGGTCCGCCTGAAGGGAAACCAGGCGAATCCGGATCTCCTCGACTTTTCTCATTGCTTCAAGGACACGGTTCATATCAACCGATCCTGTCGTATATCCTGCCAAGGCGGCGTCGACGTTCCGGGTGGCCTCGGGAAGCAGGACCCGATCAAGGAAAAGTGTTCGTCTTGTAAGATTTCTATAGGCTTCTTCAGCGTTTTGTATCTCCTCGACAAGCTTCTGTCGGAGGTCCTCATGCTGGGCCTCGACCGATTCGAGCACACTCTCTTCTTCCCGGATCTTCTGATCCTGCCTTTCGCCTTTCCGGATCGGAAGGTTCATGGTCAGAACGACGGAAAACAGGTTGGGCGTGCTTGTAATCAGACTGGGTCCCATGAAATAGCTGTAGTCCCCTTCGACAGAAAAAGCGGGAATCCTGTCTTTTTTTGCCGCCTGAACGCTGATTTCCTGTGCCGTATCCTCGGCTTGGCGAGATTTGAGTGATGGGTGTTTGTTGATGCGGTTCAACAGGGTGACTTCGGGAAGAGGCGCGGGAATGTGAGGTTCTTCTTCTGCTATCCTGAACGGTCGGGAGATGTGTGCAAGACGCATGAGGCGGTGGAGACTTTCTTGTTCCTGAACATGAAGGACTTCCTGCTTGTCGCGGAGATTGTCTTTCTGGAACTGCGCCAGCAGGAGGTCGGATTCGGTTCCGGTTCCCTGCCTGTAGCGGGTGAGGGCCGCTTCGAAGGTCTTTTTCCAGAGGGCAGCGAGGGACCGGAGAATGGCTTCCTTTTGAGTGTCCTGGTAGAGGTCGATCCAGGCTGTCCGGACATTTCGGACAAGCCGGATCTCGCTGTCTTTCAGGTCCCATCCGGAGGTTTTCTGTTCTTCGAGAGCCTGTTGGTGAAGGAGATCCCTTTTCCCCCAGGGAGAGAAGCTTTGCCGAAGGCCGACTGTCGTCATGGCCAGGAGGCTTTGTCCCATGTTGAAACTGATCGGGAAATATTGCTCTCCTACAACCAGCTTGGGGTCCGGAAGTTCTCCTGCTTCTATGGAATGGGCTGCTTTCTGCCCTGTGAGTGCGCGCTTTTTGGCGATTTCAGGGTTTCGTCCGAGGGCAAGGCGAATGGTCTGATCGAGTGTGTATACAGGGAGATTCGTGGATGCAAGGGGAGCCATCGGCAAAACGGTGGCGCGATCGGCCCCCCAGACCGGGGTTATCGAATCCTGCCAGAACGGAATCTCTCCCAGCACGCTGGCTGATAGAAGAAGACACAGAAGAAGGATCTGTCGGCCCCCGCAGTTCCCGGGAAACGGAAGACTATCGGAAGGGGAAATGCCTCTTGAAGGCTGTTTCCGCGAAAACAGGGAAAAAGACAATATGTGAAAATATGACATGAGACCTCCCAGAAAGTTCAAAAAAATTCAAAAACGGCGTGACGATCCGATTTTTGACGAACTTGGTGGGTCTCAAATCAAGAGAGGTCGATTGATGGGAGATGAAAAGGAAAATCGGGACGGAAAATGGGATTGGAGTGACTGATTGCCCACCGGAAGTTTTGGTGGATTCGGTCCGGAGTCCAGAATGATTCGGAGAGCCGGTGGATGTATGCGCACCGCACCGGAAACAGGTGCCTGGGAGGGTTTTGAGAAAACGCACAGCGAAGTCTGGCAAAGAGTGATCTGTAGTTTATCTTTACAGCAGGGAAGGCTCCCTTTCATCGGGCAGGAAACCGGCATGCTTTTTCCGGCCCCAATTCCATTTCCCATTTGTGGCATCGAAGCCATTATGGGACGGGAAGCGGGAGGCTTTCCGACTCCGCCAAGGAACCAAGCGAGCCCGACAAGCAAAACAACCCACAAAATGTTTTTTTCAAAGGTTCTAACAATCTTCATAAGGGCATTATGAACATACTATTGGATTCCTTGTCAACGCATGGCGTATCGGGCCGGATGATCGAGTGCCTCGACCAACAAATGAAATCTTTATCGTAAATGTCAGGGGGATCGCCGCGAATAGGGTATAATACCCTATTCTGATGTCAGACAAAGGCCCGAAAAGCGTCAGATTAGGGGCCTTTGTCGAATTTTGATACTCTCCCCCCAGGGTCTTAGACTCTAACCTGACGCTTTCTCCCCAAGGGTCCCCGTGTCGCTAGGATAGGGCCACTTCAAGAGGCATTTTAGCAAGATTACGGGTGCCAAGAACGGAAAAACCGATGACATGCCCTTGCATGTCGACTTTCTCCATCACTCGATCATCACTCGTTTCCCGGAAATACCCTTCTTTCTTTTCGAAGAGGACTTCCAGAAAATCTCCTTCTGGATCGTACCAGACTTTTACTATACCTCTTCCCATTGAATGAACCCTTTTTTAATAGTGTCAGTCAGATAAGCTGTGAGGATAAAAGCATCCTCCCGATTTCTTTTTACAATAACACAAAGATGCTTGTCCCCGACAACTGTGTTCCGATAAAAGCGATAATAAAGCTGAACGGTTGGATCGCTCAAAGACTGGATAACCTTTTCCGGGTGGATAAGCGTTTGCTCGATGGCATCGAACATGGATACCATTTCCGGATGTTCAAGAATGTGCTTTTTGCGTTCGTCCGTCAGTCGAAGGGAGAGATTGCGATAATCCTTCAAAAGAGTCATTTCAACTTCTTCACCTGGTTCTCGACCGCTTTCCTGTCTCTTTCCTTTTCCAGGCTATCAATCTCCATGGCAATATCTTCCGCTTTCAGGTGCGTATATCGGGCGAGCATCGAATATGTTTTGTGTCCCGTAATTTCTTTGACTTTTTCAGCACGAAGCCCGAGTTCGAAAAACCGGCTGGTGGCCTCGTGCCGGAGGTCGTGAAAGGTGAGATCGGTCAGAAAGGCCGGATCTGGTTTTTCTCCCTTTTCTTCGCATTCCTTCTCATAAACGGCCCTGGCGCGGGAGACGGCTCGCCGCCAAGCCACAGCCACGGCATGGGACGTGATCCCCCAGACATTCCCGTCGATCCTCCGGGGAAGTCCGGAGAGAATCCGGACGGCCTCGATCGGAAGAGGAACGATCCGCTTTTCCCCGTTTTTCGTATTCAGGAGGGTCACGGTCCGTTTTTTTAGGTCCACCAGTTCCCAAGTCATTCCGGCAATCTCCGCCTGTCTCATGCCCGTTTCAATGGCAAACCGGGCGATGTCAGGGAGAACGGACGATCCGGAAGCGGAAAGAATCCTCTCAATTTCTCCAGACATCAAACGCCGGTCTCGGCCCGGAGGTTTGAGGGGGAGACGAATCTGCTGGACAGGGTTAACCAGGCCCGCCATTCCCCATTCCTTCCGAGCAATTTCGAACAGATGGGAAATAATGGCGAGGTCGAGACGGACGGAATTGGCCGCATAGCCGTCCTTGATACGTTCATCCCGGAAGGCGGCGATATCTTTTCCCTGGATCGATGCGAGAAAACGTTTTGCCATTGGATGGGATTTCCAAAAGCGGATCCTGGCAATTTCTTGACGTTCTCCCTTTTTCCCTGAAGAGATTTCCCGTCCATACCGGTCGAGGGCTTCGGCAAGCGTTGTATTTTCCGCTTCCTTGCGGGAAACGAAGATCCCCCGGTCCATTTCGTTCTCAATATGTCTGGTCCAGACTTCTGCCTCGGTTTTTGTGTTGAAGGTGCGAGATATCCGGTTAAAGCCTTTTTTGTCGATCGTCGCTTCCCATGAGCCGGAGCGTTTCCGAAAATATGCCATGCGATCCCCCTTTTGATGACCTGAAAAAGGTATCATTTTTTAGTCGGCACGGCAACAGCACGGCAAAAGGCATTTTTGGGACAGAAAAAGCATGAGTTTTTGGCTTTAAATATGGATATTTTATTTTAAAGACATCGGATTCCGGTTCCGAGTGTCGGGAGTTCAAATCTCTCCAGGCGCGCCACTTTCTCAAAAGAAAACCCCAATACCATAGCCAAATTATAGCGTTTTAGTCGTTTCCTCATGTGACCCTTTGTGACCTCATTTAGACCCATTTTTCGAATCTCATTACACCAAAATTACACCAAGAACACCATTCGTAAATCAAGGTTTTTAGCCACTTTGTGACCTAGTGTTTAATCCGATTGCACCACGGGAAGGATGGGGGTTGACATCCTAAAGAAGGTGACTAAAATGAAGAATAAGTTTCGACTCCTGATCAGCAAAGGCATTGGAGAGCTGGTAGCGGCCCCTGTGGGGGTGCCGGGCGAACGGACGATCCCGGGATAGGACGAAACATTAAGGGCATGGGCGGGATGTTTCCGCCCGGGGTGAC
>DAHWGX010000028.1 GCA_027335985.1 Nitrospirota bacterium | reverse complement strand
AGAGCAGAGTTTTCTTCAAGAAATTTTCCCGGTCAGAGGGTTTGTTGAATTATTTTCTCGCGAGGAGGACGAATAAAGCCTGCCTTTCCGGAGGGAGGATGGATAAAACGAAAAAAGAGCGTCGAAGGAAGGAAGATCGGGAAAATCTGGATCGGTGGCTCGTGTCCTATGCGGACTTCATTACACTCCTGTTCGCGTTTTTCGTCATGCTCTATGCGGTGACGTCCATGAACAAGGGAAAATTCCGGGTTTTGTCCAGCGCTCTGGAGGAAACCTTGAACCATCAGAAACCTTCAACCGCTCCGACGTTCGATGTGCCGAAGGATATGACGATGCCCGGAAGGTCTTCTCCCCCCGCCCGTAGCGCCCTGTTTCATACCCTGGACACTCTTGTTGAACGATCCGCTTTCCGGGGAGAGATGAAAGTGATTCCAACCCCACAAGGAACAATCTTGCGGATCCAGTCCCGATTCCTCTTTCGGTCCGGTCATGCTTCTCTTCGCAGAAGGGCCATGGGGGTTCTCAAAAAATCGGTCACGTTCTCTCCGGACGCGGGCGGAGGATCCACGTGCGAGGTTATACGGACAATCTGCCGATCCGGACGGACCGTTACCTCAACAACTGGGCTTTGTCGGGTATGCGGGCGGTCAATGTCCTGGCCGCACTTGTCCGCATGGGAGGGATTCGTCCCGATCAGGGGGAAGCCGTGGGCTTTGGGAAGAATCGTCCGATCGCCAGCAACCTGACTCCGGAGGGAAGGGAGGCAAACCGCCGGGTGGATATCTTTATCGTCCGGAATTCTCCACAACCCTCGAAGCCACAGATGTTGGACGAGAATCCCCAATCCGGGGCGGAGGGGGAGTCCGGCCCTTTTTGAAAAGGGCTCCCGGTGATTCAGGAGGAGAAACGGATGCCACTCGATTTTGACAAACCAAAAATCATCCAGGGAAAATGCGACCAATGCGGTGTTTTTTCTGTGGATCTTTATTCCTTGAAGGACAAGACGAAAAGGCTCTGTCTGAGCTGCTTTCGTCTGGAACAACTCAGACAGTTAAAGACTGCCGGCATATTGGAGAACACGAACTCGCAGGAACCTCCCCCCGAAAAAGGGAAAGAGTGAATCCAGGAGGAGCGGCCTTCATCGTCTTTTCCCGTTCTCTGGTCCAATCTATTCCTGTCTTTCGAATCCCAAGGATTTCTCCCGGGACGATTTCCCGGGAGAGAATCGGATTCCTTTACGGAGTGGGCAGGCTGGTCTCTTCGGTATCTTCGGATGAAGTTGGAGGAGGGACACGGCGATCGATCCGGATCGCTCGGTTATTTCGGAAGATCCCGGGCCGTCCCTGGAATCGAAGAACTCCCCCGACCCGAATGTCGATCGGGTTGGAAGGATAACGATCCAGGGAAAAGACCTTCCCTGGTTGCCAGCTCAGAATCTCCCGAAGCGTGAACGCCGCTTGACCCAGATACACTTCGAGTTCCAGTGGAACCTCCGCGATGCGTTCTTCGAGCCTGTGAATCCATCGGGTATCAATTTCGAACTGGTCACTCTGAAAACCGGTATAAAGTTTTTCCTTGATCGGTTCGATGGCGGAATACGGGATGCAGATATAAAGAGGTCGGCCTTGTCCCTCGATTTCAAGCATGTAGGGCATGACAATGACCATTTCTGTTGGCGCAACGATCGGT
>DAHWGX010000027.1 GCA_027335985.1 Nitrospirota bacterium | reverse complement strand
CAAGATTGACAGGTGGCGGGCCGAATGCTTTTTCCCGATACGAGAGAGGCAAGGCCAAACCGATTCTGGCCGTCACCAACTTGTTCAGGATCCTAGGGGCACATCCTGAAATTTTGAAAGAGATTGGTTTCGAAAGGAAGGGCGATGTTGAAGCGTCACTGAGGGAATGGATTCCTTCCGGAACACCCCATCCGCTTCGGAGACCCGGGGGCGAAAGACAAGAGACAGGGCCGCACCAGGAGCGCATTCGTTCCGTATGTCCGGCCTAAAGTCACCGGACCCCGATCGTACTGCGACCTCTAAGCGGTCCGAATGGGGCCCGGATGGGGGACAGGTCACTGGCGGGTCTTTCGGGGGGCCGAGCCCGAGGAAGTTGCGGGCTTCCGTCCGGACCCCGGTCATGGATGAGGGCGTCCGTCGAGAGAATGCCGATCCCGCGTTTTTCTTCTGGCCGTCATCAAAGGGTCCATTTTGGGGTCCGGAGAATTGGGCCGACCGATGGCGATCTTGAGGGCTTGAGAGGGTGGCCAGGGGTCCCCGGTCCGTCGCAGGAGCGCCGTTTGCCGCCCAGGATCAGATTCCGGGAGGCCAGGTTTTTGAGCCTTCCTGGCGGGCAGGAAGAGGGGGAGGAGGTTGTTGGCCAGACAGCGGTGCTGCCGGATCCTTCCGTCAATCCCCTCATGGAATCCCTTTCCCTGCCTCTCGAGAAAGACGCTCGGTGAAAGCTCGTGATCCATGAACCCGTGGAGATCGACTTTAGACCGATTTCCTCAATATGGATGGGCTCAGGAAACCCGCGTGAGAGGAGAGATCTCCGGACGGGCCTGTCCTTGGGTCTGAAAAAGCTCCCACCTTAACTGATTATCCAGCCACGATTCGGGAGTTGTTCCGGTAAGAAGGCCAATCCGGATAGCCATTTCAGCCGATATTCCGGACTTTTTGTTCAGGATCCTGGACAGAGCCACTCGCGAGACACCAAGCCTGGACGCACATTCCGTCACCGACATGCCCTCAGGGATAAACTCTCTCAGGATCTCTCCCGGATGAGCCGGATCAACCATTCTGTTCATTGGTCTTTCCCTCCTTCAATGGTCATCCCTATCGTCGACGTCAAAAACATCCTCTCCCTCGAACCGGAAGATCAACCGAACATTTCCATCCACCCAGACCGCCCAGAAACCCTGAAGCGCTCCTTTCAGTGGATGGAGCCTCCATCCAGAAGCGTTCATGTCTTCTTGCTTTCTCGAAACATCGAGACGTGTCAACTGAAGACGGAGCCGACGTTCATGGGACGCCCGAATGCCGGCTTTCGAGCCCGTCAAAAAAATTCTTCGATTCCTTTGTGTCGAAATGTTTTTATCACGAGAAAATCGTAGCTCGTATATTTACAGTTGTCAAATAGGATTTTCCGGCAGTTCCGGACCCATGCACCCCAGTCATGGATGAGGGCGTCCGTCGAGAGAAGGCGGATCCGGCAGGTTTCATCTGGACGACACCAAAGGGTCCCTTCGGGGGTTCTGAGAATCGGGCCGACCGACGACGATCTTGAGGGCTTGAGAGGGTGGCCAGGGGGCCCCGGCCCGTCGGAGGAGCGCCGTTTGCCGCCCAGGATCAGGTTTCCGGGGGGAAGGTTTGAGCCGTCCTGTGGGGCAGGAAGAGGGGGAGGAGGTTGTTGGCCAGACAGCGCGGCCGACGGCAGGCGAGGGCGTCCGAGAACCCGATGAAGCGCTTCCGGAGAATTCCTCTCGGCATTCCCGTCGAGGCTGCCCCGGATTCTCAGGCTCTTCCGGGGCGGCTCCCGGCGATCCGCCTCACCGTCACTTTCCGGTTTTCCAAGGGTCGTCCTCTTCAGTCGTCCGTGATGTGACGGGAGATCCGGGCCCGCTCTGGTCCCATGTGGTCCGCTCCCGGCGGAATGTGACAGATCCGGCCCCGAAAGGAGCGGTCGTTTGCCGGATTGTCGAGCTTTCGTCCACAGGAAGCTTTTTGCAAGGCATCGAAGCGCCTCGGCGCAGAAGGTGGCCGGGGTGACAATGCGTGTGCGGCCAAGAATGCCGTGTTGCAGCAGCCCTGCGTGGTGGTTGCCGGTCACGAGGCGATCGGCTTCGACGGCCATCACCCGCAGAGACGCATCGTTCGGATCGTTCACCTCGATGCCCTTCGGCAGGGGGGTGGCAACGCCTCCAGCATGACCGATCGACTCATGTTGTTGACCCTCGGGCCGACGCGATGAGGCTGGAGAACATCCTTGAACGCCCTTGCGCTATGAGAAAAGTGGCAACTTGGATGCGAACAGGCAATGGGGATGGAAGGGGGATGTGACCCTGACCCCCCTCCGTCCTTCGGAAAAGCGATCAAAAGAGGTGTTCCCTCGAAGTCGGGAGAAGGCCGGACCTGCCCCAAAAACCCATTCTTGACGCGTGACAAGTGGGGTTTGAACGTGGAATGGGGGGGCTTAGGGGGCAGTCAGGGAAAGACGGAAGAGACCGGAAACGACAAGCCGGGAAGAAGCGGGGAGGTCAGAACGTCCTCCTTCCGGAAAAGGACCGGTTCCGGGTATTTCCCTTCCGAGAGGCGGAAGACGGACACGGTGTTTCTTTCCTGATCGACGATCCAGTATTCCAAAACCCCGAACCGTTCGTAGAGCCGGAGTTTTTGATTCCGGTCCCGGAGCATCGTTCCTTCCGAAAGAACTTCGATCACAAGATCCGGGGATCCCTGGATGTTCTGTTCGGTGACGATGGAGCTTCTGGCCGCGGAGACAAAGACCAGATCCGGCTGGACCACCTGGAGAGGATCGGCGGAAAACACCACGTCGCAGGGTGAGACGAAGATCGTCCCGGCAAGATTGTCTTCGAGGAAGTTTCCAATTTTTCTAAGGAGCCGTTCCACGATT
>DAHWGX010000085.1 GCA_027335985.1 Nitrospirota bacterium | reverse complement strand
GGGGCGGGCAAATCGGCAATGGTATATTCAGGAGTTGGCATGAGGGGGTCCCATCACGAAGGATGAAAATGGGACGGGGAGGGGGTAGAGTGAAGGGGGCGTTTTCCGAAACGCATCGCTTTTGCTTGGTGCTCTAATTTATGTCCGTACGTAGACTTTCCACCGGAGAAGTCACGATGGAAACCCGATTGAGCGAGCAAAGAGGCCTTCCTGAGGTGAACCGACATGGAGGGGTTTTACTGACAGGAACATGTCACGGAGGTCTTTATAACCTCGAAGAACGAATTCTTTCTTTTCGAGACATCTCGTCGTGAAGCGCCATCCTTTCTCCTTTCCTGCCGCGGCGGGACTGGCCGGATTTGTCCTGATGGGCATCGGTCTTTTGCTCATATTCCATGCCGTGAGACTTTCCCACGGGAAGCGTGTTTTCGAGATTCAGATCGGAACGGAACAACAGGTTTTCGAGGGAATAGAAGCCATTGGTCCTGCCTTTCTGGTCATCGAAACCATGAATGGAGCGTCACCCTCGTCCGAAGTTCTTCGCGGGTGGTTTCAGCAGATGCACGGCGTTCTCTTGAGCCTTCCAACGCTTTCTTTTCCCTGGACCTCTTCACAGATCCACATGATCGGTCGTCTCGACCGCGACTACAGACAGTATTTCGAGCAGTCCGCCTCTGAAGGAATATGGACGAATGCCTCTCTTTCCAAAACCATCCGTAAAATCGCCACCACCCGTCAGGCGCTCCTTCGGAGTGTCGAACGGGCCGTAGACAAGCTCGCACAACGATCCAGAAAGCTTGAGAAAGACCTCGACCGCACCGGCTTCGAAATCTTCGGAGTGGGAATTGCAGCCTTCGGACTATTCACTTTTTCGCTCCTGACACAACGGAGCACACAAAAAGTTCTCAAGAAACTGGCCGTTTCCGAATCCTACCTGACCACTCTGATCGAGGCTGTCCCGGTCGCTCTTTTTCTCAAGGATGTCGAAGGACGTTGGCTCAAGGTGAACAAGAATGGTCTCGATCTCTTCGAACTGGCCGGAAAGGACTGGAAGAACCGGACCGACCTCGAACTCGCCCAAGAGGTTCCCTTCTTTCGGGAGGCTCTCGAAACATGCCGGGTCCGGGACCGTGACGCCTGGGGCCGCGGCGAAATCACACGGGAGATTGAACAGGTCCCCCGGCAAGACGGACCCCCGATCTCCTTCGAAACGACCAGGGTCACCCTCAAGAATCCGGACGGTTCTCCCATCGGACTGGTCGTGACCGCTTACGACCTCACCGAACGTATGTCCTACGAAGAAGCCATGGAACTGTATCGCCGGATCTTCGAAAGTGCACGGGAAGGGATCATGATCGCCGATTCCGATCGGAGGATCTTCGACGTCAATCCGGCCTTTTCCCGTGTCACCGGATATTCTCGGGAGGAAACCTTGGGAGAGGATCCCGGTTTCCTTCATTCCGGACATCAGAGCGAAGAATTTTACCGGACCATGTGGACCGAGATCGAGACCCGGGGGTACTGGGAAGGGGAGATCTGGAACCGGAAGAAATCCGGAGAGATCTATTGCGAGTGGCTCGAGATCGCTATTCTTCAAAAAGAAGGACAACCGTCCCGCTACATCGGTATCTTTTCAGACATCACCAAGCGAAAGGAGGACGAGGAACGGATTGTCCACTTGGCCTTCCACGACGCACTCACGGGACTTTCCAATCGGCGGACATTCAAAAAGAAGATCGAGGAAGAAATCTCCCGTCTTGACAGGGATCCGGAACACAGCTTTGCCGTCGGCATTCTCGACCTCGACGGATTCAAGGAGGTCAACGACCGGCTGGGACATCCCGCGGGGGACAAACTTCTCGTCCTGGTATCCCGACGTCTCGAGGAGATTATCCGACAAACGGATGTCCTCGCCCGACTCGGGGGGGACGAGTTCGGACTTCTTTTTGTGAAGATCGGACATGAGGAAATCATTTTCGATCGGATCACGAAGGCGTTGTCCACTCCCTTCGACCTAGGAGGAGAACGCGTGACGATTTCGGGGAGCATGGGGATGACCTTCTGCCCTCCGGACAGGACCGACGCCGATCTCCTCCTGTCGCATGCCGACCTTGCGCTTTACCGGGTCAAGAATAAGGGGCGAAATGGCTGGGCGCCTTTTCACCAGGAGATGGAAGAGGGACTCGAAAAACGCCACAGGATCAGGGTCGAACTCGATCACGCTCTTGCGAACGGAGAGCTTCTCCTGCACTTCCAGCCGCAGGTGAACATGACGACCGGGCAGGTCATCGGCGTCGAAGCTCTCGTCCGCTGGGCACATCCGGACCGTGGGCTTCTCTTTCCGGACGCCTTCATCGAGGTGGCGGAAAAAAGCGACCTGATCGCTCCGCTCGGCCGATTCGTCATCGAGGAGGCCTTGGACCAGCAGAAACGCTGGAGAAGCCAGGGGATCGAACTCCGTGTCAGCGCCAACATCGGGGCCCGGCACTTCCTGTCCGATACGTTCATTAGCGACCTCGAAACCGCGATCGCGATCCACTGCCGAGACGGACTCTGTCCCATCACTCTGGAACTCGAGGTGACGGAGACCGAAGCCTTGAGGGATCTTTCCCGGGCTCAGAAGATTGTCGAAAAATGCCGGGAGATTGGCATCGTTGTCAGTCTCGATGATTTCGGAACCGGACAAGCTTCCCTGACCTCTCTCCAGAAGCTCTCTGTCGAAGAGATCAAGATCGACCAGGGATTCGTCGGCAAGGTCAGGTGCAGCGATAAGGACAAGGCCATCGTATCGAGCCTGATCGTGGTGGGACACATGATGGGCATCGCCGTCGTGGCCGAAGGGATCGAAACGGAAGAGGACGGGCTCCTTCTGATCGGGATGGGATGCGAGATCGCCCAGGGATATGCCATCGCCCGGCCGATGCCGGCGGAAAACATTCCGGAATGGATTGCGAACTGGACCCCCTATGAATCCTGGATTCGGAGAATCCGGCCAATCGGCCCATGATCCGGGGGATCTTCCAGTTGAACAGAGCCTCTCCCATAGAATTTGTGGGAGAGGCTGATTCGTTCCCGATCAACGGTTTAAAATCAGGGGGATTCCATGGTCAAACACATCGCCTTCACCGTCTATCCCGTTACCGACATGGTCCGCGCGCGCGCTTTTTACGAGGGGGATCTCGAGTTGAAACCCTCGATGGATTTTGAAGGAAAATGGGTGGAATACGATCTGTCCGGTGCCTGTTTTGCCCTCACCACGATGATGGGGGGGGTGACCCCGTCTGCCAGTGCCGGAGGACAGATCGCGTTCGAGGTCGACAATGTGGGAAGGATGATCGAAAAACTCCGGAAAAAAGGCGTTCAGGTCATCATCGAGCCGATGTCCTCTCCCGTCTGCCGCCTGGCCGTGGTTTCCGATCCCGAAGGAAACGGGGTGATCCTGCACCGACACAATGATTGATGGCGATCGATGGGGATGGATGTTCTGTTGTATTGAAGCAGAATCTGCCCGAAAGTCGTGGGTTGAGCCGGTGAATTGTTGGTGGTTCTGGAATTTTTGCGTATTCGCATGAAAGTTGCCACTCAGCCGCAGCAAAATTGCCACCCCTGAGTTCCCTTTTTTTCTCCCCTGCCGGGAGTCAGATCAGGAGGCGACCGGAGGGGTCGTCTTGGCTTTAGTTTTTCTCATAGATTCTCCTTTGAGTTCAAGTGTGTAGGCCCCGTGAACAAGGCGATCCAGGATGGCGTCGGCCAGAGAGGGTTCTCCGATTCGCTCGTGCCACTCCTGCCGCGGGATCTGGGAGGTGATGATCGTGGAGCGGAGGTTGTGGCGGTCCTCCAGGATTTCGAACAGGTCCTGACGTTGTTCCGGCATGATAGGAGTCAGAGCGAAGTCTTCCAGGATAAGGACGTCCTGCCGGGCCAGTGATTTCAGGAAGGTGAGGAGCTTTCCCGTGCTCCGGGCAATCTCGAGAGACTGGAAGAGCCGGGGGAAGCGGACGAGAAGGACGTTGTAGCCCAGGCGGCAGGCCTTGTGCCCCAGGGCTTCTGCGATGTAACTCTTTCCGACCCCGGTTGGCCCGGTAATGAGCACGTTCTGGTGGTTTTGGATCCACTGTCCGGTGAGAAGCGTCTGGACCAGGGGACGGGAGAGATTCCGGGGGGCCCGGAAGTCCATGTCTTCCGGGGTGGCATTCTGCCGGAGCCTGGCCGCCTTGAGGCGCCGCTCCGTCCGCCGGCTTTCCTGGACCGCGATCTCGCGGTCGACCAGAAGACCCAGCCGGTCCTCGAAAGAGAGATCGGCCAGCACGGCGGGGGTGGTTTCCTGGTCGGACAGGGCGTCGAGGAAGCCGGTGAGATTGAGAGTCTTTAGCTTGTCCTTGAGCGGGTTGATCAGCATGGGGCGTTCTCCTTGTCGGGATAGTGCGGGAGAAGGGTGTTCCCTCCTCCCGCCGGTTTTTTCTCTTGTTTCGTGACGGTCACGGATTGCCTTGTTCCGACCAGCGGTCTTCTTATGTCAGGCGCTTGATCCGTTTCCGGGACGGCTGCGGTCCCGCGTCGTCGGGAGGAGGCCCGTCCTTTTTCGCAGACGGGCTCCGGAGGGTCGCCTTCTCCAGGCGGTCCCGAAGCTCGGCGATCTGTCCCAGAAGCCCGTTCCGTTCTCCTTCCAGGACCGAAGCCTGTTTCTCCGCCCGGATCCGCTCCTCCCGTTCCCGCTCCAGGGATCCCTCGAGGCTCTCGCAGTGGCGGCGAATTTCGGCGATCCTTCCTTCGCCCTTCTGTCCTTCCTCTCCCCACTGCCGGACGCTCTCCGTGAGGGAGGCGATCCGGGACTCGAGCCGCAGGTTTTCCTCCTCCAGAGCCTCGATCTGATGCCGCTCGCCCTGTCGCTCTTCTTCCAGGAGGCGTCTCAGATTGCGTTCATGACGAACAAATGCCTCTTCCAGCACCGGGAGAAGTCCCTCCGGGAGAGACGAGCCGGAGGGGGCGGACGGAGCCGGCTTTTTCAGGGAGCGCAGGATCCGGCTGATGGTCCCGAGGCTCCCCGTTCCCAGAAGGTCGCGGATCGCCCGGACGGTGGGGGCCTGGCCCCGCTGCTTGAGAGTGTCGACGGCTGATACAATCTGTTCGGGTGTCAAAGCCATGGAGATCTCCTTGTCTTTTTGGGGTTGGGATCGTCGTGTGTTCTTTGGCGCCGCGTTATGAACAGAACATGTTCTCTGTTCATGCTCCACGTTCCAGGGAGGAGGAAGCGTCACCTTTCTCCTCCCCATTTCCGGCTTTTTTCTCTCGTTCCGGGTCCCTCTCCTTTCCCGTTTGTTCTTCCAGGTTATGAACAGAGTCTCCGTTCTTCTCCCGGGAGGACGGTTCGTTCTCGGGAAGGAAGGCGGCGGCTCCCCGGATGTTCTCGTGGGAGGTGGGGGAGACGTTGACAGGCTTCTTCCGCTCGGAGCGGTCGGCTCCGTGCTTCAGGATCCCCTCCACGGTCCGCCAGGACAGGGAACGCAGGTTCAGGGCCATGATGCAGGCCGCATCGATCCGGTCCACCGGATAGGTTCTCCGAAGGGCCAGGATGCCCTGACAGGTCCGGTAGGCCAGCGGAGGATACTTCCGGAGCGCAAACAACCCTTCGAAGAACGCCACCACTCCCGGTCCGATCCGGGCCGCCCGCTCCAGGTAGCCCTCCTGCGACTGCTCCAGATAGCCCTTGTGGTTCGGGGGCCGATGGGCCGCCTGGGTCCGGTAAGGATTTTTCCGGTCGTGGTGTCGCATGTGGCTCGCCACCCGCTCCTCCCGGTGGAAGATCTCGACGGTCGTGGCGGTCAAACGCACTGTCACATCCTGTCCGACCAGCGCGTAGGGGACGCTGTAGTACAACCGCTCCACGGGCACATGGTGGTCCGCCGGAACCCGGCAGATCTCCCAGGCTTCCAGTTCGAAGGGAGTCGCAGGCAATGGAGCCAGGGCCGGCCGGTCCTCCTCTTCGAAGACCGATCGCCGGCTTCCTTCCCGTTTTTGGAAGGGCGCCCGGTTGAAGATCTCGAGCCGCTCCCGCAGGGCCTCGTTCAGCTCCCCGATCGACGCGAACGTCCGGTGCCGCAGCGGGGCCATCAGGGCCCTCTGGGCGTTCAACACTCCATTTTCTACGCTCCCCTTGTCCCGGGCTTTTTTCGCGCGGGCCGGGAAAATCTCAAAACCGTAATGCTCCCCCATCGCCCGGAAGGCCGGGTGAAGCCGGGGGTCGATCCGATGACGGGAGACGACCGCGGTCTTCGTTCGGTCCGGAATGACGGCT
>DAHWGX010000059.1 GCA_027335985.1 Nitrospirota bacterium | reverse complement strand
ATTGTCGATCAGCATTAGGAGGCTGTTATGGCAATCATCAGGGAAAAGCTGAAGAATACGGACTTTTCGGATATCGCCACCGGGGAGAATATGCCTCCTCTCCACCCCGGGGTTTTCTTGCGGGAGATGCTGGAGGATTTCAGGGTTTCGCAGGTCGAATTTGCCAATGCTTCCGGCATTTCGGCGATGCGTGTGTTTCATGTGATCAATGGAACGAGGCCGGTGACCGCGGAACTGGCGTTGCGGTTCGGGCCGGTTTTTGGGCAGTCGCCGCAATACTGGATCGATCTGCAAGCCGCCTTTGAATTGGAAAAATCCGAACAACTCCTAGGATCGTCTCTGAATGCGACCCAACCGCTGGAACGCGTTTGATCCCATGCCCGGCTCCCCTTTTAGGAGAGATACCCGATCTGACGGGAAAACGGCCGACCGGGGGGCATATGCTTCCAGAGACGGTTGCAGAAGATGCAGTTCGGATCGACATAGATTCAGACCTCCCTCTGATTAAGGGAGTCGTAAGATGTGTCGCGCTCCAAAGTTTCATCCTCTTGAGATTGTCCCAAAGGCCAGAAATCCTCCCTGTACGGTAAGGGAATCGGTGATCTCTTCCGGCATGATTCTGGTCTTCCTTAAAGAGAAAAGTCTTTTTCACTCCTCCTAGAAAAAACTTCCGTCTCAACTTTTTCTCCCCTTAGCCCCGGGAGATCAGCGCTAAGCGTTCAACGAAGGCTTACGAAAAGTGTAAAAATTACTAACAGAAATCCTAGGGATCCGTAAAGAGTTCTGACACTTGTCCGACAAGGGTCCTTTGAAAATATAGAAATTTAAATGTTTTTATAATTTGGCATATTTTATGCTGAATAAAATTTGAAATATTCATTTTTTTATTAGTGGAGAGATGGAAATATCGCATTACAGATCCTACTAAACCGGAGGTTCCAATGCGAAAGGTAGACAGTCGGCTCAAGATTCATGTTTCAAAGGGTCTTCTTCTGGGATTGCTGGCAATGGGTTTCGGATGGGGAGGGCATCTTCCGGAAGCCCAGGCTCTATCATACTCCTATTCGACCATTTTTACGCCTGAAACAGTAAATGGAATAAATGAAGGAACAACGGGAGAGCAAAATCATGCCTTCGGCATAAACAATTCCGGGGTAATCTCAGGGTCTAGAATTTATTTTGGTTATGGATATATTGATAATCATGGATCTTTTACTAATATTCAAGTTCCGAGTCAAGGGACTGAGGTGTTCGGAATCAACAATAATGGAGCCGTAGTGGGAAGTACATTCTCCAACAATTATTTTATCGATAATAATGGGACTTATTCTAACCTTTCTCAACCCTCCGATACTTCATTTCCTGTGTCACCCCGAGGAATAAACAATAGTGATGAAGTAGTGGGTTCAAACTATTATAATCCATCAACTGGATATAGTAATGGTTTTTTGTATAATAATGGAACTTATACGCGTATTGATCCTTCTGGGGTTAACCGTTATTCCGGAGCCTATGGAATCAATGATTCCGGGGAGATTGTAGGAAGCTATGAAAATAATAATTTTCTATCAGTAGGATTTCTTGACAGCAATGGAACATTTACCTCTATCAGCGCCCCCAATCCCAATGATAATCTTGTGCTCTATGGGATTAGTGACAATGGGTACATGGTAGGGGCTATTTCTGGTTATAGTTTATTCCAAAGTTTTATTGATGAAAATGGGGCCTTCACAACCATCAGTGTTCCGGGAGCCACACAAACCGTCGTGCGGGGAGTTAACGATTCGGGAGATGTTGTCGGTTATTATACGAATTCTTCGGGAACTTATGGTTTCCTGGGCACTCCCGTCTCCTCCGTCTCGGCCACTCCGGAACCTCCGGCCGTGGTCCTGGTCGGAAGCGGCCTGCTCCTTCTGGGGATGGCAAGGGCTTTCCGGCAACGTTTTTCTTTAAAGAAAGGGTAAGGCCTCTTTCCCGATCGGAAGAGGGCTCCGGTGTATCCTTCGGACTCTCTTCCGACCGCTTTTCACTAAATCTTGATTTTTCTCCCCCCTGCCCCCTCTATCATCCGCTTGAAAAAAGAGAAGACCGGTCAGGGATTCCGGGTCGCTTTCCATTTTCTTGGAGATCTCTTCCATGGTCTCTTCCCCCATTCGCTCGAGGATCCCAAGGATTTCGCTGCCGTTGGCCGGTCTTTTTTTGGGAATTCTTGGGGGGATTCTCGCCTCCTGTTCCCAGGATCCGAATCTTCTCAAGAAACGATATGAAGAGGAAGGAGTTCGCGCTCTATCTCAAGGGAAGGTCAACGAAGCGATCATCGACTTCGAGAACCTTGTGAAACTGTCTCCTCACTCCGCCAAGGCCTATGACCTTCTGGCCAAAGCCTACCGAAAGAAGGGATGGATCGCCGATGCCGTGACCCAGGAAGAGCAGGCGGTTCAGGTCGACCCCCGGTTTGTGCCCGGGCTTCTCTTCCTCTCCCAGTACGGGTACCGGTCCGGGCAGCTTCCGATCAGCCTGTCTCAGGCGCGGCAAGTTCTCTCCATTGATCCGGGGAATGTCCCCGCCCGGGTGCTTGAAATCCGGATGACCCTTTTTCTTCCTGTCAAAGACAACCACGAGAAGGCCCGAAAAGCCCTCGAAGCCCTCCTCGCCTCCCATTCTCACTCCGTTCCGGTCCTCCTGGCCCTTGGAGATCTTGATCTTGTGGACCGTCGTCTCGCCCCTGCCCGTGGTCGCTATCAGGAAGCACTTGCCCTCTCTCCATTGTCCCCGGATCCCTGGGTGGGACTCGGGAACTGCGCCTTGCTGGACGGAAAGATCCCGGAGGCGCGAAATGATTTCAAAAAGGCCTGGGCCTTGTCCGACCGGAGCATTTCCACCTCCATCATTTTGGCCAACTTTGAGGTTCAGCAGGGGCATGTCAAAAAAGCCATCGCCCTGCTCACGAGACTTTCAAAAAGGCATGGGGATGGGCGCCTTCTCATGAAATTGGGAGAATACCATCTTCTCTTGGGACAGACTGCCCAAGCCCGGCGCGACCTCGAACCGCTCTCTCAGGTGCACCTCGACCTTCCCGAACTTCACGCCGACCTTGCGATGGCTGACCTGCAGGACCACAAAGAACAGGCAGCCTATAACGAACTCTCCGATGTCCTCAACAAGGTGCCGGGCAATGTCCGGGTCCGGACAGTGATGGCCCAAATCCTGATGGATCAAGGTCATCCAGAGAAGGGCCTGGACCTTCTTCGTCCCCTCCGGTCGGCCTCCTCTCTCCCTCCGGAAACCTGGATCCTCTGGGCCCGCCTGTACGAAGTGAAGAAGAAATTGCACTCGGCGGAAAAAATGGTGATTCGCGGGATCGACCAAAACCCGGGATCCCGCCTTCTTAAGATCGAGCACATGCGGATCACGGCGACACGGAAAGCCTGGAAGGATGGACTCGAGGAGAGTGATTCCTTTCTTAAGGAATTCCCCCTGGACCGGACCGGGATACTGGAAAAGGTTTTTTTTCTGGAAAAGCTTCATCAGAGTGATAGAGCCTTAAAGCTTCTTCAAAAAGCCCAGGATAAGAACCCGGCTGATCCTGTCTTGGAAATTGCCTCCCTTCGGATCAGCTCCTCAGAGAAGTCCGGAGAGGAGATCAGAAAATCTGCCGAATCCTTCCTTTCTTCCCACCCGAAAGATATTCCGGTTCGTCTGTGGCTTGCGAATTTCGACGCTCAAGGAGGGCATCCGACCCAGGCCCAATCCCTTTGGGTAGCGGTCAGGGCCATTGACCCAACCAACGTGACGGCAACTGTGGCATTGGCCCGGGCCGCCCTGAGAGACAATTCTCCGGACAAGGCCAAGACGATTCTGGGACCTTCCCTTTCCGCTCACCCCGACGTGGGGATTCTCCATGTTCTTTCGGGAGAGGCCCTTGAGAGGAAACATCAATCTGAGAAGGCCGCGGAAGAATTTGCCGCAGCCCTCCGGATCGTTCCGGGAGATGTCGAATCCCGCTGGAAGCTGGCGACACTCGACCACGCTCTTGGTCGGATGGATGAAGCCCGGCTCCATCTCTCCGTTCTTCGGAAGACTCCTGGCCTAGCTCCGTCATTTCGGGCCCAGGTTCTGGAGCTTTCCGGTTTTATTGATCTTCAGAATGGAGATCTTGGCTCTGCCCAAAAGGACTTTTTAAAGGCCGCAACCCTTGATCCCAAGAATCCATCCTATCTCGTCAGTCTGGGGCGGGTCGAATCCTCGCTGGGAAAGGGGAGAGAAGCCCTCCAATCTTATACTAAAGCCTTGGCCCTTGATCCGAAAAGCGCCCGCCTCCGGATCATGCGGGATCGTCTGGCCCTAGGGCTTCAAACCAAACCCTCCCGGGTCCTGATCAGGTCTCTGCAACAGGAAACACAAACGTATCTGTCCCGCCATCCTGGTTCGATCCTCGCGCGTCAGATCCTCTTCGAATCGGCGCTTTCCTCCAAGGATTGGGGAAAGGCCCGGATTGAGCTTGATGATCTGGAAAGGCTCTCCCCGGACACTCCAGGAACGTTGGAAGATAAGGCCCGTCTTGCACTTATCAACAATCAAGTGAAAGAGGCTCAAAGACTTTTCCGCCAGGTGGTCGAAAAGGATCCGACCAACCTGGAAGTCCTGAAGAATTTGTCGGATCTTGCCGCCTTCCAAAAAGACTGGAAAGATGAGGAGAAATGGCTTTCGCGCCTTGTATCCGAGAACCCAGAGGATCTTCATGGGGCACTGGTTCTCGCCTCCCTGCAGATCATGCAAAAGGAGTTTCCTGAGGCCGAGAGCGTTCTCACCGCAACCTTGGCTCAGCACCCCCATGCTCCGGAGGCTCAACTTCTTTTGGCCCAAGCGGAGCTAGGAACAGGTAAGACAGAATCTGCGCGAACCTTACTGGCTTCCCTGGTAAAACGCTTTCCCTCGAACGGCTCATTATATCTTCTGAAAGCCGAGTCCGAGGAGCGGCTCAAGACAACGAAGGAGGCGATTGCAGATTATCGGATGGCCATCCGGCTGTCTCCCAAGAATCCCGTGGGGTACAACAATCTGGCATTTCTCTTGGCTCAGCAGGGGAAGGATTTTGACGAAGCCCTTCACCTGGTTCGGCAATCGCGGCGGATTGCCGATTCCCCCGTTGTCATGGATACGGAAGGTTTGATTTTGAGCCGGATGGGGCGGTATCGGGAGGCTGAAAATCTTTTTTCTCAGGCTTTGGCCGGGCATGATGAGGATCCGGACCTTCTTCTTCATATGGCCAACAATGAAGTTCATTTGGGAGATTTTTCCACGGCCCTCCATCATGGACGAGAAGCCCTTCATTCTCCCGGTCTTTCCGGAATGCATCGTCTCAAGGTGGAGGAAGCGATCCGTGTGATGGAAGAGAAAGAGAAGGAGGCCCGGAAAGATACCCTCGTTATCAGACCATGAAAATCCTACGGGATGCTGTTGAAAAACATATGGCATTGTAAATATTCAATACTAAAAAGCAGTCGTAATTGGGATTTTGGGGGCTATGCAACAGCCTCATTGACTGAAACATTGGGGTGAGTGAGGGGTTTCGAACCCCCAACCCCTGGAGCCACAGTCCAGTGCTCTGCCCTTGAGCTACACTCACCATGAAGAGGGATGAAGAAGGTGCGGCGAAACGAAAAGGAAGAAAATCGACCCACATTCTAACCTGTTTTCGGCCCAAAAAACAACCCCCGCCGGGGGTCGGGGTGCACGTCATATTTTTGAGAAAGGGTCAGAGGGGCTGTTGCAGCCTCATTTCTGATTTTATATAATATAATCAGAAAGGAGGTGCTCCATGCCAAACCAGCCAATACCAACGCTCCATGAGCTTGAACTCACCCGCGAACGTCTGAAAGAACAGATTGCCCAGATTGGAGACATGCGGCTTGGAACTCTTTCGGAAAGCTACCGGAAGTGCGGAAAGCCCACCTGCCATTGTGCTCGGGAGGGAGATCCCAAACATGGCCCTTTTTATCTGTTATACAGACGTGGAAAGGAGCAGAAAGCCATTGGCCACGCCATTCCCTCCCAATATATCGAAATCACTCAGGAACAGGTCGCCGAATGCCATCGCTTCAGGGAGCTTTGTCGGGAGTATATGGAGGTCAATGAACAGATCTGCGACCTAAAGCTCAGGAATCCGGGGCTCTCTGATGAGTCGGTAAAAAAAAACACTCGAAAACAGCCTGGTTCATGAGGTCTCATCCGAACTGGATCGCCTTCTCGGCAAAGAAGCTGGGCCAGTTCTCGATCTTGAAGCGCTGGAGAAGGCCCTGCGAAATCAGGCACTCGAGGTGGCCGCCCGGGTTCTCGAGAGCCACCTGAACCAGACGGAGGAGGACTCCTCCCCCGTCCTTCCCTGCTCCTGCGGCGAAGAGGCCCATCCTGCCGGAACCCGCTCCAAGGAGTTTCTTTCCGTTCTGGGTCCGGTGACCCTGACCCGGAGGTATTATCTCTGCCTCTCCTGCCACACGGGATTCTTTCCGAAGGACCTCACTCTGGGAATCGACAGGGCTTCCGTGACTCCCGGAGTCCTCCGCATGGTCGGAATCGTCGGGGCGGAGCTCTCCTTCGAGAAAGGGGGCGCGTTCTTAAAAGATCTGGCCGGCCTTTCCGTAAGTCCCAAGCAGGTGGAGCGGGTGGCCGAGGCCCTGGGGGCCGAAATGGCCGAAGACGAGCGAATCGTCTTTGATCCGGACCCCGTGGCCGATCTTCCGTCCACCCTTTACCTGGGCCTCGACGGGACCGGGATCCCCATGCGGGCGGAGGAGGTGGCCGACCGGCCGGGAAAGCAGCCCGACGGATCGTCCAAAACCCGGGAGGTCAAGCTGTGCGTCCTCTGGAGCGCGGAGACGACCGACGAGGAGGGCATCCCCGTCCGGGACGAGGGATCCGCCACCTATTCGGCCGCCATCGAAAGCGCGGCGTCAACAGATACCGAAGGCGAGAGCTCCGAGTTTGCCAAACGGGTTCTCCGGGAAACCTCCCGACGCCAGTTTGACCAAGTCACCCGGCAAGTCGCGGTCGCCGACGGCGCTCCCTGGATCTGGAACATGATGAACGAACACTTCCCCAAAGCCATTCAGATCCTCGACCTCTTTCATGCCAAGGAACATCTCGGAACCGTCGGGAAAGCGCTTTTTGGTCCCGAAAGCGACCGGATCCGCCCGTGGATCAAGGAAAGGCATGCGGAGCTTGACGATGGAAAGATCGATGCGATTATTGCCGAGCTCCGGATCTACTCTTCCCGGTTCGAGGAGGCGAGAAAATGCATCGGCTATCTGGAAACGAACCGTTTCCGCATGCGGTATCCCGAGTTCAGGGCCCAGGGACTCTGCGTCTCCTCCGGAATGGTCGAAGCCGGTTGCAAGGTGACGATCGGAGCCCGTCTCAAGCAATCGGGCATGCATTGGAGCCTCACCGGCTCCAACGCCATCATTGCGCTTCGATGTGCGAAACTCAGCGGACGGTTCGAAGGCTTTTTCGAGCGCCGGGCAGCAAGAAAGTGCGCTTGAAGCTCGGACAGGGGGTGTTTTTTCGCAGAATCTCACTTTTTTGTCGTGCACCCCGGGGGTCGTTCCCGATTCGTGTCGGGAAGATCCCGGCAGGAGGCCGTTCGAGGAAGAAGCAGGAAGGAGAGTGGCTCCGGGCAGATTCAGGGAGCGGCGTTCGGGGTCGGAGGGGAGGTCTTCGGCGACTGGGGGGAGAGGGAGTAGACCTTCTCCTTCCCTTCCTTCCGCCCCGGGGATGGGGCCGTCTCCTGGCCGGAGGGGGAGCTGTTTTGCCACCCTCCCACCGGGACGGCCACCCCCTTGAGTTCCGTGACGGTATCGTTTTTCGTGTTGGTGACCCAGACGTTCCCCGCTCCGTCGATGGCGATGCCGCTGGGACCCGAGAGCTTGTAGGTCCCTCCCTGGAAGACGACGGCATTCCGGTTGTTCGAGGCGCACCCTCCCAGAAGGAGAACGGAGGCGGCAGCGCCGGAAATGAGAAGCATTCTTTCAAGCTTCATGGAAGCCAATCCTTTCTGCATGAGTCGTTGTAAGGTGCGGGGAGCGGCCAGGAGTGTCCGCGTAAGTCCCCGTCATTTCGGATCGGGACCGGTCGGCGGGGGCGGGTTGACCGTCCGCACCAGGAGGTATTGCCCGGCGGCGACGGTCACGCGCTCCGTCAGGAGACCTCCACTCCCCAGTCCGGTCCTCGACCGGATGGTGAGGTCGTAGGTGCCGGGAGGAAGGTCGACCATCGCCGTGTCGATGGTGGCGGGAAGAAGGCGCCAGCTTCGGATATCGGCCTGGTCGGTCGCCGCGGCAAAGATCATCCCGCCGATCATGGCGCCGAGTTCGGCCAGCCCTCCTCCGGCCTGGTTGGCGGCCTTCTCGGCCACCACCTGTTCGATCGTCTTGAGGGTCGCCCGAATGGCCTCCCGGAGAATGAGGCGGCTCAGGTGGTCCTTGAAATTGGTGCCGCCCACCGCCATGAGGTCGTCTCCCATCTCCGAGGAGACCCGGACTCCGCCCGGGCTTCCCGGGGCGGTGGCGGTGATCTCGTGGCCCAGGACGTCGGTTCCTCCCCCTTCGATCTTGGGGTAGGAAAAGGAGACGAGGGCCATGGTTCCCGTCCCCGGGACGGGAAGGGGAAAGGCGAACTTCTCCTGGGCCAGGTGGAAGATCTGACCGTTGAAGCCCACGAAGAGGATGTGGCCCATCTTTTCGTATCGGGAGGCCGGGGTCCAGGGCGTGCCGGGGAAGATCCTCTTCCATTTCCGGTGCTCGTTGGTCCGTCCGGCGGCCTCCGAGGTCCGGAGGAGGGCCGGAGCCAAAAAGGAGGGGGTGGGCGTGTTGTAGAGGAGCTTGTATTTTTGATAGGTGTCGTAGGCCTTCTTGTAGGAGAGATAGGCCGACTGGTAGTTGCCGGCTCCGCTGGCCACCTGGGCCTCCTCGAAGACCCCGGAGAGGTACCGGGCAAAGGCGTCGTCGGTGTAGTGGTTGAGCTGGGCGGGGTTGTAGGAGATGTGGTGCTGGGCGAGGAGGCTCCGGGCGGGTCCCTCGGCGCTG
>DAHWGX010000039.1 GCA_027335985.1 Nitrospirota bacterium | reverse complement strand
AAAACGTATCGAGCCCATTGTGTTTGGCACCTTTTGGAGCGCAGACTGTGCGGGGAGGAAGAATCAATGGCACATGGACTTTTGCGAATAACAGCACAGGTAATGGCGGTAATGATTTTGGCTATGTTCTTGTTCCATGTGCTTCTGGTCCAAATGGAGGTTGGTAAAATCTGAGACATGAGAGCCCTATGAGGATTCTATAGGATATTCGTTACTTTCTTGGCATACCTTCATTGAACTTACCAATGCCATGATTCATAGCATTCAAGGGTTGAGGCTGGGCTTCCGTTAGCTCCATTTTGGGAACATGTGCTATAGGCCAGTCCCTGAGAATTGATAATCCCGCTCCAGGCAAAGCCTCCTTGCGGCCCACAGTTAAAATAGTCACCTGCCGAAAGATAGGCCCAACCGCAAGGGGTCTCAATCCAAATGGCCTGCGAGGGGAACCAGGCGCCCGAGTAGATTGGTTGTCCATTCGTGTTGATTGCCTGGGTCGAGATGGTCCCGTTCGGACTCGTGAGATTATAGGTATTGACGGTTCCGGCATTGTTCAGGTTGTTCCCGTTCATATTGATATTGGTCTGCATCTGGTTCGCCTGGGGAAATCCTGGAACATTCGAGCGATACAGAAAGTCCTGAGGAAGGTTGTTTGAATTGTAACTCTGAAGGGCGATCAAGCTTCCCGGTCCCACTCCAGTGAAGGGATACTGGGAGAAACTCGCCTTCCATGTTCCACCGGAGCCTTGATAGCAGTTCGTTCCGCAGATTCCGGGGAGGGACTGGATATCTGAGGTGGGGACAAAGCCTCCCTGAGCCCCAATCAGGGTCGCGAGCTGGTTCAGATGCGAGCCGGCCGGAGGCGTTCCTCCCTGAGTCACCACAGCTCCGACAAGAATGCCAGGACTAGGTTGAAGAATTTCCCCGACCACCGTCTGGCCATAAGGATCTACGGAGCTTGTCCCCGTGGGGAGAAACCCTGTATTCACAAGAAAGGACACAGGAATCACCGCAGGTTTGGTGGCCGTCGCAACTCCTTCGATGGCTCCGGCATAGGCCTTGGTATACCCGGCCAGGGCGTCCGAGACTTGCCGGATTTGCTGCGCCGTCGTCTGGTCCATGAGCGCGCGATGCTGGGTTTCGAGCCAAAAAGGAACCGTGTTCGAAATCAGGACCAATCCAAGAGCTGTTGCAAGAGTCATTCCCAGTAAAGATGAGTTTCCCCGATCAGAAAACCGATCGTCCGACAAGAATTTCATAAAATAACGTTTGGTCATCATCAACCCTCCCAGAAAGACACAATGGCACCGTTCGGAATGAACGATGGAACGCTGATGGAAACAGGAATTCCCGAGGGAGACACAAAAACTCCTTTTTTGTTCACTCCGACCAGAAGCGATCCGAAAGACTTGGTAAATTCCGGTCCCACCACCACGTCCGGTGAATAAATGAGTGAGGGAGACGGGGCGATCCAGACCCAAGCGACACCTCCCGAGACGCTATTTTTGAACAACGGCGGAATGACCAATCCGACTGGAAGGACCAATGCGGAAAGAGGAACCGTTCCGGAAAAACCCGGGTTCCCGTCGAGATAGTTTGCAACCGCTTCCCTATACAGCTGGAACAGGGTCGCTTCCTGATTCGCCTCGAGATTGATCCGGTTCGCGTTTTCAAGGAGCGGAACGCTCGTATGCGAAACAGTCAGGAACATCCCGCCCAAAAGGAGAGCGAGAGGCAGTATTGCCAGGAGAAGCCACATGGAGATCTTTCCTTTTCAGTCTGAAATCCAGGTGATCGTGTCCATTCCGGAAGAGCAGACTCCCTGGGCCATTTGCACCGTCACGGGCTGGGTGATCGACGACCCGTTCACCATGACCTGATACCAGGAATTTCCCCCAGTCGTCTGTTCTAGGATCCTCATGCAAGCTGAGGACGTTATTCCGGAAAGGGTGATCGAAAATGTGCTGTAATTTCCGGTCACCGTGTAGAAGGAGGTTCCTGTCGGCCCCTGGAGCGTCGATGTGTTTCCCGGGACGATCATGTTGCTTGGCACGGAGGCCGCAGAAATGAGGGCGGGGGTCAAGTCGCCGGTCCCATAATTTCCTGGGCTCGCCACCTGCCGGACGCCGGTCTGAATTTCGAACGCTCCGGAAGAGGAGATGGCGCTGGTCGTACTCGAGAAAGCGAACTTGAAAACGCCCACCAAGGCGGCTAGGAGAATGATCCCAAGACCAATCCCCAGAAGGATGCCCATCGGGCCCTGGTCGACCCCGCCTCGCTCATCTGACAGGGTCCGGAGAACTTGAAGTCGATTTTGTTTCCACCAGACAATAGTTTTTGTCATTTTCCTCCCCCTCTCCTCCATTAACAATGGTATTCTACTATACCATATACATTAAAAGTTACTCTCAGATTCCCAGCCCCCCCATCGCCTGCTGGACGATCTGGAGTATCCCGATCCCCAGAAGGCCGATTGCCACGGTGGCCAGCGTCATGGCCCCGTAGTTCAGATACTGGGCCTGGCGCTCGATTTTCGGGAGTCCCTCCTCCTTCCAGTCCCGCGCAAACTCTGAGAGGGCCTGCCCCAACTCGCCATACTTTTCCCTCAGGGACAGGCGAACAATGATCTCTTCCGACGGAAACCGTGTCCGGCTCCTTTCCATGGCTTCGCCCAACTTTCCTGTACGACTGTATATTTTCATAATGGGAACAATCCGCGCCCGGAGATACGGCGGCGCTGTTTTTCGAATCTGTTCGAAGGCGGCCATGACAGGAATGCCCGATTCCAGCATGGCGGACAACCCCAGCAGAAACTCCGTTCCCAGCATCATCCGGTAGATGGACCAGGGAGGAAGACGGTCAAGAAGACGTCGACCCGGAAATTCCCGCCTCAGAGACCACCCCACGACAAGAATTCCGACAAAAGGAGAGAGGACGATCAAAACCCAGAAATGCTGCACAAAGGAAAAAAGGTCGAAGGAGAATCGCGCCAAACCGAACAGGCGATCGCTGGAAATTTTGAATGACTGGAAAATCTTGGGCAAGAGAGAATCCGAAATATAGACGGTAACCGCCCCCGCGTTCAGCAACAGAAAGGAAGGCTCCCGGAGAGCGCCCAGAAAGGTTCTCCGGATTTTCCGGGTTTCATCCATATTCGCGGCAAGTGTCGAGAGAAGGCGTACAAGTACCTTGGGATCCCCGGTGGACTCCGCCGCATGGAGAATCATAGATTCGGATTCAGGAGTCAGATTCTCGATCGCTCTCGAGAAATCGAGACCGCGTCCGAGTCCCGCCCCGATTTCCGAAAGAGCAGGCTTGGGAGCCCCGGGAAGCTTCTTGAACTCCTCGATCGCGACACGGATCTGGACCGGGGCGGTCGACGAGTCTGTCCGGAGAATGGAGGCCAGGTCGGCGTAGAACTTCCGTCGAACGCCCGGCCCGAAGGAAAGTCTCTTTTTCAATAAATGGAGGTGGCCGGAGACGGATATTGGATTCACGACGAAAGCCCTCCGATAATTTCCCGGATCGTCCGGCTGTCGAGAGATCCCTTATGAATCCATCCGAGACGAGCCTCGACATCGCGCGGATCGACGGCCCCTCTCCGGACTTTTTCAAGCGCGTGATCCATCATCGTGCGGCCTTCGAGTTTCTCCGAGAAGTAGCGCCAGGCATCCGTCATGCGTCCTCCCGCAACCAGATCCAGAATTTCCTGATCGGGAATGAGAATTTCCGCAACGATCGTCCTCCCGGTGATTCCCTGCCCGTTGCAGGTGCCGCATCCACCGTCGCGGTGAAAAAAAACTTCTTCCGGATCCGCAGAGACGTCTTCCAGGCGCTTTAAAAGATCCGGCCGCAAGATTCCAGCTCTTTCCGCTTCCTCCCAAGGGAGCCTGCAATCGGGACAAAGAAGGGGGACGAGCCGCTGGCACACCATGCCGCGAAAAATTGTCGGATCGCACAGGAGATCCCGGCGGACCTTCAATCCGTCTAGACGTCGGGGAATGGAAAGAACGTCGTTCGCATGAACGGTCGAGTAAACCACATGACCGCTCATGGCCCCCTCGACGGCTTTTTCGGCCGTTGATTCGTCCCGGATCTCCCCGATCATCAGAAGGTTCGCATCAAAACGCATGATGCGCCCCAGAACCTCGGAAAACTGCCCACCCGGAACGGCGATCTGGCTGGCCGTGGGGATCACATACTCCGGAGGATCTTCGAGCGTCGCGAGATGAAGGCCTCTCCCCTCCTCGAGCGGGTTCATCGACAGAACGATCGAGAGAACCGACGCCATGGAAGTGGATTTTCCGGATCCCATGGGCCCCGAAAAAAGGACGATTCCGTAAGACAATCCCATAAGATACCGCAATTGCGCCAGATGATCCGCCCCATAGCCCAGGGTATCGATATCCTGTGCGCTGGCCTCCGCCGTTCCGGACCCATACTGGAGACGGAGGACCATGGTGATGGTCCCGAGGCCCGTCCCTCCCGTAGGCGCGTGAAACTCCCGGATGTTGAACGTCCCCCGGGGAAGGTAGTCCTGCCGAAACTGTCCGTCCTGAGGTTTCTTGTCGGAAAACATGTTGTCCCGACCGGAGGAATCGAGCATTGTGTTGTAGACGATCCGGGCAAGCCGTTCTCCTTCATCATGGGTCAGGGTCTGTACGGGCTTGAGCCAACCGTGGATCCTCAAAAGGATTCTCGTTCGGTCCCGTTCGACCCGGAGATGGATATCGGAAGCTTTTCTGGCGATGGCGTCCCGGATGATCTCCATGATTTTCCGGGCCTCGTCTCCCTCTGCCCTGTATCCGTCGGCGACAGACTCTTCTGGCAAATTTTCCAGACGGATTTTCCTCAAGCGTTCATACGGGACGTACTGCGGTTTCGGAACAGGCTTGTCCCCGAAAATCTTGGGCCAAAGCTCTGGAACGAAATGCCGGCAGTAATAGTTGACGTGCTGGTTTGTCTTATGTTCCCGTGACACATAGAAGCGTCCGTCCAGAAAGAGCAGGACCATGGAGGCGATATCGTCCGGTGCCCGGAAGTCCGGAATCGTTCCCCCGGATGGCGTCGAAAGACATTCCGGGTCGCCCTCCCGAGAGGCGAGAGCCCCTTCTTTTTCTTCCGGGAGGACCTTTTGGGGAGGAGCGGCCGGGGGTCCCAAGGATTCGTCGGCCGAGGGGTCGCTCCGGAACGGAGGCTTGCCGTCCCGATTTTGTTCGGGAGAGGGCTCCTCCGGAGTTTTCCCAGAGCTTTCATCTGGATAAACCGACTGATCTTTCTGTGAAGGGGAAAGGGCAAGAAGCTCCATGTCGGACAGAACTGTGCGCCAGTCCTCGTCCGGACTTTCTCCCCGCTCCTTCGAGAGTCGATCCCCCAATTCCCTGTCGGAGACGAAGAGAACCCGGAACTGGCCGATTTTTCCGTGAGCATCCATCCTCATGGACGTTTGGTCGAGAAAGACATCGAATTCGGGCCTTCCGCGAAGATCTTCCGACGCGAAAATGCGTCCGTCGGGAGTCGCGACGATTTTTTCCGATAGGACTTTGGGAATGGGAATCCCGTCCGTTTCCGGAAACACTTCCTCCATTCTTCCGGAGGATTCCTGTTCCGCCTCCGGAACGATCGGGTCCGGAGAAAAATCAGGCTCCGGGAGGGGGGGAGAATGTTCTCGGAGCGTTGAGACGAAGTGACGAAAAACTGGTTCAGGGACCCAGGTAGCCCTGACCTTCAGGTCTCCTCCCTTCCCGAAGGTTTCCAGATAATCCGAGAAATGCTTTCGATAGGACAAAACTTCCTTGTCGCCCTTCAGGCTTTCCAGAATGACGAGCCGGCCGTCTTCCAATCCCACAAGCGCCTCCAACAGCGAGGAGGGGGCTGGAAGGTCCCCATCCGGATCGGATACCACCCCGATCTCCCGTCCGGGGACGGGTTCAAAAACTCTCACGGATGACCTCCGGTCATCGGAGAGGGAGGGGGAGAGAAACCGGAAAACCGGAGCGTGTTTCCGGATGGCCTTCCCCCAGACGATTCTCCATAGGGGTAGGTCACGGTCTTGCCGCGTTTTTTGACCGAGACTCCGGAGCCATCGATCCGGACGACGCGGGTGCCGTCCGGAAGGTTTTCTCCCTGTCGGACGCGAATTCTTCTTCCGTCTGACCATTCGATGACGGCATAGCGGTTCCCGTCGATTCCCGCCGCTAGAAGAGTCATGGGAGATCCGCGCGTCCCCGTGTCGAGGATTTTTTTTTCGGGGGCCCCCTTTAGCTGGTCTTTCAGCTTTTTGATGGCGATTTCCCTTTTCAGAAGGGTCTCCTGCCGTTTCAGCTCAAAAAGAGAACCCAGCGAACGGTGACTGCCGGAAGTCGTCGCCAGATCACCAGGGGTTCCTGGGAAGCCTGCTCCCTGGGGAGGAGGGGAGACGGACGGGAGGGAGGGCCGTTTTTTCGTTTGTGCCGTCGGGTTGCCCTGTCCTGTGGCTCCCATTTGCCACGGAACCGAGTTGAAGCTTCCGGAAACGATCCCCCCCTGGTTTTCCCCCCGGGCGGGAACCAGACGCAATAGAATCCCCCCGCCCAGCGCGACCGTCAGAACGGCCGTGTACCAAAATGATCGGCGCATGTTTCAATTCTCCTTTT
>DAHWGX010000007.1 GCA_027335985.1 Nitrospirota bacterium | reverse complement strand
CGCCTGACCGTTCAGATGGCGAATCGATCCCCGTTTTCAGTCCGGGGAGTTGGCAGGAAGGAATCCCCTTCCTTTCCGCTTTCGCGGCGAGCGAAGCGAGAGGGAGGGGAGGATGTCAATCCGTATCTAACCACCATTTCGCATCATTTTTTCTACGGCTCGATCGACCATTTTTTTTCCGAAGGCGGACAGGGTGTCTCCGCACACCCAGAAGCAGGAATCCACTTGACTCACGGCCCCGGCCCACAGGGTTCTTCCGGTCAGGGTCGATACCATCTTCCAGGTGAAACCGACGACCGGTTCGGTCGAAAGTCCGCGCCGGTATTCGTATTCCGTAACGACCCCGAAAAGAACGGCATCGATCCGGTCCCGGGCGAGCTCCGCCAAAAGAGCCGGGGGCAGGGCTCCGCTCTGGGAGACGTCGGAAATGTCTTTCATGGTCTGGGGGGTGGCGGACACCAGCGCCAAGGCCCGATGGAGTTCCAGGGAAGAAATGAAAAGGGAGGAGAGGGTCCGACCCGCCTCCGGGGTCCCGCTGAGATTCTGGAAAGGAAGAACGAGAACGCTTTTTCCTAAAAGGGGTTCAGAGGGCGGAGGGAGGCTGCCACCGCACCCGCCGGTCAAGAGGAGGATCACGAAAAGAATGGCGTTCAGAACCAGGAAAAATTCGAATTTCGGAAACGGGCGCAGCATCCTTGATCCCTTCTCAGAAAAAGATGTTGAGGCCCATCGTGAGTTCTTCCGAAGGGCCGGAATAGAGGGTGGACTCTCCGAAATAGAGCCCGCTCGCGAAAAAAGACCAGCGCGGAGAAACGGGATAGCGGATCCCCAGGACCCCGTCGTAGGAGGCCACGTGATTGTAAAAGTCGGAAAATCCTCCGATCTGTCCGTTCAGGGAAAGACCGTTGTCGTAGGTCCTGGTGGCGTTCAGGGCGACCATGACATATTGCTGACGCATGATTTCGGGGACAAGAGCGGCGACGGACGGTCTGGCGTCGATCGTCCAGTCGTCGTATCCCGCCATCAGGTCGAGGGACGGGTCCTGGGTCAACTGGAGATCCATGTATCCGAAGGTGTTGTGGAGAAAACCGTAGGGCGTGGCTCCGTTCTCGAGAGAGAGGTCGTAGAGCCAGCCGGACAGTCCTGCGGAAAGGCGTTTCGTGATCTGGAGAACGGCCGACAGGCTCCCGCCGCTTTCCAGCCCTCCCAGCTGGATCGACTGGCCGAAGTCCCCCCAGATCATGTTGTCGATTCCCTGAAGGTCGACCGTCAGGTTTTGGGATTCGAAGAGGAGATGCCCGTAGAATCCTCCCCGGTTCAAGGAGTTGTCTCCGCCTTCGAAGAGAAAGGCCAGGTGGCGACCCAACCGCGTATCGAAGCCTCCATAGGACCAGTTGGCTGATCCGGCGGCTCTTCCGGACGAGAGTCCTTCATATTCGGTGGCGCCGGCGAGGAATCGGAGGTTGTCGGCCATGGGAGTTTCGATCTGGGCGTCGCCGGCAAAGGCCGCGCCGCCCTGGTAACCGATCCCCAGGACCGACAGTCCCGCCTCCCAGCTGGGCAGGATCGCCGGCAGGAGAGGCTCGGGGGCAAAGGGCGCCTGGATCTCGCCCAACGAAAAGAGATGCTGGTCCATGGGCACCTGATTCGGAAGACGATTTTCCGCGTAGGGGTAGGTTGCCAGAAGATCCCGTCTCACCAGCGCGTTTTCGGGATGTTTTTTCTCCAGGGACTGCAGAATGCGCCGGGCCCTCCTTCTGTGCCCTTCGGCGATCAGGATCTCGGCCATCAGAATGTTCAGGTCGATACTGTCGGGATCGATCTTGAGTCCCTGCTCCAGGGTTCTCTGTCCTCTTTTTAAAAAATGGGCTTTTTTCTCGAGGTAGGCCTTGAGATAGATTCCGGTCAGGTCCCGGGGATGCCGCTCCACGTAGGACTTGGCGAGCCGATAGGCCTTCGGAAGACGACGCTCGCGGACCAGGCGGATGATTTCGTTCACGTCCCGATTCCGGACCACTGGTTGAGAGAGGCTTTTCCCGAAATCCGAAGGCCCTGCCGCGGGATCCGGACCACTGCCTGCCGCCCGCGCCAAGGGGAGGTTCGGGCATAGGCAAAAGAGCGCGAGAAGGGTCCAAAAAAACGCGGACCGAAGAGAAATGAACGCAGAATATTCATGGATTTTCCCTTTCATGGAATCGTCTCGTCCGGGGCCGACGGCCCGAAAATTGTGGAACCGGAAATCCTGACCATGCGCGAAGATCCGTTTTTCCTCGGAGCAGGCCGGATGTGATCCTCGCTGTTCCCGGGGAGTCCGTTCCGGCTTTATCCCAGGAATCCTTTTCGAATTTCAGATCATCCCGCCGGAACGCGGAGGAACGGAAACGCTCTCTTGTCGTATCGAAAATGGGGAGGGAGCCATGCTCCCTCCCCGAGGCGGGAGGACTACTTCTTGTCCACGTGATGAGGGACTGCGGAATGGGTGCCTGAACTTCCATGAGAATGGGAAGAGGCGGCGGGTGCATGTCGGCTCGTTTCATCCCGGCGAAGGTCCATCCGGGCGATCCTGAGAGACTTGACCGCGCTGGAGAGCTTTGTTCTCAGGCTCTTGATGGCGGATTTTTCCGAGGAAGCCTTCGACGAAGAGATGTCGTCGCTGTCCTTCATCGCCGCGAGATCTCCCGAGAGAGTCTTCCGGTCCTTGGCCACTTCGGCGACGAGCATCTTGATGGTCTTCTTGTCCGAGGCGAGATCGCCGGGCGCATTCTTGTCCGTCGAGGGAGCCTTGGACAAATCGGCCTTCAGCTCGACCCGGTAGGCACGGAGCATGTCGCGGTACTTGTCCTCGAGAATGAGGGCTTTCTGGAGCGCCAGCCTCTCCCTGAGAAGCGTGATGCGAGATTGGGACTCAAGTTTCCGGTCTGCCGCCAGATCCTTCTTGTCGGACGCCAGGTCCTTGCTGGACGCTGTGGCCGTGGCGCTTGTTCCGGTTGTCGTGGAGGGAGCCGATGAAGAGGAGGAACTCCCGCTCCCCGTCTTGGCGACTCTGGTCGACTTCCCTGTCGTTGAGGAAGTGGATGAGGTAGAGGTTGAGGAGCTCCCACTCCCCGCCTTGGCGGTCGTGGTGGTCGTACCGGAGGTGCCTGGCGAGGTCGTTGAAGAGGAGGAAGAAGCGGGGCTATCCGACTTTATGTCCGAGACGTTTTTCGAGATGTCGGACGCGAAGACCTTTTGATTGGCGACCTCTTTCGCGATCTGGGACTTCAGGGACGCGACGAGCGTCTTCTCGCCTTTCAGTTTCGCGAGGATGGCGCTGATGGCTTTCTTGTCGGTGGCGACATCCGGCGAAGGAGCGGTGGACGTCGGGGCGGAGCCGCTTCCCGAGGTGGACACGGTCGGAGACGAGGTCGCCGCCATCGCCGCTCCGGAGCCCATGAGCCCGCAGAGGGCCGTGACCGTTCCGGCGACAGTGATCGAAAGGAATGGATTCATTGTTCTTGTCTTCATCGTTGCCTCCTTGGCAGTATGAATATTGTTGTGGATGTGCCATGCCGAAGAAGGTCCGTTCGAGACTCCCGATACCGCCTCCTTGATGAGGCGGTATTGCCGGACCGTTTTCAGCACGCAGTCAGGATAGCCCATCCCCAACATGATTGATGTGACGCCAGGCAAGGAGTTCCGTGATTTTTAATTTCTTAATCATTGATGTATATCACATTTTTAAAAATTTTCATAAAAGATACTGTCAATACTTGATTTGTTCGTCCCAAAAATTTGCTTCATCGTTAGAATCCTTGAGAAAATGTCTGTTATTGATCCAATCGCGCGGCAAAGCTCGCCGTTTACGGCGGGGAAGGAGTGCGCGGACGGCATGGCCGTCCCGGATTTGGCTTTCAGTGCGGGGTTTTCTGCTACCATGCCCGACATGAAAAGAATTAAAGCGTTCAAATTCC
>DAHWGX010000056.1 GCA_027335985.1 Nitrospirota bacterium | reverse complement strand
AATCTTCGCCTGGTCTTCGGTCGGTTTCAGTTTGAGGTTGATCGCTATTTTCATATACGATATTCTAAACTTGAAGTTTAATTTTGTCAACACTTCCAGGAGAGAGGAGAAGGCGCATTCCTCCCCGCCCTGAAGGGCGAGCTCTCCAGTGCGCGCCAAGGATGAAAGCCTTGAACGGCTTCGGCCGGAATGGTCCGGTCAAATGTCACGAATCTCCCCTCATGGCGAATCGCGAGGGCAAGGAGATAAAGATCCGTCAACTGCCCGGGGCCATGAATTTTTCCCGGATCGAATAGGGAATTGTCGAATAGGCGGATGTCGTCCGGCCAGAATGCATGAACCGGAGAAACCCGTAGGTCAGACAAAGAAGAGAAAAGACGGCAGCCGTCCGGGAGAGAAATAAAGAGACGTGTCCGCCGGTCGAAGTCTTCCGGAAAGGCCCTCGAAAGGGAGGCGTGAACGCGGCCAGAGAGGGCATCAGGGCCGGATCGTCCGGACAAAATTGTCTCCTCCGTTCCCTGTTTTCTTCAGGAGTTGCTGTCAAGAAATCCGGACGCCTTGACGGCCCCGTTTACTTGAGCGAAAGGACCCATGCCGCGATCGCTTTGGCTTCGGAGGGTTTAAGGTCCGGATGAGGCGGCATTATCATCCCGCCCGTCAGGTCGTTCCAGTGTCCGTTGCCGCCCGCGACGATCTTTTTGGCCAGCATCGACAGCGATCCCTTCTTTCCGCGGTAACGGTCGGCAACCTGCTTGAAGGAAGGGCCCACCATCTTCTGGTCGACGGAATGGCAGGCGAAACAGCCCTGCTGGTTCATGAGCGCGTTGACGTCCGGTGCGGACCAGGCGGGTGAGGAAAGGCCGGCGAGAAGCAGGATCGAAAAGACCAGACGGACGATTTTCATAAGAACCTCCGTGGAAGTAAAGTGACAGATTTTTGTCGCAAGCGGAAACGAACGACAGAAAACAACCGGAATTGATTTCCCGGCCGATTGGTTTCATTATAAACCCGGACACCGGAAAGACAATCTCGTCCGGGTTTTCCCGGCAGACTGAAGAGGGGAGGGACATCATGGTTCTGATGTCGGCCCCCGGTCCCGGCCGGTTTTCGGGTTTCTCCTTCCATCCTGCACTCCGGAGGTATTCCCATGGCAAGCCGCACCGAGGAACAGGAACTCCAGGAGATGGACGCCTGGTGGCGCGCCGCGAACTATCTTTCCCTGGGAATGCTCTACCTGAAAGACAATCCCCTTCTGACATCCCCCCTGTCGCCCGACCACTTGAAAAAACGGCTTCTCGGCCACTGGGGGTCCGATCCCGGACAGAATTTCGTCTGGGTTCACTCCAACCGCCTCATCCGCCACCACGATCTGGACATGATCTATGTCAGCGGACCGGGGCACGGGGCGCCCGCGACATTGTCCAACGCCTATCTCGAGGGAACCTACTCCGAGGTCTACCCGGACCGGACGCCGGACGTCCGGGGGATGAAAAACTTTTTCCGGCAATTCTCTTTTCCCGGAGCGCTCGGAAGCCACTGCACCCCGGAAACCCCGGGGTCCATCAACGAGGGGGGAGAGCTCGGCTACAGTCTGTCCCACGCCTTCGGAGCGGCGTTCGACCACCCGAACCTGATCGTCGCCTGCGTGGTGGGGGACGGGGAGGCCGAGACCGGGCCGATGGCCACCTCCTGGCATTCGAACAAGTTCCTGAACCCGATCACCGACGGGGCGGTTCTTCCGATCCTGCACCTGAACGGCTACAAGATCGCAAACCCCACGATCCTCGCCCGGATTTCTCCGGAGGAACTCAAGAGCCTCTTTGTCGGGTACGGCTATAAACCGTATGTGGTCGAAGGGGATCAGCCGGAAGAGATGCATCGCAAAATGGCCCGCACCATGGACGCGTGTCTTTCGGACATCCGCCGGATCCAGAAGGCGTCCCGGTCCACCGGGATTCCCCGGAGAGGCCGCTGGCCCATGATCATCCTCCGGACCCCGAAAGGGTGGACGGCCCCGAAAGAGATGGACGGCCATCGCATCGAAGGGTTTTTCCGGGCGCATCAGGTGCCGATTCTGGATGCCGCCACGAACCCCGCCCATCTGTCCCTTCTGGAGCAATGGTTCCGCCGGTATCGGCCGGAGGAGCTGTTCGACGAGGACGGTAGTCTCGTTCCTTCCCTGAAATCCCTGGCACCGAAGGGCGCCCGCCGGATGAGCGCAAATCCGCTCGCCAACGGCGGTCTCCTCCGTAAACCCCTCGACATGCCGAGTTTTCGCGATTATGCCGTCGAGGTCCGGAACCCGGGAACCTTTGAAGCGGAAAACACCTATGTTCTGGGCACGTTTCTTCGGGACATCGCAAAGAACAACCCGGAGAATTTCCGGGTGTTCGGTCCCGACGAAACGGCCTCGAATCATCTTCAGGCGCTCTATGAGGTCACGAAGAAAGCCTGGATGGCCGAGATTCGCCCGGAAGACGCGGACGGCTGCCAGTTGTCGCCCGACGGCCACGTGATGGAGATGCTGAGCGAGCACACGCTGGAAGGCTGGCTGGAAGGGTATCTGCTCACAGGGCGTCATGGGCTTCTGAATACTTATGAGGCGTTTTCTCACATCATCGACTCCATGGTCAACCAGCATGCCAAATGGCTCGAAAAGGCGAAGACCGATGTCTCCTGGCGGGCCCCGGTCTCTTCCCTCAACATTCTTCTGAGTTCGACCGTCTGGCGCCAGGACCACAACGGTTTCACCCATCAGGATCCGGGTTTTCTGGACGTCGTGACGAACAAGCAGGCCAATGTGGCGCGGATCTACCTTCCGCCAGACGCCAACACCCTTTTGAGCGTGGCCGACCACTGTCTCCGGAGCACCGACTACGTCAACGTC
>DAHWGX010000048.1 GCA_027335985.1 Nitrospirota bacterium | reverse complement strand
TCTGGGAATCAACGATCCCGTTCTTTAATTTTTGAAGCATACCTTAAGTCCCTTTCGTTAAAAAGGACCACTCCCTGAAGATCGCCTTGGAGATCGCGCAGGAAACGAGGATCCTTGCGTGGCTCACTGGTTATCCATTTCACAATGAGAAATGGAGCATCTGATTCCAATAAGTATTATCCTGATCCCTCTTAGCAAAGAAGCCGGTTCGATGCACACGATCCGCCCGGAGGAGATGCATGCTCGATGTAAAACGGTGTTACCTCCTTGACCTTTTCCTTAACCCAGAGCCCCTGTGGAGTCTGGACCGGATCGGGATCAAGACGAATGACGGTATTGACGATCAACTCCCCGTCTAGCGGATCACGGGTGATCTGACCTCTCCATAGAGTCCTCGGAGCCGGTCCCCCACGCACATTACCATGAGCATCATAAATGGATCCATGGCATGGGCAACGGAACCTCTTCTGGTCAGGGAACCAGTTTGGGGTACAACCCAGATGGCGACAAATGGAAATCATGTTGTAAATGCCGCGCATGTTCCGGACGACCCAAAATCTTCCTTTCAGCTTCCACCGCTCATCAATTCCCAGACCGTAGGAGGACACATGGCCAATTTTGAAAACAGTCGGTGGTTCATAGAGAATGGGGGGGAACAGAAACTTGTATGTGGCGTAGGCCGATCCCGCCATCGTGGCCCCGACAAAAGACCACCCCGCCGCAACCAGGAATTTTCTTCTCCCCTTTTCGGATGGGCTTAATCCCGACTCTGTCTCTTCTGGGTGTCCAACACCCGCAGCTGGATTCGTCATTGGAGCGTTACCTCCTGTTTGATTTCAAGATGTTCCATGGCGATTGCACCAGTCGGGCATCTCTTGGCACATAGCCCACATCGGATACAACGCATCCCATCCCATATCATTGCCGTCGACATTGCAAGCTTCTGCACGACTGGCTCGTCTAAATGTCCAGGATGAATCTCCCCTCCGACAAACGACTCCAAGAGAGGGGCGGTCTTGCCATGATCAAGGTCGACATCCGCCAGGGGAACCATCTTGAGGGCATATTCAGGGCACACATCCACGCATCCCCCGCACAATACGCATTTCTGGCCTTCAAAGATCGGATTGACGTGGCACGTCAAACATCGAGAGGCCTGGGTTCTGGCTTCCGTTTCCGTCATCGACAATTCAGCCAGCTCAAAATTTGTCTTGCGAAAATCCGGATGAAGAAGATCCGGATTTTTTCGATCGATGGTGTAATACCCCTTATTATTGAAATCATCAGGCCAAATGGGAGAAGGATTCGCCCGATGCGAAACGGGGGTCGAGACTCCCGACAGATTCTTTTCAATCTGCCCCTTTGACAGATAGGCATGAACCGACTGGGCGGCTTTTTGTCCAGCGGCAATGGCTTCGATGAAAATTCTCGGACCTGTTACGACATCCCCTGCCGCAAAAACGCCAGGAACTCCTGTATCCATGGTGTGCATATTGGCCCGGATCACCCCATTTCGCCCGACGACTCCTTCCAAATCTTCTGGAACATAGGATGTGTCGATCACCTGGCCGATCGCAAATATGACAGAGGTTCCTTTCAGGAGACTCACGGCATTTTCATCAAACGCGGGAGCGAAACGTCCCTGGTCGTCAAAAACCGAAAGAACTTTTTTGACCTCAAGCCCTTCGAAGCGACCGTCATTTCCGATGATCCGTTTTGTCCCAAGCCTGATCTCGAATTCAGCTCCTTCATGAACCGCGTCTTCGATTTCCAGGTCATCAGCAGGCATTTCCTCCCATGTTTCGAGGGTCACAACCTTCACTTTTTCAACCCCGGGAACACGGACCGCTGTTCTGACCACATCCATCGCGACGTTTCCGGCTCCGACCACAATCGGGAATGCTCCGATCGGGAGAGGATCATGGTTATGGTAAACCGACTGGAGAAACGGAAGAGCCGAATAGACGCCCTGAAGGTCCCGCCCTTCAAAAGGAACCGGGCGACTCCCCCATGCTCCCGAAGCGAGAACCACGGCGGGATAATCCTTCCTAAGGTCGGCCATGGTCACATCCCTGCCAACTTTTGTATTGAGTCTGGCCTCGACCCCCATACTCATGATCGCTGCGATTTCCGCCTGAAAGAGGGGGCGAGGAAGCCGGTATTCAGGAACGAGGTAAAACAAGCCTCCCAACCGGTCCTGCGATTCAAATATCGTTACCCTGTAACCGAGTCGGGCGAGATCGTGGGCGACGGTCAGACCGGCTGGCCCGCCGCCGACCACCGCAACTTTCTGTCCGGTCGCCTTCCCGTACGGGACCCCCGGAGCCGTCGAATAACGGAGTGTCGATGCAGGATCCGAGACAGTCTCTGCCCCAAATTTTTCAGTGACAAATCGTTTCAAGGCCCGGATCGTGACGGGGGCATCAATATTTCCGCGGGTGCATGCCGTTTCGCACGGCGCATTGCAAACCCATCCGCAGACGGATGCAAACGGATTCGGCCCACGGGCAATTGCATAAGCTTTTTCGTATTTCCCCTGGGCGATCGCCTGGACATACCCACCAGCATCCGTTCCTACGGGACACGCCTTTCGGCATGCGACCTGATCTGCGTAATACTGGTAGTCTGGAATATGGAGCTTGTATTTACCTCTCATTCGTTCCTCCTCCGTACTGATACAATTTCCCCAGTCGGAAAGAGGGACACCAAGCTTGCGAAGCCTCGAAAGAGATCTCTTGGCTCCCTGGGTTCCCTATCCGGTCAATGATTGAGAATGATTTTCGATGTGAATTTACAGTGGCGGTTTTTGTAACATATTCATTTATGTGTGTCAAGGCCTGACGGAGTTCGTTTGATCAATGGGCAGGAGCGCTAATATCCGGTCATCAAAGGCCTTCTCATCACCCACCCATGGATCAACGCCCATGTGGAAGGCTACCGGCGGGAATAACTCGACTTTGTAACGCCGACACACTATGATCGTGTCATCCGCATTCCATTGCGACTATTCGGAATCTTTTGCCTGGACAATTTCGGCCGTCACCTCTCAGGGATACGGCAACCATCGCGATCTCCGGAGGAGAGGATCGATGCCCCAGAAGCTTACGGTTCATTCGGTTGGAATCATCACAAAACCGCATCGTTCCGCAGAGGTTCGCCATCTTCTTTCCGCTCTTCTTCCCTGGTTTGAGAACCGAAATCTTCGGGTCATGATGGATAGAGAAGCCATTCTATCCCTGGGGGATGGTGCATGGAAAACATTTGACAGGGAGGAGATCGCTACCAGGACCGATCTCGTCATCGTTCTTGGTGGGGACGGCACCATCTTGTCTGCCGCCCGACTGATGGCCACGAGCGAAACTCCAATTCTTGGAGTCAACCTTGGAACATTGGGATTTTTGGCTGAAGTCCCAAAAGAGGAAACCTTTCGCGTTCTTGAATCCGTTGTCGACGGACACTATGTCATCGAAAAAAGGGCAATGATACGGGGGACGCTGATCCGCAACAATCATGAGGTTGTGCTCGAACAGGATGCTCTTAACGATGTCGTCATCAATAAGGGCATCACTGCCCGAATGATTGAGGTCGAAATATTTTCCAATACCCACTTTGTCACCGACATGAAAGGAGACGGAGTAATCTTTTCCACTGCCACCGGCTCCACGGCTTATTCGATGGCGGCCGGAGGTCCCATTCTCCATCCGGAATCCGACGGAATCGTCATGACGCCCATCTGCCCACATACCCTGACACAGCGCCCTATCGTCTTTCCAGGATCCGTCCAGCTCGAAACACTTTTCAAAACGGGAGAGGCCAATGTCGTCGTTACCTTTGATGGCCAGATCAGCGTTCCTCTCCAGAAAGGAGACGTCCTCCAGATTTCCCGGTCCAAATCTGTAACCCGGCTTCTTGTCTCCCCAGACCGAAACTACTTCGAAGTATTACGGGATAAATTAAGATGGGGGGGCGTATGACGGAAATCCTTGAGAGTCGAGCTTATACTGAACTAGTTTACAGAATGTCTGCGAAAGCCGGCTTCCGGCCCAGGGTTCTTGGAAAAATCGACTCCGATGGAGCCTCGATTCCGATTCTGTCTCTCTCAAGGAAAAATAAAGGCCTTTCCCCACGAATTCTGATCGCAGCGGGAATCCATGGGGACGAACCCGCCGGACCCCATGCCATTCTCTCCCTCTTGGAACGCTTTCCAGAGGAGTGGCCGGAATTCGCCGGCTGCCATGTCGAAATCGTTCCCCTCATCAATCCGACGGGATTTGACCTAAGACAGCGCAGTAACAAATTTGGAACCGATCTGAACAGAGCCTTCGGATCTCCGGCGCCTCCGGCGGAAATTCGTTTTTTGATGGACGACTACCGGCGACGGTCTATCGACCTTTTTGTCGACCTTCACGAAGATGTCGACACACCCGGCTTTTACCTTTACGAACTATCCCCCTCAGAATCGGAAGCCTTTGGCCCCTCGATCATTTCAGCTTTGCGCGAAGCGGGTCACCCAATCAATGAATCTTCCGTCATTGAAGGAATGGAGGCACGAGACGGGTTGATTTTAAGAACGTCCCGCCCCATTCCACGCTACTTCCGGAAGGGGGCCCCTCAAGGCCTCTATCTGAAAAAACTTGGGGCCAGCCGGACCCTCACCTTTGAGACACCTCCCAAGCTACCGCTTGAAGAGCGCGTGGCCATGCACCTTCTTTCCCTCCGGACCGTCCTTTCCCGCTGGAGTCCCTGACCCTCATTCCTCAGGGAACAACAGGGGGAGAAATCATATTCATGATCGGAGCAAGGGCCGCGACCCCATTCAGGCTGACCGTAAAGCCGAACCCGGTCTGGACGGGGAGGGGAGCCGGCTCGTTCAAGATGTAGTACATGAACGCTCCTGACCAGCACTGTCCGTTGTAGCCGAAGTTGAAGGATTCCATCTGGGCTCCCGATCCCGGCCCCTGACCCAGATCATAGTAATAGGCACCTCCCAGATAGAGCCCTATTTGCGTCGTGATTCCGAGATAAGGGACGAGGAAGTTTGTTCCGAACGGCTGATAGTAGGTCTCGGTAATCTCATACGGATTGAAGAAATTTCCCATGAGGGGGATATTTCCTGTGTGTGCCGATGTCTGGGCGAGCATGGCGTTGAGCATCACGGGCGCCGGGGCAAAGGCGGCCTGATTGAAGGAGATGGCCGAATCCTCCGTGACCATCGCTTTTTGGGTAAAGTCATAGAATCCCTCGGCGAAAAAGGAGAACGGCTGCCCTGGGAGCACGTGGATCGATCCGTAGACCGGAGAGTAAGGGGTTTCGATCGGAAGAAATGGATTAGAGAGTGTTTGCCCACCGAAAAACATCGGCTGTATCGAGGAATGAATGGACTGGTAATCATAGGTGTCGGCCAGCTTGAATGAGACGAGCTCCTTCGATCCTTCGGACCCAGCGTAGAAGAGGCGTTGTGTCAACGCAAGCGTCACCGCGTTCATACCAAGGATGTTGTCCGAAAACCCGCTCTGGATGATTTGTGTTTCATTGTTCTGGGGCGCCCAGTCAAAGTCGGCGTCCACCTGGACCTGATGCGTCAGGGTTCCCCCGCCCGCCATCTGAAAATCGCGCTCAACAGTCGACTGTGCCCCTATTCCCGCATTGGGAACGACCTGGTCATAGGGGCTTGCCGTCTGATATCCCTGACTGTAGGCCGTCGTGACGACACCGGCATGGGGCGTCAGGATCACGGCTCCATCCCCCAGGACATAAGATCCCGTGACGTGGGGATAGATCAGTCCACGCTGTAAGAAGAGAGGACCGCTTTCGATGTCCGCACCCGAGAGGAACGACGAAAAATACAGTCCCGAGGACCCGAGACCATAGTCGTAAACGCTGGCGCTTCCCTGGGGGAGCTTCGACACTGTCGTGTTCAGACCCGGAAAAATATCCTGGTTATAGTCTGCGATCAGGTTGATTTCGCTGTTGTCCTGATAAGCGTTCACGAAAAATGTCGACAGAAGCTGAGGATTGAAACTCATGGTCGACCCCACGCTCATGAGCTGGTAGAAATCCTTGGCGTTGACGTAGTTGATGTTTCCCATGATCGACAGGGTGTCGGTATTGTAGGAATAAAGATCGGTGGTCGAAGAAATGTTCGTCCTGAGTCCCAGCGCCTGATAGTCGACGGCCTGATTGGTGATGTTGATCGAGAGGTTCTGGTAGTCGCTCATCGCCTGACGGTATGTGATTGCCTCGCCGACTCCGAAGTTGGTCATGTCGTCGAAGGTGACGGTCAAATCATAGGACGGATCGATGTTCCAGAAAAAAGAATCATAGAAGACCAGTCCCTGCACTGTGTTTTCCTGGACAAAGGGAAACAGTAATCCTGTTTTTTTCGATGCGACCGGAAAAGAAAAATAAGGCATGTAAAGGGCCGGAATACCCTTGATATTCAGATTGTTCCCTGAACCCGCAAAGGAATCTCCCAGCGTCATGTCTCCCGAGTTGGTCGAAATATCCCATGCCGGACTCTCATTCTTTCCGCAGGTACAGGTCGTGACAGCTCCCTTTTCCACATGATAATGCTTGTGGTCCTTCCGGTGGATCTCCTCGCCACGAATATGGTAGGTGTAAAGGATTTTGGAGTTGTTCACGGAGTAATATTGCTTGGTATTGACCTTGCCGTGGTAGAGGACCGCCTCCCCCGTCAATAGGTTCGCCCGGATCCGGTCGCCCTTCATCGTCGTCCTCGGCCCTTTGAAAATCACGTGTCCGGCCCCCCAGACGACGCTTGTCCTCTTGTTCAAGATGAGGGAATCGGCCCGGAGGGTCCATGAAGCCTTGGAAATAAACGCATGACCATTGGCATGCAGAAGATTTGTCTTTTTATTGAGACGAATCCTGTCTGCAAGAACAACGACCTTGTCCGGTGAAGTGGCGGCAGGGGAGGCTGCCATTGCCGTATTGATCCTTCCCACCGCTACAATCCACGCGACCAGAACAAGCAGACTGGCCTGAAAACAAAAAAAAGCCTTCAGGGCCTTCAAGAGAGGATCGTTCCCGGCAGATCCCGTTCGTTCGGTGAAAAAAACGGGGGCTCGGACGAGGGTTTGAAAAAGGGGCGGACAGCTCCGACAAGGTAAAGCGATCCGGTTACGACAAGGACGCGATTCCCTTTGGCCATCGCCCATTCCATGGCCTCTCCTAGAAGAGTGTCTCGCTCCCCTTCCCTTATCTCACAGAACCCGGGTACGAACCGATCCATGCTCTTAAGAGCCTGAACCATTTGAGAGGGAGCGACCCAGTCGCCATCCAATGGTAGAGGGGACACCCCGCGATTCGGCGAATCCGTAAAAAAAAATGCCTTTCCTTCCGGCGCGAGGATCCGGATCATTTCATTCCAGTCCTTGACCGAATGGATCGCAAGAAAAAACCCGAACTCCCCGGAAGGGCCGAATCGATCCCGGAGAGACTGACATAGCGCCTGAACAGCCGGTGGATTGTGGGCTCCGTCAAGCAAAACTCGTGGAGTTTTCAGGACCGTTTCGAGCCGTCCCGGATTTTCCAGGGTCAGAAGGCCTTCTCTGAAAGAATGGTGTGGAACGGGAAGAGGGCTCCATTCCAATGCCGCAATGGCGCTCGACAGATTGTCTATCTGATAGGTCGCGGACAAGGTGGATGCAATCTCCCGGTTTCCCCATCTTCCCCGATAATTGAGTGGGCGGGGATCCCCGCTGCGGTTGTCAGGGGAGGCCCAAACTCCGTCAAAGTCTCTTCCGTTCAGAACAGGGATGAAACCTTTATCGCGAGAGTGGGCGAGAAATTTTTCTCTCAACGAAGAATCGTGAAGCATCGCCACAAAAGGCTTTCCGTCCCTGCCGACAGCCACCTTTTCTTCAAAAATCCTTTCGATCCCTTTTCCCAGAATCTCTTCATGATCCAGACCCACCTGGGTCAGAACCGTCAGCAGCGGACTCGAAGAGGTCGTTGCATCCCAACGACCTCCCAGACCTGCCTCAAGAACAAGGACCTCGCACCGGGTCAGGGAAAACGCCCGAAACGCGACCACTGTCAGAAACTCAAAAAATGTCAGAGTGAGCTGATGACTGCGGCATAGGGAATCGACATCCCTGACAAGGTCTTCAAACAGGGGCGCCGGCAGCCGTTCTCCTGAAATCAGTATTCTTTCCCGCACATCGGAAAGATGGGGTGAGGTATATCGTCCGGTCCGATAACCGGCCGAAAGAAGGATCGCATCGATGGCAGCCGCCGTCGACCCTTTTCCGTTTGTCCCAACGATCTGGAAAGTCGCCGGCCCTTTTTCCGGATGTCCCAGCAAATCCAGAGCACGGTACATTCGGTCCAGACCGGGATGAATTCCGAGTCGCCCCAGACGTGCGAGAATATCCGCGGCGGAAAGGGAATTCAACCCGCCTGGCTCCCCTGGCACGAAGCGTCCGTCCTGCGACCGGAGCCAAGATGGCAAAGAATCTGCGCCAAGGTTTCCTTGAGCTTCTTTCTCTCCACGATCATATCGACAAATCCATGTTCGAGTAGGAACTCGGCTCTTTGAAATCCCTCAGGAAGCTGCTGCCGGATCGTTTGCTCGATGACACGGGGCCCGGCAAAGCCGATCAAGGCACGTGGCTCGGCGATGATGACATCCCCCAGCATCGCAAAACTCGCGGTCACACCTCCGAAGGTCGGATCGGTAAGGACCGTCAGATAAGGGAGGCCGGCTTTCTTCAGACGGCCGATGGCCGATGAGGTTCTCGCCATCTGCATCAGGGAAAAAATTCCTTCTTGCATCCGGGCGCCCCCTGAAGCGGTCACCAACAGGAGTGGAAGTTTCTTTTCGAGAGCCCTGTCTGCGGCCCGAACAACCTTTTCTCCAACGACCGAGCCCATGGAGCCGCCCATGAAGTGGAATGAAAACACGCCCAACACCGCAGGCATGTCCATGATCCTGCATTCTCCGACCCGAATGGCATCTTCCAAACCGGTTTTTTTCTGTGCCGACCGCAACCGTTCTACATAGCGTTGACTGTCCGAAAAATGGAGCGGGTCGGAGGAGACGACATCTGCCGCGAACTCCTCAAAGGTTCCCGGATCCACCATTTGCTCAAGACGTTCGGCTAAAGTTATGGGAAAGTGGTAGTTGCACTTCGGGCAGACCTTTCCGCCGCGCTCCACCTCTTTTCGGTAAATGATCTGCCGGCAGTGGTTGCACTTGATCCAGAGCCCCTCCGGAATCCTCACCTTCTTTTCAGTCTCAGGAGCATCCAGAGGGAGAGATCCGGACGATTTGCCATCCTCTTCCCTTTTCTCTAGCCAGCCAGTTCGCTTTTTTTCTTTCATTTCCTGCCCTTTCCAGCAGCACTCAAAAACTCCCCGAAGGTTTTTTTCCACCTTTCGGGATCGCTTTCATCCTGGACCAGTCTGCTGCCGACAATCACACCATCGGCAAACTCGAGGATCTCCTCTGCCATTTCGCCGGACGAGATTCCAAATCCGACACATACCGGAATACGGCTCCATTGACGAAGATTCGCGACCATCCGGCGTGTATCATCGTTAAGGGTCAGAGCGCTTCCCGTCGTCCCCATCAGACCGACATAATACACAAATCCGCGGGATTCCCTGACAATTCTCCGGGCCCGTTCAAGAGGCGTGGTCGGGGAGACGAAGCCCACGACATTGATCCCGTAGGTCCTGAACACGGGACGATAAAGGGCTCCATCTTCATACGAAAGATCCGGGATGACAACGCCGGCGATCCGGCCTGACCACTGGGCCTCCCTGCAGAATCGTTCCACCCCCATATGATGAAAAAGGTTGAAGTACGTCATCAGATAGAGATCGGGAAGTTTGTCCCGGGGGATTCCCGACAACCACCCCAAAATGCTTTCCAGAGCGGTTTCATGGCGAAGGGCCCGCTGGGAGGCTGCCTGGATCACCGGTCCATCGGCTGTTGGATCCGAGAACGGGATCCCGAGCTCAACGGCAAAGACCCCTTTTTTTGCCGCCATTTCGAGATAGGTCGCGGTGGTCTCGAGGTCAGGGTCTCCGGCGACAATGTAGGGAATGAGAGGGGATGGGGAGGTACCACGTTTCCATCGTGATGGGGATTTTTTATTGACCGTCATGGCTTATCCCCTTCTTTCATCGACAGGATTCTGGAGACCTCCATCACATCCTTGTCTCCACGTCCGGACAGGTTGATGACAACCGTCTGGTCACGAGACATGGAACGAGCTAGGCGAACACCGTAGGCGATGGCGTGGGAGCTCTCGAGCGCCGGGATAATTCCTTCCTGGCGGGAGAGCTCCTGGAAAGCGTCGAGCGCGTCCTCATCCCCGATCCAGTCAAAGATGACGCGGCCCGAGTCCCTATAATAGGCAAGTTCAGGACCGACCGCCGAATAATCGAGACCTGCCGATACGGAATGGGTATTTTCTATCTGGCCGTCCGGGTTCTGAAGGACATAGGTACGGGTTCCCTGGAGAACACCAACGGATCCGCCGGCGAAGCGGGCGGCATGCTCGCCCGGCGAGATTGAGCGACCACCCGCCTCCACTCCGAACATTCGAACCGAGTCTTCCCTGATGAACGGATGGAAAAGCCCTATCGCATTACTCCCCCCGCCGACACAGGCCACCAGGGCATCTGGCAGTTTTCCTTTCAGTGACAGGATCTGTCGACGGACTTCCTGCCCGATGACAGACTGAAAAGAGCGGACGATCAGGGGAAACGGATGGGGCCCAAAGGCTGTTCCCAGAAGATAGTGGGTGTTTCGGACCGTCCGGGACCAGTCCCTCAGGGCTTCACTGATGGCATCCTTCAATGTTTTACCACCGAGATCCACCGGGCAGACCTCGGAGCCGAGCAGTTTCATGCGAAAAACATTCAACGACTGTCGTCTCACATCCTCAGAACCCATGTAGATCCGGCTTTCGAAGCCAAGACGGGCGGCCACCGTGGCTGTCGCAACCCCATGTTGCCCGGCACCAGTTTCCGCGATCAATCGAACCTTTCCCATGCGCCTCGCCAGGAGGGCCTGGCCAACTGCATTGGTGATCTTGTGGGCCCCGGTGTGGTTCAGGTCTTCCCGCTTGAGCCAGATCTCCGCCCCCCCCGTTTTTCGCGTGAGGGATTCGGCAAAATACAAGGGTGTCGGCCTTCCTGAGTATTCTGCTAGCGTGTCCCGAAGTTCTCTCCGAAAGGTCGAATCCCGCCAAGCCTTCCGAAAAGAGCTCTCCAGTTCGATCAATGCCGACATCAGGGTTTCGGAAACGAATCGTCCCCCGAACTCCCCATAATATCCCCGCATGTCAGGAAGAGCTGGCGTTCCCCTGCGCTTCGGCAAAGTATTCGCCCCCTCTCCCTTCATTTCTTTCTCTCCCATTCCCGGACATTACGGACAAAATTCATGACCTTCCCTTCATCCTTTATTCCTGGCCCCTTTTCGACCCCGGATGAAACATCGACTCCAGACAGACGGAGATTCCCCAAGTTTTCCAGTACCTCCCCCACCACTTCCGGGGAGAGCCCTCCCGATAAAATCAGCGGCAGGGAGAAATCCGCATAGGACAGACGTTTGTAATCCCACGGCTGTCCTGTTCCACCCGGTGCCTTTTCCGAATGTCCTTCCACAAGAAGACTGCGGGCAGAAGGAGGGCAGGGAAGAGGGTCCCTCCCTGTCCAGCGGACGGCATGGATCCATGGCAGTCCAAAACGGGAGAGCCTTTCATAGCCTTCAGGCCCCAAAGGCCCCCCATGCCATTGAATCACATCGAGAGGAACCTCCTCCAGAATCGCCCCGATCCGTTCCCATTCCGGAAGGACAAACACCCCCACCTTTTCTATGGAAGATGGCAAGGCTGAACAGATGGAACTGGCAGACGCGGTGGTCACGAACCGCGGAGACTTCTCAGAAAAGATCAGGCCGATGGCATTCGCTCCTGCGAGGGCGACAAATCGGGCATCGGCGGGATTTGTGATCCCGCATATCTTAATCCAGAGACCCACAGAATTCCTCGAGCGCCTTCTGGGGGTCGGGGGAGGAAAGGAAGCTTTCCCCCACGAGAACCGCTGAAAATCCAAGATCGCCCATGCGCCGGAAGTCTGCGTTGGTTTTGAGCCCGCTTTCGGCAACCTTGTCGACATTCCCGGGAATCATCCGGGTGAGACGGGCCCCCCGGTCGAGATCGATCGTCAGGGTGTCGAGATCGCGATGGTTGACTCCGATGAGACAAGATCCGGCTTCGAGGGCCCTTTCCACCTCATTCTCCGTATGGGTCTCTACCAGAGCCGTCATGGATAGCTCGCTGGTCATGGCGAGCAGATTCCGGAGCTCTTCCTGCGTCAGGATCCTGACGATAAGGAGGATGATGTCCGCCCCCGCACACCGGCTCTCCCATATCTGATAGGGTTCCAGGATGAAATCCTTCCTGAGGAGAGGAAGAGATTCTCCCGCAGGGGTATTCCTGACCCGGGTGAGATCCCCGAGATCTCCCCCGAAAAACGGGCCATCGGTCAGAATGGAAAGGGCGGAAGCGCCCCCATTTCTGTATTTCTCCGCCAGATCCTCGGGATCGTAGTGGTCCCTGATGAGTCCTCTCGATGGGCTTTTTCTTTTCATTTCAGCAATGATTCTGGGCCGTCCGGATATTGTCGGAGAATTTAAAGCAAACCGGCGGACGGAGGGTGCCCGGGCCACCTCTTTTTCGAGGAGGGAAAGCGGCCGTTTCCTGGAGGCCAATGCCACTTCCTGTCGTTTTTCCTCGACGATCCGCTCCAGAAGCGTCATGTGGCGCAGAGTTCCTTCCACCGCCGCAAGACAGTCAGGGCCGAGCCGGAATCGATCGAATTTCTCGCCGCCTCCACACCATCCCGCAAGGTCGTCACTTTTCCTGCGACAAGGAATCCCGGTGCGGCCCCCGCGAGGACCCAATTCCTGAGGGGACAGGGATCCCCGTTTAGAACACGGTTGATCAGAAGGGCGTTCCTGTCCCTGTCTCCCCCGAGGGCATCGGACAATGGGGAGGGCGCAAGCCCGAAATCCTTTGCCGTCACCTCGCTCATGGTCATCTTTCCAGAAGAAAAATGAAGCATTTTGGTCGTCGATGCAAGATTGACTTCGTCGAGACCGTCTCCAAACAACGCGAGGACATCCCGGCTTCCAGTCCGGGACAAAACATCCACTACTATGCTCAGACGTTCCGGGTCGTAGACTCCGACGACCTGCCTGCGAACCCGTGCCGGATTTGCCAGTGGACCAAGAAGATTGAAGAATGTCCGAATTCCAAGCTCCCGGCGCACATTGGCGACAACCCGAAGGGCAGGATGGTAGAGGGGCGCAAAAAGAAAAGTCAGACCGGTCTCCCGGTAGAGAAGGGCCGCCTGATCGGGGGTCATATCAACACGGAGTCCCAGGGCCTCGAGGACATCAGCCGAGCCGGCACGGCTTGAAATGGCCCGATTGCCATGCTTGATGACCTTGACACCCCCTCCCGCCAGCACAAAGGAAACCGCCGTTGACAGATTCACTGTGCCCGACCGGTCGCCTCCCGTTCCACAGACATCGACCGCATCATCTCCGCTTACCGGAAAGGGACATTGTCGTGCCAGAAGGGCATCCACTGCCCCGGAAATCTCGTCCGGCGTCTCCTTTTTGGAAAGGAGGGCAACCGTGATTCCGGCCAGAAGGGCGTCCGACACCTTCCCGTCCATCACCTCCCCCATGATTCCGGCCATCTCTTCGCGTGACAGGGATTTCCCGTCGACGAGGGCCAGGAGGGCGTCACGGGGTTTCATTCCGCAAGTCCTGTCCCCATCGCCTTGAAGGAACGGGCGATAGTGATGAAGTTTGCGAGGAGAGTCTTTCCATGGAGTGTCAGGATCGATTCCGGATGGAACTGGACCCCGCGTGTCGGATAGAGACGATGGGCCAATGCCATGACCTCCCCCTCATCCGTTCTGGCCGTGACCTCGACCTCCGCCGGGAGGGTGCTCTCGAGGACGATCAGGGAATGATAGCGCGTCGCCTCGAAAGGACTTGGTATTCCCGCAAAGAGATCGGAGCCATCATGCAGGACCGGGGAAGTCTTGCCGTGCATGAGTCGAGGGGCGCGCACGACAGATCCACCGAAGACCTCCCCGATCGTCTGGTGCCCCAGACACACTCCCAGAATCGGAATTTTGGGGGCCAGTTCCCGTACGATATCCGGGCAGATTCCGGAATCCGCTGGCGTTCCAGGGCCGGGAGAAAGAACGATTCCTTCGAGATTCGACACATCGATTTCGGAGAGCCGGATCCGATCGTTCCGAAAGACCTCCATCTCGACTCCGAGTTCCCAGAAATACTGGACGAGGTTGTATGTGAAGGAGTCATAGTTGTCGATCATCAAAAAAGCCATGATCCCTCACTTCCATGGGTGATTTCCAATGCCCGGAGCATTGCCTGGGCCTTGGCCAGGATCTCCTGATTCTCGCGTTCCGGATCGCTATCTGCGACGATCCCGGCCCCCGCCTGAAAAAATCCCCTGGAACCCGAAATGAACACCGACCGAATGGCGATCGCAAGATCCACATCACCCGAAAAGGAAATAACTCCAACGCACCCGGCATAAGGTCCCCGACGAATCGTCTCCAGCTCCTCTATGATTTCCATAGCCCGGATTTTTGGGGCACCCGAAAGAGTTCCTGCGGGATGTGCCGCTCTAATGACATCGTATCCCGTCTTCCCCTCGGCAAGCTCTCCCGTCACATGGCTCACGATGTGTGTGACATGGGAGTAATGTTCGAGAACCATCATTTCGCTGACCTTCACGCCTCCTTTTCCGGAGATGCGGCCAACGTCGTTGCGTCCCAGGTCGACCAGCATGACGTGTTCGGCACGCTCCTTCGGATCGGCCAGCAGCACCTGGGAACGCCGTGCATCTTCCTCCGGATCTCCCGATCTGCGTACCGTTCCCGCAATGGGTCTGAGGTCAACGGTTTTCCCGGTGACCCTCACAAACAGCTCCGGAGAAGATCCAACCAAGGAAAAATTACCATTCTCGATAAGATAGAGATAGGGGGAGGGGTTGATGGACCGAAGTACGCGATACAGGGTCAGGGGAGAGCCTTCCCAGTCGAATTCGAAGCGGCGGGAGAGAACGACCTGAAAAATATCTCCGGCCCTGATGTGCTCCTTTGCCCTATCAACGGCCTGCTTGAACCGTTCCGCATCCGGAATCTCCCGGAGGGCAAAGCGCCCCTTCTTTTCCGAAAAAGCCGGCTTCGGAAGGGGTCGTGACAGGGAAAGTGATTCCCAGAATGTCTGGAGACGCACCCGCGCCTCTTCATAGAGACGGACCGGGTCGCCATCCTGACGGTCGATCCAGGTCATGATCCTTATTTTTTGAAGGGCATGATCGAAAATGACCATGATGTCGGGAATGACAAAGTCCAGATCCGGGAAATCATCGGCGGGCGGGAGGGTATGAGGCAAATCCTCGAAGCACCGGACCATGTCGTAGGAAAAGTATCCGATCGCTCCCTGGGCAAAGACGGGGAATCTATTGTCGACAAAGGCATCCAGGGAAGCCATCGCACGTGAAAACCCGTCGAGGAGATCTCCTTCGTGCCGTGCCGATGATATGAGCCTCCCTTCCCGGAAGGTCTGGACTGTCACCCCGTCTTTGAGGGTCCCCCTGAAAGAGAAATGAACCCCCGATCCCACGAAGGAATATCGCCCCCAGCGGTCGCCTCCCGTCGCACTCTCGAGAAGAAATCTCGGAGAGGCGGCCGGAAGGGCGGAATAGACGCCAGGAGGCGTCAGGAAATCGGACAAGGCCTCTCCCACAACGGGAACAAGTCTGTGGCGTTTCATCTCCGAAAGAAAATCCCCGGAAGACGTGGACAGAATCACGAGCCCCCCCCTTTTTCCCGCAGTCTTCTCCAGAGGGTTGATCGACCGATGCCAAGGAGGCGGGCCGCTTCGGACATGTTCCCGTTCGTCCGCTCCAGGGCTTTCTGAATCAGGGCATCTTCAATGTTTTTAAGCGGCTGGGGAAGAGAAAGGACCGAGTCCAGGAAGGGGCGCTCGCCGGGTGGTGTCCAGAGATCCCTGGGAAGGTCCTTGACATCAAGCATCCGCCCGGAAGACAGGAGAACGGCATGCTCCATGATGTTCTGAAGCTCCCTGATGTTTCCCGGATAAGAATGATTGAGAAGCACGTCCAAGGCAGACTGGGTCACCCCCTCGAGGTTCTTGCCGAACTCGGCGTTGTACCTTGCGAGAAAGGCCGACACAAGAAGTGGAATATCCTCCCGTCTCTCCCGGAGTGGCGGTAGTGAGAGCGGGACGACCCGGAGCCGGTAGTACAGGTCCTTCCGGAACGATCCCTCTTCGATGGCTTTTTTCAGGTCCCGATTCGTCGCTGCAATGACCCGGACATCGACCTTCAGTGTCTTCGTTCCGCCGACTCGCTCGAATTCCTCCTCCTGAAGGACCCGCAGAAGCTTGACTTGCATGGCGGCGGAAATTTCGCCGATTTCGTCCAGGAACAGGGTTCCTCCCGAGGCCATCTCAAATCGGCCCGGCTTGCTTGACACCGCACCAGTAAATGCCCCGCGGACATGGCCAAAAAGCTCGGACTCAAGGACTCCTTCCGACAGCGCAGCGCAGTTGACCTTGATGAAAGGGCCTTCCCTTCGAGAGCTGTTTTCATGGATGGCATGCGCCACAAGCTCCTTGCCGGTCCCGCTTTCTCCTTCTATGAGGACGGTCGACTTGCTCTGCGCCACGACCGGCAAAAGGTCGAACAGCTCTTTCATCCGTTCGCTCTGGCCGATGATCCGACCGAAGGAATATCGGCCTTTCAACTCCTTCCGTAGCTCAGCGATTTGCGTCACGTCGTGAAAGATTTCGACCCCGCCTATGACCTGCTCCTCGGCATTACGGAGGAGGGCCGTATTGACGCGGACCAAGCGGCTCCTCCGGTGGTGGTCGGTGAGGGTGATTTCATAGTTTCTGAAAGATTCCCCCGTTTCGAGTGTCTTTTCCAGAAGACAACGTGCGCTGCAGACGGAAGTCCGCATGGCCTTCTGGCAGTCCATACCGGAAAAGTCCCCTTCCGGCATGCCCAGGATTTCACGGGCGGCACGGTTCATATACATGATCTTCTTGTCGAGACCTATGGCAACGACTCCTTCCTCGAGCGAGTCCAGGATGATCGCAGGACCAAGTCCGGAAAAGGAGCCATTGGCCAGGTCAATGGCAGAGGAAATTCCCGACGGTTCGGAAGCCTCCCAGGATGAGAGCACGGGAAGAAAAGAGGGATTTTGACTGGACATATCAGCAGAACTCCGACTCACGCCCTTAACGGAAACCCCGGATTCGACATTGTTCTCAATTCCGGAAAGCGACACCCGGAGAGAGTGTCAAAGCTCCGGCGGGACAGGTGACAAGACACAATCTGCATCGGAGGCAGTCGGCATTTCGGAGAGCCAGGGCCCCGTCCCTGGCAAGTCCCTGCTCCCCCAGATCGAGAATTCCCGTCGGACAAAGTTCCTCGCAGCTTCCGCAAGGTCCGACCTGGAAACAGGAAGCGAGCTTCCAAAGTATGGCTCCTCCCGCCACACGGAAAAGGCCGGGAACCTTCATCATACCATCGGCCGCAGCCAAACCCAAATCGCCCCCCGCCCCCTGCATTCTAGCGCCCCCCCTGAAAAAGGCCCGCCCATCCCAGTGCGACAAGAGTTTTCGAATCCCGGATCATACCCGATCTGACGAGTTCGGGAATCTCCCCCTGAGCATAAAACAAAGGCGGCTCGATCCATTCATCTTCATCGAGCTGGGGCTCGCCGAGCCTTCCCCCTTTCGCCAGAACAAGATGAATGACCTCGTCACAAAATCCCGGGGTCGTCCAGATTGACGTCATCACCTGAAGGGTTGTTCCCGTTAGTCCGGTTTCCTCCCGCAGCTCCCGGGCAGCAGCCACCAGAACATCTTCACCCTTTTCGATCTTTCCGGCCGGAATTTCCAGAATGGCACTTTCCACAGCCGGACGATACTGACGGATGAGAACAATCCTTCCATCATCAAGGACCGGGAGAATGGCGACGCCCTGACCGAAGCGGACAATCTCGAAAGACCGGGCGGTTCTTTCTCCCTGAACTTCCATGAGGTCCACACCTATTCTCCGCCCCTTCCAGACGATCATCCACCCTCCGATCGAATATTGAATGTTGGTTGATTATATGCTATTTTCTGCACCCATGGTAGACAAACAATATATTCTCGCTCCGGATAAAAAAGGCGCCCTGACAAGCGGTATCTTCCATGGGTCGGCCCTCGTTCTATCCGGCATTCTCTCCTTTGGGTACATTGCCCATCACCAGACCTCTTCTCTCTGGTTTTATCTTTTCTTCGGAGCCTTCTGGCTCGTTCTTTTTTCGGGATTCACCTCCATCGTGAACCAGTGCCTTCTTCTTACTCCCCGGTCTCTCAAGTCCGTCAAGATAACGGGAACCTCCATCATCCTGGAATGGAAAAACGGCGATGCCGACGAACTCGTCCGCAAAATCCAGTGTCATGGCAGCCGGACCATTCTCGGAATCTGGGGGCAAACGGTCGACAAGAGAAGAGTCCAGACAACCCTGCGTCGACACTCCCTCCCACCCGAAAAGGTCCAGGAACTTCTGTCGGACATCGATCGGATCCAGGCACTCGAAAAGCGGACTGCCTGACCCCTTGCCTTCAGGACCGCTCTCCCTTAACCTTTTCAGAGAGGGACTCATTGAAGATTGATCGCCCCCTGACAAGGAAAAAGGCTTAATGGCATCAAGAGACACGTCGCTTTTCGGCCTTGCAAAACGACATCCCCTACTGACTTCCCTTTTTGGATTCTGGGGATTCGGGTATACATTTATGGTCCCGAACTTTTTGGGGGGACGATTTCTCTCGGCGTTCTTTCATGCGGTCGGGAGCAACCCATCAAAAGTGTTCATGGGTTTCGGGGCCCTTTTTTTCATGGTTTTTCTTTTTGCCGGCATCGTCCCTTTTGGCCTTTGGTACTTTGTATGCAAAGCGCTCGAAAGCGGAGACGATCCGACATCCAACACAGGAAATGGCTAGAATATGCACGGATTTCTTGGAACCAAAGCCGACTTCTGGTGGGACCTGACGATAACAAGTGAAACGATCGTATTTTCCTGCCTGTTTTTCGGAGCCTATCTGGGGCGCAAGCATCGCGGAACGGCCCATCACAACTCCATGCTTCTTTCGACCATTCTGGTCGCCGGGTGGTTTCTGATGTATCTGGCCCAGCAATATATCGTCGGAATCGTCGGGTTTGGCGGCCCCCAAATGATCAAATACATGATCTACTATCCCATCATCATCTTCCATTCTCTCGTTTCCACCGCAGCCCTGATCCTAACGGGAGTCGTGGTCTTCAACGGCTTCATGTCGACAGAGGTATTGAACGGACAGCGAACACTCAAGAAAAATCCCCTGGTCCACAAGCGGCTGGGATGGGTCACACTTCTTTCTTTCGTCTTTTCCATAGCCACAGCCTATACTGTCTATGCCATGCTCTTTATCATCTATAATCCGGCCAGGACCCCCACCTATGGCATCAAATCATCGATCGGCGCCCTTTCCGGAATCGGAGCCTTTGTTCTGATTGGCCTTCTTACACTCTTCTGGTACCTGAACCGTAGCCGGGTGAGAACGGGTACCTGACAATAACGGATCCGCGCTGCATCTTCCGAGACTGACAAAAAAAGGCAACCCGATTCGGGTTGCCTTTTTTTACTGAAATGGTCTCAATAGTACTCGACTGTATCGATGCCTTTTCGAGAAACATAATTAAAGAAAAGATTCGAAGGCAGGCCGTCCCGATGGAAGGTGAAAGGACTCTTGGGAAATATGAGCCGCCTCATGATCGAACGTGGAGAATAGAAGGACCTCTGGACCCAGTCAATCCCTGTCTCAACATCCTCCTTCGTCATGTTTTTGGGGATAAACATACAGACGTGGCCCGATGAATATTGATCAGCGGTTGGGTCGACAACCCTTTTCTCCAGATTGAGCCGATCCCGGAGGGGGGTCCCCTCTCTCGGAGAAACGATGCTGAAAAATGCGAGGGGAGCCCGGACTTTCTCCAGGAATGCGAGGGTTGCGGGGAAAACATCCTTCGTATCATGATCGAGACCGAACATCAGATTCAGGGAGTAAAACAGTCCTCTCCGTTCCATGGCCTTCAAGAGATCAATATAGTCCTTTACGTGATTCTGTTTTTTATGAATGGCGTTGAGATTTTCCTGGTTGATGCTCTCCATTCCGATATTGACATGGATGCATCCGGCATCAATGGCCAGATTCAGAAGCTCTTCATCATGGTTCGTGTTCAGGGTCCAGAGGCAACTCCACTTGATCTCCAGCGGCTTCAAGACCTTGAACAGTTCTCTTGCGAAGGTGTGTTTTCCTGTCAATTGATCGTCGATGAACTGGAACTGGTTGCCCCCCATGATCCGCTTCTGGGTCGCGATCTCCTCGACGATATCTTCGATGGGGCGCATTCGGTATGCACCATCATAGACGACTGGAACCTCACAAAAATCACAGTGATAATTGCACCCCCGGGTCGCCTGAATCGGCATCATGTGAATGCGGTAACGCGACAGATCGAGCAATTCATAACGGGGACGGGGAAGGGATTTCATATCGCATGGTTGATCGCCTTTGTAAATCGATTTCATTTTCCCGGCCCTTAGATCATCGAGAAGGGGCAGCCACACATGCTCCGCTTCCCCCACCACCACACTGTCAGCATGAACAAGGGTATCGGCAGGATGAAGTGTGGCATGAAAACCACCCATGACCACAGGAATCTTTCTGTCCCTGAACTGCTTTGATATTTCATAGGCGCGCTGAGCCGACCCTGTTGTCGTCGTAATCGCGACCAGGTCAAAGTCGCCGTCGAAGGGTACTTTCTGGACCTTGTCGTCGACCACCGTGACAAGGTCGGACTCGGGGGTGAGACCCGCCAGATAGGCCGTCACCATTGTCATGATCAGTCTTTTTTTCGATTGGACAGGTGTTCCGGACAAGCGCATCAGGGTGGGCTGCACAAAAAGGATGCGAAGGCTCTTCTCATTATCCATCTGAGTCTCCTTTCCGCAATTTTTCAAAGCCACATATCCAGAAAATTCATAAATGTGAGGCTTTCTCGATTCTGGGTCTGACGCCTTAACTATAGTTCGCACTCAAATCGTAGTCAATCGACTTCAAGTCAGGATTGATGCAAAATAAATCCTGCAGTATTTCCATCCTTGGAGAACAGGGGCGACATTGAAGAAAAGCGAAATGACGCATCAGATCATCGCATCGATCCGTTCTGAGGAGGGACGTTCGAAGGCCTTCTGGAAGGGCATGACTCTCGAAACAGTCTTCCAGCCCGTCTTCGCGATCGCACAAAGAAGAATCATCGGCTTCGAAGCCCTGGTCCGTGGCGTGGATCATCGGGGAGCCCGCATTCTCCCCCGTGATATATTCCCTTCCGCAAAAACACTGGAGGAGGCAGTCTTTCTTGACCGTCTCCTTCGAACGATTCATCTTCTCAACTTTAGAGACATTTCTTCTAGCCCGGTTTGGTTATTTATTAACCTGGACCCAAAAGCGGCCACGTCAGGACGAAAATTCGGTCGATTTTTTGAAGAAATTCTCGACTGGACCGGAATCGATCCCCAAAAACTGGTCGTCGAAATTCTGGAATCAGCCATCGATGACAAATCCTTGCTGACAGAAGCTGCAGCGTACTATAGAGGCTGCGGAACCCTGATCGCGATCGATGACTTCGGATCGGGACATTCGAATTTTGACCGAATCTGGTCCATAAAGCCTGAAATGGTAAAAATTGACCGCACCATGATCCTGCATGCTTCGAAAAGCGCGGATGTGCGAAGACTCATGCCAGAAATGGTTTCTCTTGTACGCGCATCAGGATCGCTCTGCCTGATCGAGGGGATCGAGAATTCGGAGGAAGGGCGCATCGCACTGGAAACCGAGGTCGATTTCGTGCAAGGATTTTATTTTGGACGACCGGAACCCGAACCAGATGTCACCATCGGATCGCAATTCGAACAACTTCTCGAACAGATGCAAAAATCCGACACCCCCCCGAAGGACTCCGAGGTATTTTCAAAAATCCTGGAACTATTCTATTACCTGGTTGACTCGGATCCGCTTGATCGTAAAAAAATAACTTTGGAAGGAATATTCTCGCCCTACCCCTGTGTCGTGCGCTACTTCATTCTTGACGACAAGGGTCAACAGGTCGGGATCAATATGGACCGTCTTTCCTTCGGGAACATCGACCACCGGTTTCGTCCTCTCCTGGATACTTCCCGTGCCAACTGGTCCCATCGTGCCTATTTTCGTCAGGCCTTGGGTCATTTTGGACATGTTCAAATCTCGCCTCCCTATCTTTCCACGACCGGGGTCCATGTATGCCGGACCATATCCCTTGCGGTCAATGCGACGGGCCCTCTTCGCGTCCATTGCCTCGACCTCGACTGGCCTCTTTTTACGCAAAGGGCGTCCCTGGGAGAAGGATAATCCGGCCATGGATCTTGCAGGATCGAGAATAGGCTTGAAGGACTTCCATTCATTGAACATGGACATTTGCTTTCTTTGAAGAGTCCAACTCAAGCTGCTGGGGGATCCATGAGCAAAGTTCTCGATGAAGTGCTTGCTGCGAACAGACACTATTCACAAAACTTTGGCACCAAGGGGATCTCCCCCTTCCTCCCGGCCGGGAATTTGCGGTTCTGACATGCATGGATGCCAGAATCGATCCGGCCAAGATGGCGGGTCTTTCGGAGGCGATGCCCACGCCATCAGAAATGCAGGAGGAAGGGCCAGCGACGATGCCATTCGGAGCCTCGTCATCTCCTACAAGCTGCTCGGGACGAAAGAGTGGTCGTCATTCATTCTGATTGCGGAATGATGCTTTTCGACGGTGAGATCATGCGAAATCTCCTCTCGAAAAGCCTTGAAACTGCAACTATAGGGCCGAAGGGATGGGAAGACCATGAAAAGGGTCCGGGATCTGATGAAGCTTTCTATCTGAATTTTCTGACCTTCAAGAACCTGGAAAGATCCGTCGTGGAAGATGTCCACCGAATTCGACGGTCTCCGCTCGTTCCCTCAACCATTCCGATCTACGGATTCTATTACGACGTCAAACCGGATGGCTGGTGGACGTTCCGGCGGCCATGAAGGCAGCAAAGCCCTAGAGAAGATCTGCACCAATGCAAAATCATGGTGCGCCCGGGGCGAATTGAACGCCCAACCCACAGCTTAGAAG
>DAHWGX010000078.1 GCA_027335985.1 Nitrospirota bacterium | reverse complement strand
AAGGAAACGGATATTCTCGTGCAGTCCATGTCGCCCAATGGCAATGGACCGTTCATCCGGGCCTATATCCGGAAAGACAACAAGAAGGTCATCGGCATGGCCTTCGCCCGCATGACGGTCTTCCCGAATCTGAACGCCATGGCGCTTTACATGGCGCCGTTTCTTCCCCATCAGATCGATCCCCACTTCAAAAAATCGCGTTTCGTGTTCGTTGTGGACTGGACAGATCAAACGATCTCGGGACGCATGTATTTTCCCCAGCTGATCCCGGATGGCTTCTCGCCAGATAAAATCCGCTAAGAAAGGAAAAAAAATGAACATCAACGAATTTCCCCCGCGAACGATTGATCCACGGTGGTTTTCGCACGGCTGTCCGGAATGTGGCGGCCAGGTGTATCGGGACAATTTTGACGGGCGCATCGTCTGCAAAAACGGGCATACGCTCGCCCACGTGAAAATGGTGGGGGAGATTTTGATGGATAGTGTCGAGAAGTCCTGCAAGGAGGAAATCTCGTGGAAAATAAAATTCGAGAACATGCTTGAGGACATGAGTGTCACGCGGGAGGTTGTGGCCAGAACACTGGGCATTGCCCGATCGACGCTGTACGAATATTTGAAAGACGAAGGGAAAACCGAGGAAATGGTCAAGACCTTCATCGCCAGCGTCGACAACCGGTCACTGACGCTGATGGCCAAAAAACATCGGGGACAACAAAAACAATAGAGCCGTTGGCTGTCGTTTTTCCTCTTCTTGCGCTAGGAAGCCCCTTATGATCGACGATCCCTCTCTTCCGAAACCCATCCAGGACGCGTTGGCGCAACTCGTGAAGAATCCGAAAATTCGTTTTCGGGAGCCACAGGTCAAGATGATGGCCTTCATTTACGAGGCCTACATGAACGAGTCGCGACCCGGGGCGATTCGATTGATCGAGGCCCCGACGGGAACGGGAAAATCCTTGGGATATCTGATTCCCGGGATTCTTGCGGGTCAACGCCGGGGAATGCCGCTCGTCATCTCGACAGGGACCGTCGCCCTCCAGGAACAGATCATCGAAAAGGACATCCCCTTTATTTTGTCGTCGCTCAACCTTTCCATGTCGTATGCCCTGGCCAAGGGTCGGTCCCGTTATTTCTGCGAGCGGGATGCGATCGAAAATGCGGCCCCGGAGTATCGGTCGAATACCATTCCGGGGTTTGGCCGGGAGACGGCAAAAAAGGAGGAAGAGATCCTGCCGCTGGTGGCCAGGGAGATGCTCAATGCGTTCCGTTCAAAAGAGTGGAACGGCGACCTCGATACATGGGAAGGCCGAATTCCAGGGGAGGCCTGGCAAAGCCTTCACAACAATCGGCACACGTGCGGAGGGCGGAACTGCTTCTGCGTGACGGATTGTCCTTACTTCGTCCAGCGCAAGGAACTCGAGGGAAAAAACATCATCGTCACCAACCACGACCTGGTCTTGGCCGACTTTTCGAACGCCAGCCAGAACCCGGTGCTCCCCCGCCCGGATCGGGCCCTCTATGCGTTCGATGAGGGACACCATCTGACGACGAAGGCCATATCTCACAGCTCACATGCGACCCCGGTTCAGCGATCGGTGGAGTACTTCTCCCGAATGGGGGTGAAGCGTAACCAGGCTTATACCGATGTTCTCGGCACAATACGGAACTTTGGGGCTCTCGCCTCCGACATGAGGCTTGCCGGAACCGTGAAAACGGAGTCGCCCGGGCAAGACAAGGGCGTAAAAGATGAGACGAAGCCTTTCTCGCCAGGAGATGGAGCGGTGATGCGTTTTCGGGAGGAGAAGATGCCGCCGGAAATCCTCCGGTTCATCGACCAAGCCCTTGCGTCCAACTTCCTCGAAAAAATGCGGGGGCTGGCCAGTGACTTCGAGGCGATGATGAGTGAGAAAAAACTCTCCCCGACGGAACAGGCGGACAAGTCGATTCTGCTCGCAAACGTCAATGGCGTCATCAAGGGATGGTCGACCTTTCTTGATTTCAGTACGCCAAAAGCCCGCTGGGTGTCATTCGCTGACAACGCCGGACGATCGAATGCGAGCGCCACTCTTCACGTGGCGTCCTTGTTGCCGTCGGATCTCCTCCGGCCGATCTGGGAGCAGACGGCGGGATGTGCGATCGCCTCCGCCACGATCCGGGCGTTGGGATCCTTCGACCATTTCATCGAAGGGGCGGGGCTCCGGGGACGCCCGAATGGCAAAGCGAAGGTTCTCCCCTCTCCCTTTGACTTTCACCACCAGGCCGAGCTCTGTTTCCCGACGATCAAGTCCGACCCGAAGGATGAGAAGGCCTATACGGAGGAAATCTCCCAGTGGCTGGGCGACCATCTGCCAACACCGGGGGGCAGCCTTGTTTTCTTCACGTCAAAGAAACAGATGAAGGAGACGTTCGAACGTCTTCCTGAAAACGTGCGGGAGCAGATTCTTCTCCAGGAAGGATCGCGGGACAAGCTTCTCAAGGAACACAAAAACCGCGTGGACCGGGGAAACTCATCCGTGATTTTTGCCACGACGGGATTTTCGGAAGGGCTCGACCTGCCGGGAGACTACTGCAAAATGGTGGTTGTGACGCGCATTCCTTTCTCCGTGCCGTCGGATCCGGTCGAAGAGGCGCGGGTCGAATACGAAAAGGCGCAGGGGGGGAATCCGTTTCAGAAGATCTCCCTGCCGGAGGCGTCCTTCCGGCTCACCCAGATGGCCGGACGGCTCATCAGAACGGAAAGCGACGAGGGCGTGATGGTTCTCCTGGACAACCGGATGACGAAAAAATGGTATGGAGCCAAGCTCATGGCGGCACTTCCGCCGTTCCGAAGAATTCCGGAAAAGGAATTCGACGAGAAATATCGTCCGGTCCGGGAGAGGGAAATCAAGCAAGGCCAGCACCGTCCTCTCGTGAGGGTTTGACGAAAATCCTTTAGCTCAAAGAGCTTCCCCCTATCTTCCTGCCAAAAATCCGCATTCAAAAGATCTCCCGCCCCATTTTCTCCGAAAACACGAACAAACAGGCTGTTGTTATGAACGGACTTTGGCTATATTATAGATATAAGCGGACGATGGTGTTCGATGCGGTGCGGTAAAGGAGAGGACAGTGCCAAAGCCTAAACTATATGATGAGGACCTTCGGGTCTCGATTCTGGAATCACAAAAGGAACAGCTTCTTGAGATTGCCATGAAAAAACGGAAGACCGCCGCCGACCTGATACGGGACAAGCTCGAGGAGTTTGTCGTGCGAGAACAACGGGCCGGCAGGATCGTCAAGCGTCGGCGTATCAAGAAAGTCTTTAGAGATGAAACGACCGATGAAATCAAGGTGTTCATGATTATCCACTGGAACAAGGACATGAAAAAACTGTTTCAGTCCTTCTCGTCAGATCACGAAATGTCGATGTCGGCGATGGTGAGAAAGATCGTTGACGAGTTGTTAAAGGAAGAAACGACCGCCAGCTAGCGAGGCAAGAGGGAGAAACAGGAAGGCCAGCCCGCAGCTGGCCTTTTTTTGTTGCAAAAATTCCGCCGTCTTGACTCGGCGTCAGTTATGATATATATTATATATATCGTTGTTGATAGGGGTTGCAGTCCAGAAAGAGAACGTCGGTTCTGGAGATCACAAAAGGAGGCTCAAATGTACGAAGCGATCGTCGGCAATAAAAGATACTGGTCCCGGATCCTGATTGCGGCCTCGTCGAAGGAAGAGGCGAGCAGGATCCTCCACGAAGTTCTTTCCTCTGCCGCGTGGCACGAAGAAGAGCAGTCGGAACGGACAATGTCCCCGGAGAACGGAGGGACCTACGAGTCCTATCGGCTCACCAAGCTGCAACCCACAAAGGGACCTCTGTGGGGCCGCACTCTCCTCGCGAACGACAAGAAGATCCTGGCCAAGCTGGCGGAATCGGGAAGGATCGGGTGAAAAGCACTGTTACCTTGACTTCGTTGACTTAATTATATATATTATGTATAAAAACGCGAGCCGGACAAAACACGCCGGCGGGGCTGTCTCTTGGTAGGATCGAACCGGAAGCCAACCAATCACCTCACTTCATTGGAGTGTGTCATGAAAAAGAAAAACACCACCACACAGCCGATCACGCCGGTCATATCGGAAAACGCACGAAAGGTCCTGCAAAAGAGGTATCTGGTGCGGGACGCCGCAGGAAGGATCACCGAGACGCCGGAAGATCTCTTCCGTCGGGTGGCCACGGCCATCGCCTCCGTCAATCCCGAAGAGGAGCGGGGCGCCTTGGGAGACATCTACTACGAGATGATGGCCACTATGGACTTCATGCCGAACTCTCCGACACTCATGAATGCGGGGCGTCCGATGGGTCAGCTGTCCGCCTGTTTCGTTCTTCCTGTGGGCGATTCGATGCCGGAAATTTTCGAGGCGATCAAGCAGACGGCCCTCATTCACCAGACGGGAGGTGGCACGGGATTTTCCTTCTCGCGGCTTCGGGGCAAGGGAACGATCGTCAAGTCGACAGGGGGGGAAGCATCGGGTCCGATCTCGTTCATGGAGGTCTTCAACACGGCCACCGGCGCCGTCTCTCAAGGGGGGAAGCGCCGGGGAGCGAACATGGGCATTCTGCGGGTGGATCATCCCGATATCCTCGACTTCATCGAGTGCAAGACCGATCAGACCAAGATCACGAACTTCAATATCTCGGTGGCGATCACGGACACGTTCATGAAAGCGGTGCAGGCAGACGGGGAGTACGACCTGATCGCTCCGGAAACGGGCAAGGTGGTGAAGTCTCTCCCGGCGCGCATGGTCTTTGACAAGATTGCCCATCATGCCTGGGTCAACGGCGAGCCGGGCCTGTTCTTCATCGACACAGCCAATCGGGAGAATCCGACGCCCTCCCGCTGGAGCTACGAGGCCACGAACCCCTGCGGAGAGCAGGTCCTTGGACCGTACGAGTCGTGCAATCTCGGATCCATCAATCTGGAAAATCATGTCATCGAAAAGCACGGCACGACGGTGACCGATTGGGAAAAGCTGGGGAGCACGGTGCGCCACGCCGTCCGGTTCCTTGACAACGTGGTGGACGCCAACAAGTTCCCCATCGAGGAGCTGTCGAAGGTCAATCGGGGGACCCGGCGGATTGGACTGGGGATTATGGGCTTTGCCCGGTTCTTGATGCTCCTGGGCATTCCTTACGATTCGGAAGAGGGGCTGGAGATGGCGGAGAAGGTGATGGCGTTCATTCGGGAGATGGCGGAGAAGGCCTCCCTGGATTTGGCGAAGGTGCACGGTCCCTATCCCTACTATGAGGGCATCGGCTCTCCCAAGCGGAACAGCCATCTGTTGACGATCGCCCCCACCGGCACGATCAGCATGATCGCCGATACCTCGTCGGGGTGCGAACCGGAGTTTTCCATCATCTGGTACAAGAACGTGATGGACGGGACGCATCTTCCCTACACCCTCGAGCTGTTCGAGGCGGTGGCCAAGAAGGAAGGATTCTGGAGCAACGGGCTTCCGTATCTCATCGTGGAGAACCATGGATCCTGCCGGGGACTGGCCCAGGTTCCAGAGAAGTGGCAGCGGGTGTTCGCCACCGCCCACGACATTGCTCCGGAATGGCATGTGCGCATGCAGGCGGCCTTCCAGAAGCACATCGATGCGGCCGTGTCGAAAACCATCAACATGCCGAACAGCGCCACGGTGGAGGACGTGCGGAACGCCTATCTTCTGGCCTATTCGCTGGGGTGCAAGGGGATCACGGTCTATCGGGACGGAAGCCGCTCGAACCAGGTGCTGAATGCCGGATCGTCGGACAAGAAAGAGTCTTCTTTGCCGGTGAACCCTGCCGAGCTCCATTGGGGACAGAAGAGGCCGAAAGAGGAGATCAGCCGGGGAACCCGGGTCAAAATCAGCGGCAAATACGGGAAGTCTTACGTGCATCTCTACTTCGATGAAGAGAAGCGTCCCATGGAAATCTTCGTGACGCCGGCGGCGGATCATGGCGAGCGGGAATCGGCGATTCTCTTTGGGCGATTGGGATCGTTGGCGCTCCAGTATGGGGCCCCGATCGAAGAGATCGTGGAACAGTTCATCAAGAGCCATGAGGAAGCCGGACGTCTCGGATCGGATCCGTATGCGATTGCCAAGGCGATCGGAACGATCATCTCGCGGGAAGGTCTGGTCGGCGACGAAGGACTGAAGATCGAAGTCGCCTGCCCGTCCTGTGGAGGTCAGGTGGCCTTCATCGAGGGGTGCCTCAAGTGCATGGGATCGAAGAAGACCGGGGCTCCTTGCGGGTGGAGCCAATGCTAAAAGGGTCGGGTGGGTGCATGCACCCACCCCATCACGGATCGTTCGAGTCGTGAAGGAGACCTTGGTGTCTGGATCAGAACGTCATCTGGCGCGTCCGTTCGAGAGAGAGGTCGTGGAGGAAGCCCTGAAGAAACACGGCATCGTCTACAAGTGTGTGGGGCGCGAGATCCATGCGGACTGTGAACAGACGGGACACAAGACACACAAGCTGAACCCGGAAAAAGGGGTGTACCTCACGTCCGACGGGCGGGGAGGAACGATCTCGGCTCTGTTGCGGGAAATGAACATCCTGGGGGTCCGGAGCAAGGAGGAGGGGGGATATGTTCGCAAGGACGACCGCAATCAGAAGCAGATCGAGGACATCCTCGAAAATTCGGTGAGAGTTTCGACGATACGGAAGGATTCTCCGCCGCAGTGGCGGGAAGGAAAGGCGGCTCTCCGGAAATATCTGGCGTCGCGGGGATTGCCGTTCATGTTGCCGGCCGAGTCACGCATGGCCATCCGTCGGGATGGCGTGGACCTGATCGTGCCGCTTATCAACGATCGGGACGAGAAGTCGATCCACCTGACCGCGCTGACGAAGACGGGAGAGAAGCGTCCGCTGGCCTGGCTGGATGGAGAATCGCGCTACACGATGGGACCGATGATGGCCCCGGGAGGAAGCCATGCCTTCGCGGCGGTGGCTCCGGGAGAACGGCGTCAGAAGGTCGAGGGCCATTCGGAGATCTACGCCATCGGAGAAGGGTTGGAGTCCGTGCTGTCGGGGTGTTTTTTGTCGGGGTGGTACGGGATCTTTGCCGTCAATGCGAACGGGATGCGGTCCTTTCTCAGCGATCCGGACACGCCGGACGCCTTTCGGAAGAAAGGGGCCTCGCTGGCCATCCTGGTTGACAGGGACGTATCGGGCACGGGGCAGATCGCGGCCGCTCATTTGGCGAGCGCGGCCCAAAAACACGGCATTCCCTTTCTGTTTCTCGTTCCGCCGCCTTCGGTCAAAGGCGGGAAAAAAGGAGCGGACTGGAACGATGCGTTGCAGGAACTGGGACCGGAGCGGGCACAGTTTGCCTTTTCGCTGGCGATTGTACGAAGCGGGGAAGAGTTTCAACAAGCCTGTGATCTTTTGGATCACACAAAGAGGGGAGGGAACGCCAATGTCGGAGCTGGCATTAGAGCAACAGTTCGTTGAACGGATGGGGCAGGCGACAAAGAAAGAGGAGTTGGTTGCCATGTTCCGGGAGGCCGTCGCCAGGACGGGGCCTGAAATTTCGACGACAGGAATTACAAACATTTGGAAACAGTACGAAATCTTCCTGCGGGAGCTCGAGATCAAGGAGCAGATCATCGCCGAGCTGCGGTCGGAACACGACTGCGGTGTTGTGACGATCGAAACTCCACAAGGGGAAAGTGTGGCGATTGTTAAGGAACGGGGTCTGTTTTCTCTCTGCGGAAACGGGGCAGACTTCGTTGCCGAGAAATACGGTGGCGAGGTGGTCGGCTTTTTTACGGAAGACAACCCGGTGGGAAGCCGGGAGATCATGGAGGCCGGAGGACACGACTTTGCGCTCATCGCCAATCGTTTTGTCGTGGATCCGTGGATCGTCTTCTTCGTTCAGGAAGATTCGAGAATTCTTCTCGACCTCCGCGATCCGGAGGACCGGCAAGAAATCGCGCGACGATACGGCCACGCGTCCGAATGGGAAAGACGGGACGGAACGAAGGTTTTTGGAGAGAGTGGGTGCATGCACCCATCCGGGGAAAAAACGGAGAGTCAACCAAAAATCACGAGGAGGGTGGGATGAGAATTCGGGCGATTAAACAGCGAAAAAACGACACGGTGAAACGGGCAGGACGCAAAACGGATGCCGAAAAACGTGTAGCCCCCTTTGGCGGTCGGGATCCGCAGGTCGAATATCAGAAAGCCCTGGCACGAGGGGAATATTCCGGGGCCCAGTTCTGGTACATGCAGATCAAGAAGGTTCCTCCGCACATCCAGTCGGCCGTTCTCGGGGTCATGTATACCGACGCCGAACACCAGGCGCAGACCATCGGCCACCGAAGAGCTGTCAGGGCAGGCGCATGATGCGGCGCTCACGACGATTGTTGGCCGCGATTGCGATTGTCATCGCCCTGGCCGGGTGCGACAACGTGAGCGGGTCCGGAAACTCTCCCTCCACATCGACGGGGGCCCCCCTGGCGGCCAACAGCGTTCAGGTGACGGTGGGGCCGATGTCGGTCTGCGACAGCCAGAACGATTATCCGAACGAACCCTGCACCTCTGTCACGGTCTGCCTCCCGGGAACGACGACATGCCAGACGGTCTCGGACATTCTTGTCGACACGGGATCGTTCGGTCTCCGTCTTTTTTCCTCCGTCCTGTCGCTTCCGAACGTGACGCCGGCGTCCGGGACGGGAGAGTGCTCCTACTTCGGGTCGATGACGACCTGGGGCCCGGTCACGAACCTGGACGTCACGATCGCCCAGGAGACGACAACACAAAGCATTCCGGTCCAGCTGATCGATCCGACGTTTGAAAACCAGTACGACAGTTCGGGCAACGGCGTTTCCGGCGGCGATGTCTGTGGCTCCGGGAGCGTGGCGGCGACGCCGTCATCCCAGGAACTCAACGGCATTCTGGGAATTGGCCAGGCGGTCACGGATGGTCAGTACTACTACGACTGTTCCGGGGGAAGCTGCACGCAGGTCTACCCCCAGGAAGTCGAAAATCCCGTTGCGGAAATGCCGGTGGACAATAACGGCGTCGTCTTGAGCCTTCCAGGCATCGGAAGCCAGGGGGCCCCCTCCGTCACGGGAACGCTGACGCTGGGCATCGGCACGCAGTCGGACAATACGCCTGGCAGCGTGACGGTCTATCAGGCGGAATCGTCGGATTCCATCGGAACGACCTTCAATGGAACGTCCTATACGGGTTTTCTGGACTCTGGAACCAACGATTATGCGGTGCCGGGCACATGGAGCACGTGTAGCGGATGGTTCTGTCCAAGCTCGACCCAGACGGCCACGCTCGGAATCACCTCCGCCAGCGGCCAGACGGGAAGCTACCCGATCCAGATTGCCGATGCGAACACTCTCTTTGCAACGAACAATGCGGCATTCAACAATCTTGGCGCCCCGAATTCGGAGGATGACCTGGGCCTGCCGTTTTTCTTCGGACGAACTGTGTATGTGGGGATTTCAGGCCGGAGCACGAGCATCGGTTCGGGTCCGTTTTGGGCGTTCTAGCCGTCGACTGGGTGCATGCACCCATCGACAGAAAGGGGAAAAAATGCGCATGGGCATCCAGGCCTTTTTAAGGGGGGGACTCGTCCTTCTTCTTGCGCCTCATCTCGCATTGGCGGCCCTGGGACAAGCCCCGTCGGAGCATCCCTATCGGGGGACGACATCGGGAACGATCTCCCGGGTGATCCCCCATGGCCCCTATACGGAGCATCGGACGGCAACGGGGAGGAGCGTTGTCCGTGAATTCGAGTCGAACGGCATCGTGTTTGCCGTGTCGTGGTCGGGAAACCGACCGCCGGACATGAGGAAGATCACGGGAAAGTTTCAGGAAGAATACCGGGAACTGATCGGACAGGTCTGGAAAGGGGGGAGGAGGACGGACCTCGAGGGAGGAACGGAGAATCTCGTGGTCAAGACAGGAGGACACATGGGGGACATCCATGGACTGATCTACGTTCCCTCTCTTCTTCCGTCCGGGGTCGATCCGAACACCTTGCCATAGCCATCGGACATTCCATGACGAGCGACAGAAATCGCGGTACGATCCAAAGGAACGAGATTTTGGAAAGGAGGGAACGGGAAATATGTGGTTTTTTCAAACGATGACAGGTAGATGGTTGATTTCTGGCGGGCTTTTGGCCGGATGGTACGCCTGGTCTCCCTTTTTCCTCCCGTCGCGCTATCCGGTGGAAAGCCAGTCAGGGACGACCTTCATGCCCTCGATGACGCAGTGGACGACGTGGCTTGTCGGGAACGATCGGACAAGCCGGGAATTTCACGCCTGGCTTGCGGCAGCTCATCCGGGTCTGATGCACACCTATGCCGCCATGGTCGTTTTGGCGGCCGCCGGTCCCTTCCTCCCGGGCGTTGTCCGAAAGATCTCGGACAGCGCCGCCAAAAGCCGGCGCGAGGCGGAAGAGCGAAAGCGGACTGCGACGTCGTCTCGTCCCGCCCGGGCGAGCTCCTCGACGGCAACGGCAGAACCGGAGAATCACACGGAGGGGGCGACAGAGGAGAAATCCGAAAAAGAGCTTCCGAAACCTCCTCCGATCATGGAGTTGCGGGTGGCGAACGGGGTGCCGGTGCCGAACGTCTTTGGTCCGGACGCCCTTTTGGAGCGGTGGGCGAATTCGACGGACGCCGAGCGGGAAACGCCCGCCTTCACCGCCATCATCAAATCCCGAACAAAAAACCACTATGCCATGCCTCCGGTCGATCCCAAAGAGATCGAGAAGCTCAAGGAATCCTTTCCAAACTTTGTGGATGTGTTGGACTTCATTGCGGGATATTGCGCGGTGGGCAAGATCAGCGAGACGGGCATCATGGCGCTCCAGCCCTTGTTGCTGGTGGGGCCCCCGGGCGTCGGAAAGACGGAACTCATCTACAGCTTGGCCGAGATGCTGGGCGTTCCGGCCGAGGTGGTGGGACTGGGGGGGAACTCCGGGGGAGCCATGGTCCTGGGCGGGATGAATTCCGGATGGAAGGGATCCTCCCCGGGACGGGTGGCGAGCGTGCTGGCCAAGGGAATCGCCAATCCTCTTTTTCTGCTGGACGAGCTCGACAAGGTCCCGACCTCCAATACCAACGTCAGCAATCTGACGGATTATCTTCTGGGGGCGCTGGAAAAGACATCCTCCCGAAAGATGATGGACGAATTCCTGGGCCCGACGGTCCTGTTCGATGCGACACGCGTCATGTGGGTGGCTTCGGCGAACGAGGCCACGAAGATCCCGGAGCCTTTGTTGACGCGTTTTCAGATTTTTCATGTCGACAATATCCCGCCGGAAAAGATGCCGCCGGTGATCCGCAACATTGCGAAAAAACTCCTCAAGGAGCTGGGGGTGACCTCGAGTATCGATGTGGATATGACCAACGGGGCCATCGACCGCCTCGCGGTGATGACGCCCAGGGAGATCAAGCGCATCGTCAAAAACGTGGTTCTCGCGGCGGTGCGGGAGTCGGGCAAGAACGGCATGACAAAAACGACCGTGTTGATCGATGCCGAATCGGTGGACAAACAAGTCAACCACCCCGCCGTGAATGGTGGAGCTTGAAAGGAGGTTCGACAGGCTCGAGTTGACCAGGTGAAGCGGGTTCAAACCCGCTACGCGGGCCGACGGGTACGGATATTGACAGAGAGCCAAACAGAAAGGAATGCGGGAACGGCGCTATCCCTCCCCGGCATTCCTGCCGGGGTTTCCCGCGCAATTGGGTGAACGAGAACGTGTTTAACGCGGGAGAAATATGCGAAGTCTCATCGACAAAACAGAAAAAATCGAAAACATTCTTCTTGATCGCTTGATTGACGCCACAGGGAGATCGAAAGCGTGGGAGGAGGCCGTCGATGGAGTTCTGACGGCCCTCAATGACATTGTGGATGTTCCGTTCGTGCTGCATGCGGAAATGTTGGCGGGAAGCTCCTTAGATGTGGAGGTGGTCTGGCGCAGAAGACCCGAGGCGTCTGATCAGGAGCGGATTGAACGGAGAATTCTGGAGCAGCTGATCGATGTCAGGCGGTTGGACGAAGGAGAGAGGGTCGAGATACGATCGCGAGTCATCAATGTCGAAGAGCCGGAAGCGGAGATCGCATTGGACACTCTCGTCATACGGACGGAGTTCATCCGGCACTCCAACAAGAGTCGGGGATTTGTGGGGCTGGCCTTCCCGGAAGAGAACCCCCATAAAGAGCGGAGGATCGAGACGCGCTCCGCTAAAAAAATTCTCGAGGTTCTGGAAGCGCTCAGGGTTGTCTGCGGAAACTCGCGCAAGGCGGAGTATTCGGAAAAAAGCGATCCGCTGACGAACATGCCGAATCAGAGGATGTTTTGGGAGCTGCTCGATTACGAGGTGGGGAGAAGTGAGCGCCATTCGGGATGTTTTTCAATTCTCTTCTTCGACTTGGACAATTTCAGGCACATCAATGAAGCCTTCGGGATCGAAGAAGCGAACCGATATCTGACAGCGTATGCGACGTTGCTGTCGGACCTCATGAATCAGGGAGAGATGGTGGCCCGATACGGCGGGGATGAATTCGTCATGATCCTCCCGGGAAAAGAACGGCAGGAAGCCGAAGAAGTCGCCAGCAAAATCCTGGGGCGGACAACGACGTTCAGCGTCCAGGGCAAAGAGGGGAAGGGGGACATGCGGACATCGGTTTCGATCGGGATGTCCACCTTCCCGGTTCATGCCCGATCGTCCCGCGACCTTTTCATGATCGCCGAAAACACCATGAGGCGGGCCAAGCAGCTCGGCAAAAACAACATCATGGTTCCCAACAAGGACGATGTGGCCGACGTGTACCGCTCTCACAGCGAAAAGATCCTCATCATTCAGAAAGCGGTCTCCGAAAAAACCGTCGAACCCTATTTCCAGCCCATCGCCACGACGAGCGATCCCACGCCGATCGCATACGAAGTGTTGATGCGCATCCCGTTCGAGGGGCGCATCATCCCCGCCAACGAGGTGATCGATGTGGCCGAGGGCAGCGGAATCGTCTCGCAGCTTGATCTGATTGTCATGGAAAAGGCTTTCGCAAAGGTCATTGAAAAAGGATTCGACGGGAAGCTCTTCCTGAATATGTCCCCCAAATCCATGCTTCTGGCGCCGCATGTGTCCAACATCAAGGCGATGCTGAGAAATTCAAAAATCAATCCAAAAAATGTTGTCTTTGAAATCACGGAACGGGAGACCATCCGCAATGCCGCCGTTCTGGAAAAATTTGTCAGGGAAATGAAAACGCTGGGCGTGGGCATCGCACTGGACGACTTCGGGTCCGGGTTTTCATCCCTGGTGTCACTCAAGCTTTTCCCTGTGGACTACATCAAGATAGAGGGCAGTTTTATCCAGGAATTGACCAACAAGGCCACGATCGACAAGGCCATCGTCGCCAGTATCGCGACACTGGCGAGGGAAACGGGGATCAACGTGATCGCCGAAGCGGTGGAATCTCGGGAAATTATGGAGATCGTCCACGACATCGGAATCCGCTACGTCCAGGGATGGTTTATCGGTAAACCGGAAAAAGAGATGAGCTAGTTGCCATGGGGCCCATTATTCCACTGTTTGTCGAGGGTGTTGTTCTTCTCGGAGTTGTTGCAGTCTTCGTCCGGTGGTCTGCCAGGAGAGAGCGGGAAAGGATTCTCTCCCGTTTGAAAATGATGGGAACGGACGCGGGACATGGGGCTCCGGAAAATCAGGAAGAGCGCATGTTACGGCGAGTCCTCGAGAGTCGGGAGATGGAGGCGAAAAACGAAAGATCCTTCCTCAAAACGAGGATAAAGATCGCGGAGATTTCCTCACAGATCTCCTGTCTCGAGATCAGCGACTGCTTGACGGAGGCGGAAAAAATCCTGAAAACGGCGTTTGGCGACAAGGGAAAAGAGATTGCAGTCATGCCTTACAAGAACTTTGTCAGGGAATCGAGGCCATCGGAGGAGTACTGTCTTGTGCCGATCGAAAGGGATAACCAGAAGGTGGCGATGATCGTGGCGCCGCGATGGGCCGAGGAACAACGAACGCTTTCGCTTTTGGAGGATGCGGCGGGACGGATAGGGAAGCTCTTGGGGCAGATGCAGACCATTGAACGGCTCACAAACGAATCGATCCGTGACCCCATGACGGGCATTTACAACAGACGGTATCTGGAGGAATTTTACCAGCATGTTCAGGGGCTGATCACGAATCGAGGTCTCTATCATACGTTTATCGTGCTCGATATCGATCATTTCAAAAAAATTAACGATGTCCATGGGCACCTGACCGGCGACGAAATCATAAAGAATATCGCAACATTGATCACTCGAAACATCAGGGTGGGAGACGATATGCCGGTCAGGCTGGGAGGGGAGGAATTCGGGATCGTGGTCGCATCGTCCGTCACCAATGCGTACTGGATCTCAGAAAAAATCCGGCAAAAAGTCGCCAAGGCCACCCATCTGGTCAATGGATCCTCGATTCACTATACAGTCTCGATCGGCATTGCGCCCATCATGATAGGAAAGACTTTGTCGGAGACCATCAAGGAGGCCGATGATGCACTCTACCGAGCCAAACGGGCAGGAAGAAACCGCACGATTGTCGCCAGAACGGAAGACGAATCCTGGTAGCCGAACGACCACCCCAACTTGGAATGCTTGTGGAAAAGCATGTGGATAACACGCTGAAAATGTAAGATGGGAGCCGACAGGACCCAGAATGACCAAAATTTGGACAGGGCTATGGTCAAACAAAAAAGACCCTGTTCGGACAGACAAGGGGGAGATCGGACACTTTTTCTCAAAAAAACGGTAACAAAAAATAAGGATTCATGAATTGTTAACGGAGAGTCGGACAATACGCCGGACAGGTGTCTCTCCATGATAGGATCGTACGTTAAAGGAGGTGGAGTGTGTTTTCTATATCGTGGGACAGCGATGAGGCGGCATCATTCAAATGGCTCCAGAAGTATCTCAACGATACAAGCATTACCGATGTCCACATCAAGAAATCGGGAATCGGGATCCGCAGGAATGGATTGATCCAGAGCGTTGAAGACAAATTCTATACGCCAAACTTTCCCCAGGAGCTCCAGAGAAAATACGGCATGAGCTTCTCGATCGATATCGGGGGCGTCAGGGTTCGGGGGCAGGCGATCGCAGAGGGAACGGGCAACTGGGAGATGGCCCTCCGGATTCTTCCGAGGACGGTGCCGACGATCGAGGAGCTGGGGTTGCCGGACGTGTTCCGTCGTCTGGTGTCCTTCAGGAAAGGACTGACGCTTTACGTCGGCGTGCCCGGCTCGGGAAAAACGACAACCCAGGGGGCCCTCATCAACGAATTCAACAAAACGCAGCAGGGACACATCATCACGATCGAAGATCCGATCGAGATCATTCACCACCCCATCAACTGCATGATCACCCAAAAAGAAGCAACCTTGCCCTTTGGTCCGGACACGGTCTATCCGGCCGATGAAGGATACCAGATCATGCTGGAACAGCTTCTCCGGGAAGATCCGAACCTTGTCATGGTGGCCGAGACGCGTCATCCGGTGGCCATGGAGAAGGTGCTGACGATCGCCAACACCGGCGTACATATCATGTCGACGCTCCATGCCGAATCGGTCGCGTCCACGCCTCATCGCATCGAGGACATGGTGCCACCAGAAAAGAAGGACATGATCCGGTCTGAGCTGTCGATGGGGCTCAACGCCATCATCTTTCAGAAACTCGTGCCGACAAAGGATCTTCAGGGGCGGTATCTTCTGACGGAATACGCCTTTCTGAACGATACCATGCGCACGATGCTGAGAAACCAGGAAGATCAGTCCCACAAGATCCGGGGGATGATCTCCGACAAGGAACGGGAGAAGGATCCAGGGTTCCAGACCCTTGAAATGTCGGCGGCGCGCGGGGTCGTGGAAGGGAAGCTCGACCGGGACATGGTGGCGATGCACCTGACCCGTCGGGACGAGTTCCTCGAAAAAATCAAGGCTCTCGAGAAAGGACTCTGAAGATGCTCAAGATCTTCAAACACATCACGAAAGAAAGCGGGTCGAAACGGTTTTCCGACCGGGGCGTTTACGAAACGGTCGCCCTGGGACTTCTGCTCGCGGG
>DAHWGX010000076.1 GCA_027335985.1 Nitrospirota bacterium | reverse complement strand
AAGAGCGGAGCGGGTTGTCGTGAATCTTCCTTCGGGCGCGGGAGAGACGATCGACGAATTCGCCGGGGCGATTCGGGAGCTTGCGGACGGGCTCGGATATCGACTGATTGTTACCTACGGTCTCGACAAGGGGCCGGTTCCCACGGAAGCCATGGTCGAGAGTTTAAGATCCGGGCTTTTGAGCGTTGTCGACATAGAAAATCGTTGGGTTGTCTACCCGTTATGCAAAGGGGGACTTGAGATTTTCAACTGGTACAAGGATGAACGGAGAAAGGAAGGGTTGATCGGAGAGATTTCTTTCCCAGTGCTTAAAAACGCGGGGGCGTTCTCGAAGCTCGACAACACGGAAGGACGGATTGCCGGGTTGATTGAGGGGGAGCGTCCGGAAGGATGGGGATTGTTCGACCAGATTTCCGTCCGTGAGTTTTACAAACAAGCGATTGTTGCCATATCACCAATCTTTGAAAGGGGAAACTAATGGAACCGGGAAAGGGAAAATCGATGATGGACGGGGCGCTTGAGAAAGTGCCCACTGAAAGTCAACTCGAAATCGTAAAAACGGCGCATGAGCACCAAATCGACAAAAACGAACCGGCTTGGGTGTTGGTCGAACTTGCGATGGAAGCCGTTGGGGGTGTCGAAAAGATCGCCCAATCCCTCCGGGCGGCCAGCGTCAAAGTGACAGACGCCACGGCCGCTGTGGTCAATGAGAGTCGGGAAAAGGCGAAAAATGAGATCACGAAGATGCAGGAAAAAGCCAAAGGCGATATTGCAAATGCTCTAGGACCGATTCTCAAGGATGAAATCGGAAAGGCGGTCGACAAGCTAGCAATGAAAACGACGGCAAAAAAATGGCTGACCATCGGGATTGTGGCAGGGGTGATCGTCGTGACTTTTGGCCTTGGGGGGGCCTATCTGTTGGGCGCCCAAAACGGCCCGATATTTGGGCCGATGGCCGACTGGTATCCCCATCTGCTTACTTGTGATGAGCCTGGATTCCAAACAGAAATAATCGGAAAAAAACTTTGGTGCATACCCGGGCCGGCTCCGGACGGCAAGAAATATGGATGGACAATCCCGGCGCTTCCTGGCGTTCTTCCAGACGATCCACCACCGCAAACAAACCGGGAACCTCGATAAAAAAGAGGAGGGGATCGCTGATGCTGTCGATCACCGTAAAAAAAGGCTCTACGGCAAAAGACCTGGCCGGAGTCGCGGATTATCCGGACGAGAACCGGAACAAGGAGAAACAGGTCGGAGCGGTCGAGGACTATTACAGTCAGGGGGCCGAAGCGACCCCTTCCCGGTGGGTCGGATCCGCCGCGGAGGCCCTGGCCCTCTCCGGACCCGTCGATCGTGAAGATCACCTCCGGACCTTGCAGGGTTTCGATCCCCGGACCGAGGAAGCCCTGGTGCAAAAAGCCGGGGTCGACCGGAGGTATGCGATCGATCTGACCTTTTCCGCCCCGAAGTCGGTCAGCATCGCCTGGGCTGTGGGAACCGAGGAAGTCAAAAGAGGCATCGAGGCGGCCCAGGACCGGGCCGTCGAGAAGTCCCTTGCCTTCATTGAAGAGAGGATGAGTCTTGGGCGACGGGGATCGGCATCCGAAGGAACGATCACGAAAGAGCAGGTCAAACTCCTGGCCGCGGTCTATCGGCATGGATCCAGTCGCGAACTGGACCCCCAGATCCATTCCCATGCCATGCTCCAGAACCTCGGATTGAGGGCGGACGGGACTTGGGGAGCCTTGAACGAAAAAGAGATTTTCGAATGGAAAATGGCTCTCGGGGCCGTCTACCGGGCCGAACTGGCTTCGGAAATCGACAAGAACCTCGGGTTCGGGATCGAGTCTGACAGAGAGTATTTCCGCCTGGCCGGGATCCCTCCGGAGCTTGAAGAAGAGTTTTCGAAGAGAAGGGCGCAAATCGAAGCCGCGCTGAAAGAAAAAGGCTGGGAGGGAGGGAAGGCGGCGGAAGTCGCGGCGCTCGATACGCGGAAGGGAAAAGAACTCCTCGATTCCGAGATTCTGAAAGAACAATGGACGAAGATCGCCGGAGAACATGGCGTCACGGCAGAATCGATCCAGTCTCTTCGGAGCCTGGAGAAGGAATCGAAGCATGATTCCTTTTCGCTTGACCGTCCGGAGCTTTTCCGGAAGCTGACGGCGATGGAAGCGGTCTTTCAGGAGAAGGACCTGTTCCGGATCGTAGGCTGTACGTGCTCACAAAGCGGCCTGGGCCTCGACGAGGTGAAGAAGGAAGTCGCAGCCCTCCTGAGGGATCCGGAGATCGTAAAACTGCGAGGAAAGGACGGGGCCATTTACTACACGACAAAGGAAATGCTCGCTCTTGAAAATGAGATCCAGACCATGGCTCGCGAAGGAAAAGAGGACATATCACACGTCCTTTCTCCGGAGGCGGTCAAGGCGGGAATCGCCCGGTTCGAATTCGAGAAAGGATTCTCTCTTTCGGAAGAGCAGATTCGTGCGATCGACCATCTGACGACGGGAGCCGGCCGGATCCGGATTCTGGAGGGGCACGCCGGGGCCGGGAAGAGCACGGCCCTTGTCCCGGTCCGCTATGCGCTGGAGTCCTCCGGGTTTGAAGTCGTCGGCTGTTCCCTTCAAGGAAAGAAGGCCGCCGGACTGGAAAAGGACACGGGGATCAAGAGCCAGACGATCGCAAGCCTGCTTCGTGAACTTCAGGGGTATGAGCGGGAGGACGGAACGCAAGCCCTACCAACGAAGGCCCTGACGGAGAAAACTGTCGTTGTCGTGGACGAGGCGGCCATGAACGATACAAGATTGATGGCGGGGCTGATCCGCGAAACCGAAAAGGCGGGAGCCAAACTTCTGTTGATCGGAGACGAATCCCAGGTCCCTCCGGTGTCCGCAGGAAATCCCTTCAAGACCCTGAAAAAAGAAATGGGCTTCGCCGAACTGACGGAGAACCGGAGGCAAAGACAGAACTGGCAAAAGGACGCTTCTCGCGAGATCCGGGCTGGCCAGGTGAAGGAAGGACTCCAGCAGTACTTGGACGCCGACATGATCGCAATCGCCAGGGACCGGGACGAGGCGATCAAGGAAACCGTCGAGTCCTGGGCTGACCGCTTCAATCCCGAGGATCCATCCAGGACTCTACTGACAGCGTATAAACGGGCGGATGTTCGGGAACTGAACGCCAGGGCGAGAGAAGCGATGCAGGAACGGGATCGCCTCGAAGGACCCCGGATCGAAACGACCGTCCGGGACCGGGACGGGAATTCCGAAGGGAAGAGGGAATTCCAGGCGGGGGATCGGCTCTATTTCAAGAAGAACGACCGAAAGATGGGAGTGATGAACGGGGAAACCGGGACCTTGACGAAAATCGATGTCACTAGTAATGGGAAAGACTGCGGTTTCACGGTCAGGATGGACAACGGAAAGGAGATCGCTTTCGACCCGCGAGACTACGCGCAGATCGACTATGGATATGCGATCACCATCCACAAGAGCCAGGGGGAGACCGTCGACTTCTCCTCGAACTTGGTCACGGGAATGGGGCTGAATGCCCTCTATGTCCAGTTGACCCGTCACCGGGACGGGACCCGGATCGTGTTGACGGACGACCAGATCGACAAAATGGCCCAAAATAGCGGGGTTGAGCTCGAACCCACGGACAAGATGATCGATTTTACCGAACGGCTGCTTGAAAACCAGCCAAAGCTCGCCCCTCTACTTCCGGAAGACTGGAACAAGAATTTCGATGTCCTCCAGGAATTTCTCGACAAATACTCCGGGGTCGACATCGGGGGCCGGGAGGATCGGGAAGGGCTTGACCCCAGACTGGAGAAGGTCAAGGCCCTTCTCTATTCGATCCGGAAAAACGAGAAGATGAATGCCCTGGACTTTGAGATTGTGAACGGAAAGGAACTACAGGAGGGCCGGAGCCTAGAGGCTCCCTTCCCGGAGAGAGCGCACGGGAAGGAAGAGCTAGGAGTAGGACGTGAAGCGGTTCACAAAGAAGCGGAACGGGAGAGGGAAC
>DAHWGX010000008.1 GCA_027335985.1 Nitrospirota bacterium | reverse complement strand
TGTTCGAGAGTCGGGACGAGTCGGAATTTGAACGCTTTAATTCTTTTCATGTCGGGCATGGTAGCAGAAAACCCCGCACTGAAAGCCAAATCCGGGACGGCCATGCCGTCCGCGCACTCCTTCCCCGCCGTAAACGGCGAGGTTTGCCGCGCGATTGGATCAACAATCTGAAAACGGCGACCGCCAGACGCGTCCGCAATCGTTTTTCGGAGCATCTCAAAGCATTCTACCGGAAACCGTATTTCTGGCATCGGGCCTACTTTGTCGGGAGTGTGGGCGGACCGACTTTGGAAACCGTCCGTCGTTATGTCGAAAGCCAGGGAACCAGAGAAAAACCGCGCAAGGCCAACCCGCCCGATTGCCCCCCTCTCGGCCTACGGCCCAAGAAAGGACGCGGACAAAAGTTCAAAATGAATGCATGATCAGATCTCGTCCTTCAAAAACCGTGCGATGCACTTGAGGGTTTTGTCGTTTCTCTTGTAATAGGTCCACTGTCCCTGACGGTGGGCCGTCACCAGTCCGGCCTTCTGAAGGATCGCCAGATAGTGGGAGACAGTGGACTGGGACAGTCCGGATTTTTTTTGCAAAAGGCCGACGCAGACACCCAGTTTCCTGGAATGGGCCTCGGGAGCGGCCTGATCCATGGGGAAATAGCGGTCGGGATCGCCCAGCCACTTGAGAATACGCAGGCGAGACTGGTTGGCCAAGGCCTTGAAGAGCTCGACCGGCTGAGCCTCTTCCATTATATCGAAATTCCTCGATATGCAAATCCGGCGGGCGCATTGTCGGGAAGGAGCGCGACCTGCGATGCGTGGAATGAAGATCTGACAAGCGGGCCGGATTCGACACGGGAGAATCCCATCTCCCTGGCCTCCGCGGCGATTTTTTGAAACTCGTCCGGGTGAAGGTAGCGGACAACAGGGAGGTGCGCGGGGGACGGAGCGAGATATTGACCGACCGTCACGATCTTGACCCCCGCCGCGCGCATATTCCCGAGGACCTCCCGGACCTCCTCTTTTTCCTCTCCGAGACCAACCATAAGGCCCGACTTGACCGGAATTTCCGGACGTTCTCCCCCGAAACGCGAAAGGAGCTCAAGTGAATGTCTATAGTCGGCGCCCGGCCGGACCCGCTGGTACAGACGCGGCACGGTTTCCATATTGTGATTGAAAACATCGATCCGCGCTTCCCGGAGGATCGCCAGGGACCGTTCGAGGGAGTGGCGGAAGTCCGGAACCAGAATCTCGATCCCCAGATGCGGAAAGTCCTTCTTCAGATGGTCGACAACGGCGAGGAAGTGGGCGGCTCCTCCGTCGGGGAGGTCATCCCTGTCAACCGAAGTCAGGACGAGAAAGCGAAGTCCTGTCTCCCTGACGAGCTCCGCCACGCGCCGTGGCTCATCGGGATCCGGCCGGGACGGCTTTCCGTGATCCACGTCACAAAAGGGACAGGCCCGGGTGCAGGTCCGGCCCAGAATCATGACGGTGGCCACACCCTCCCGAAAACAGGTCCCGAGGTTGGGACAGCTTGCCTCCTCGCATACCGTGCGGAGCCCGAGTTCCCGGAGACGCCCCTTCATTCCGGCGACTTCAGGGCCCCAGGGAGCGGGGACACGAAGCCAGGGAGGCTTGGGGGAGAGGGGAAAGTTTTCCGGCATTATGCTATCCTCAAAAGAAAGGTTCGGCGGTATTTTCGTTCATGATATCATGGATCGTGCCGCCTCTGGACATCTGTCGCGGGAGGTCCCCTTGAAAGAAAAGAATACCGGGAAATCCGGAAACGGCGCCCGAAACAAACCCGAAAACCCCCTTTCAGCCCCGGCTGCTCCCCGGAGCTCCGGCTCCGGCACGACAGAAACGGCCTCCATGAGCCTGCCTGTCCCGGGACTCACGAAGAAGACTCGCCCGGAACTCGTCGCACTGGCAATCTCCCTGGGGTTAGCCGTTGCACCTGAAGACCGGCGCATCGACCTCATCGACCGGATTCGCAGCGAAGCTCCCGGCACTCATCCCAGAAAAGGCTCCACGAATGGCGTCCAGGAAACCGACCGTCCCTCAGAGATCCTGGTGGCGGCGCCCGCAACTTCCATCACGACTGAACAGCCACCGCAGAAGGTCTCTCCCCCTTCTGCCCCGCCTCCTTCCCCATCGATCAGGAGGGCCTCCGGATGGAAGGACTTTCTTGACATCCCTTACGAGCCAGTCCGCCGGGAACGGGGACACTTCGTGACCATCCTTCCGATTTCCCCCTACCGGATCGTGGCCTTTTTCGGGGCCGACCGGGGAAACGACCCAGGGCTTGCGGGCCAAATCGACGCCTCAGGGCTTGTTCTCAAGATTCGGGACATCACGGGAGCCGTCTCGCGTAAAGAGCGAAAATCGGATCTCCCGGCCGACCATGTCTTCGACATCATGGCCGGCATGGCTGACCGCTGGAGCATTCCATTGTGGTCCGCCCATCGATGGATGGAGGCCTGGCTCGGTTTTTACGACAATGGCTCCTTCCGGATTCTCGCCCGCTCGAAGAGGATCCGGACTCCCCGTGGAGCTCCGTCTCCACGGACAGGAACGCTCTTCCATCTCAAGGAAGCCGCCTTCACCGCTTATTCCCCGACGGAGCTCCACGGACGGGAGGTCATATTGCGCTATCACATCAAGCTCCCGACCTCAACCGAGCTTCCGGCTTCCACAAAAAATCCATAGGCTGCCCCGTTTGGCGGGTCGGCCTCACCATAGTCCCCGAGGAGAACAGAATGGGATTGCTCGACAGAATGAAGACGATTTTTCAGGCGAATGCCAACGCGGCCCTCGACAACCTCGAGGATCCTAAAACCATGATCGCCCAGCAACTCAGGGACCTCGACCAAAAGCTCCAGAGCGCAAAGGGTGAGCTTGTGAAGGCCACAGCCGAAGTCAAGCTGCTCGAACAGAAGATGCGGGAGTCGGAGGATCAGATCGCCCTGTTCGCGGAACGGGCCCAAAAGGCAGTCGCGGCAGGGAACGACGACCTGGCCCGGAAGGCCCTTCTCGAGAAAAGCCGTCTGTCAGGGGAACTGACCGACCTGACAAAACAACGAGACGACCAGAAAACGATCGTGGACGAACTCTCCGCAGACCTCGACAAGCTCACTGCCATGCGGGACGACTTTGCGCGACAACAGTCCACTCTCTCCCTCAGGGAAGAGCGGGCGAAGGCAAAGGAGGAGATCAACGCAGTAAGGGCCGAAATCGACCCACACCATATCGGCCAGGAAATGGGACGAATGACGGAAAAGATCTCCCGAATGGAGGCCCAAGCCGAGGCAACGAAAGAATATGCCGACAAGCAGCGGGGGACTGACATGGAGTCGGCCTTCGCGGAGCTCGACCGGAAGGCTCCCGACATCGAAGCGGAGCTCGCCGCCCTCAAACAGAAAAAATCCTGAAAGGACTCCATGCGACGGATCCTGCGTGATGCTCTCTGGCTCCTGATTCTCATCTGGATCTTCTCCTCGGGATTCGCCTCTGCAGGAGAGACCTCATTTACCGGGGGGCTTCATCTTTATCACACCGGACGATACGGGGAAGCCCTGCGCGTCTTCCGTTCCCTTCACGAGCATCAGCCTTCCGGGACCGGGAAGTTCCAATACTTCATGGCTCTTTCGGAGGATCATCAAGGACTCGAGCACCAGGCCTTGATGGATCTCGAGGGAGCCATCCGGACCAATCCCGGACTCACCTTCACCGGAAACCCCCTCCATGTCCGGAACATGCACAAGCGTCTCATGCATCAGGTCGCCGAAGGCCAGAGCCCCGTGCCGCCGCCCCATCCGGTCTCCTTTCCGGAAGCTCCCGCCACATCCTCCTCTCATATGGGGGCCATTCTGATCCTCTTGCTCGTCGGGGCCGTTCTGATCGTCCTGGCTCTCCGGAAGAGGACCCAGAACAAGGCCCTGTCTGGTTCAAAGGACAAGCAGGAGATGGAAGGGACGGCGGAACGCCTCATGAAAGCCGTGGACAAACTTGTCGACGACAAGAACTATTACCTATTGGACCATCCCGACAAAAAAGAGGCCCTTGAAGCGGCCTTCCGCTCCCTCGACCCGGCTTACCGAACAGTGCTGAACATCCTGAGGGAGCCCGAAACGCCCCAAACGGACTGGGCCGAGCGCCACAGCCGATTCGAGGCGGCGCTGGTCCCCGTGGATGCCGCCATCCTGAATATCCGAAACCTGCTGGGCGACTCCCGGGAGCCTCTTCCTTCCACTCCCTCCGACAACCCTCCACTTTCGTCCGGAGGAGGATCGCCACAACCCCCTCCCCCCGAGGCTCCGACCATCGGAGGAGATCGATGCGTTTTTTGCGGACGGGACGCCACTGCAGGGAGAACCGTTCCGCTCGAACGCCAGGGCAAGATGGCCTATGCCCGGGCCTGTCCGACCTGCCTTGCCGAAATGGATCAGAACTACCAGAGGACCGGGACCTACCAGCCTCCCTCCTCCTTCTACACCGGCGGGGTTCCCTACATGGGGGGCGGACTTTCTTTCGGAGACCTCATGCTGCTGGACTGGATGACACATGAAGGGCACCATGACTCGCCTCCGGTGGCAATGCCGGATTCCCATCCCCAGGGGGACTGGGGCGGAGGAGGAATTGCCGACCGGGAGGATCGGGAGTCGGGAGATCACGGCGGAGGAGACCGTTCCTGATGAGAACCCTGTTTTACGCCACCAACGGTCTGGGACTGGGCCATGTCACACGCCTCCTGGCCATCAGCCGAGCGCTACGGAGGCAGGACCCTCCCCACGAAGTCCTCATTCTTTCCCGTTGCGAAGCGGGGCCCTTTCCTCATGAAGACGCTCCCTTCACCATCCGAATTCCCGGAAGCACGAGGGCCAGGAAGTCCGGACTTTCCCCAAAATCCTACTACCAGACCACACAGCCCCTCCTCTGGCAGACCATCTCATCCTTCGATCCCCACCTTCTCGTGACCGATACCTTTCCGGAGGGTCCCGAGGGAGAGCTGGCCCCGATCATGAAATGGCCGATCCGAAAAGCTTTCGTCTACCGGGATTCCCGCCCCGAGGTCTTTCGGGAGGAGGAACTCCGTCCACGCCTTGCCCCCTATCAGCTGATTCTCGTGGCCCACGACCCGGAGACAGTTTTCCTTCCTCACTGGCTCAAGAAGGATCCCCGCGTCATGCACACCGGTGTGGTTTCGGAAGACCCCGACCCGGATTCATCCCAGGCTCTCCGGGCCCGACTCGGAGCGGCTGGAGAAAGAACGGTCCTCATCACGCTGGGTGGAGGGGGGGATCCGGATGCGGAATCCGTCCTTCCGGTCATAATTCAGAGACTCCGACATCACAAGGTCGGCATTTTTGTCGCCACCGGGCCCCTGTCGCGAAAGATCCCGGACGGCATCACCGCCCGGGAGTGGTTTCCCGCCTGGCCGCTTTCACCATGGCTTCCGGCCTTCGATTTTGCCGTGGCCAGCGGCGGATACAATACGGTAACAGAGCTTTCCGCAGCCGGAATCCCCTCCCTTTTGATCCCCTTCGACAGGGATCTCGACGATCAGCATAAACGGGTCAGGGAAGCGGAAAAGGCAGGCTGGGCGATTTCAGTGGCATCGCGAAGAAAGCCTGAGATCGAGCATAGACTCGACAGGCTCCTCCGGGAAGGACATTCGCTCAGAAAATGCGGGACCGGAGGAAAGGATCGTTCATCGGGTGCGGACAGGGCAGCAGCTTTACTCCTTGCCCTTCTGAACACCCCCAGAACAACCGAGGCTCCAAAAACTCCAACACCCCCCGAGGCCGCACATGTTCTGGCCCATTGACGCTGCTGGAAGAAAAACCATGATTTTGACAGGAGTTGTGACCTTTCTCCTGTGCTTCGCCCCGTCAGGGGGAATCGCTGGCAACTCTTCCCTTTGGACAATACTTGAAAAGGACAGCGAAGGCCTTTACCTGACCCATATTCCGAGAGTCTTTTCCATTCACGCGGTAAGGATCCGGCCAGGAAACGCCTATTCGGGAACGATCCAGGACCCCGGAGGCTGGATCCATGTCACCCGGGACCATGACCCAAACCGGGAAATGGTTCTCGAACGATTGTCTCGCGACACTCTTCGATTCCTTATCGCCCCTTCGGGAAAAACCCGCCCCGTGGGCTTCTCCTTTGAGACGAGCACCGGATGTTTCACTCTTCGCGCCCGCGAAACCCCTCAGGGGACACGTCCCCGGATCCACTTGAACGGATACGGCCCTCCCGTGAAGGAGTTTCCTGTGGTCCTCTGCGGAAACGGAGCCCATGTCCGGATCGAATGGCAAGGTTCCGTCATGCCCACGCACCGGGTGATCTCCGGGCTCGCAAAAAGGGGATCGAATGGACACTAGAAAAGAGATTTGTATTTCCGGTCTTTCTGTTCGATGTTCTGGAGAATTCCCCGATCGTCGAATCTGAGTCTGAGAACGTAAACCCGTGTGTTTACACTGGCAAATCCCTTCTGAAAGACATGCCGGTAGGTCCAGAGCTCCTCGCCAAGAAGCTGTTTCTTGCTTGCGGGAGGGCCAAGCTTTTTCAAAACCTCCTGCTCGGTTGTCGTTCCGGGTTTGAAGGCCATCACGGTGGACAGAGGAATGGGACGCCCCTCCTGGCGGGTGCAAGCGGAAAAGGAAGCCACGACGAGTACTGTGACCAAGAAAAAAACGCCGCCAACCAAACCGGAGAAAGTCTTGCGTTGCCTCATGAGATCCTCCCCTTTTCAAGTTATTTAAGCCCTGAGATGACCCGCCGACCATGACCCGTGACGCAATCTCCCCCACTCCAAAAGCAAAAAAACGGCGAAAAAGGAAGTCCGGCATTCGACTTCTCTGGCTTTCGGCTTTTGCACTTCTTCTGATTCTCACGGCCACAATTGCGACGCTCGCATGGATCGACAGAAAAATACACGCAAGGCTGACTCAAATCAGGGAAGCCCGTTCCATTCCGGTCTACTCCGATCCGCTCACCATAAGGACCGGCCAACCTATTCCTTTTTTCAGAGTCTGGCACTACCTCACCCTCGCACGGGAAGGGGGCATGATCCCGACCCCTCCACAGTTGATAAAGTCCACCCGAACCATCCATCTTTCCCTTGACTCCGGCAAGGAGGTCGATGTCAGCTGGGGTGGGGACGAGCGCATCTCAGACCTTATGCGCATCGACAAGGGACGGGGGGCGTACCCTGTCTCAAGCCTCACATTTCCGCCCCTCTTTCTCGGATCCATCGAGGACGGGGCGATGATCGAATATCGCCCGATCGGGTTCGACAAGATCTCTCAAGCGATCAAAACCACATTCCTGCTCTCCGAAGACAGCCGCTTCTTCTCTTCTCCCGCACTGGACCTTCGTGGAATAGGCCGGGCTTTTTTCCGGGACCTCCGCGCCCGCCGTTTCAAGGAAGGGGGGAGCACCATTACCCAGCAGGTCGTGAAGATCCTTTTCTTGAGCCGGAAAAAATCCATAGGACGGAAGCTTGAAGAGGCGATTCTGGCCATCCGGATGGCGGCTCTTCTCCCTCCCCAGGAGATTTTTGATCTTTACCTGAACCATATCGATCTCGGGGGATACGGAACGGAGCGTATCGTCGGGGTGGAAGCCGCCTCCCTGCGCTATTTCGGGCGCCACGCGAATGAACTCGGCTGGAAGGAAGCCGCAACCCTAGCCGCCCTGAACAGGGCTCCCACCTATTACTCGCCCTTCCTCCACCCGAATCGAACGAAAAAATTGCGGGACAAAATCCTCGCCTTATTATACCGTCATCAGATCCTTGATCAAAAAACATGGAAAGCGCTGACTCGACAACCGCTTGGGATGATCGAACCACGAGGACTTTTTCATCCCATCGGCCCCTATTTTCTGGACAGCCTTGCCAGGCAGGAGCGACGAATCCCTCCGCCGGTAGCTCCGGCGGCTCTTCATACGACCATGGACCCTCTCCTTCAGGAGCAAGCCGACAAAATCATTCCCGCCTTCCTCAATCGGCTCGAAAAGTATCTTCCCCCCCGCGTCCGAAAATCGCACCCACAGGCACTGGAAGCGGCTCTCGTCGTCATGGACCCCCGGACGGGAGCGATCCGTGCCATGGTGGGCGGCAGAGACTATGCCTCCTCCCCGTTGAACAGGGTCACCCGCTCCCGGCGTCAACCGGCTTCTCTCTTCAAGATTGTCCCTTACCTGACGGCACTCTCCCCCCGAGGATCTTCCCCTCCCGTCGCCACTCTGGCCAGCTCCCTTCCCAACACCTCTCTGCACCTCTTTCTCGGCCACAAACGCTGGATCCCGAAAAACGACGAGTATGACGCTGCCAAATCCGTTCTCCTTTACAAGGCGCTGGCCCGATCCATGAATCTTCCTGTTCTCCACCTGACGGAAACACTGGACAAGCAGTCACTGGTCGATACGGCAAGGAAACTGGGACTCGAGACGCCAGGTGCCTCCCGCATCCCCATGTCCTATCCGCTGGGAGTGGTCGCGCAGACTCCGCTTCAGATGGCGACCGCCTATAGCCGAATCGCCAACGGAGGCTTCTCGGTCTCCCCCTCCCTACTCAATTCCTCTGAAGGGAAGGATTTCGTCTCCGCGAGAATTTTTTCCCCAGGCCCCACCTATCTTCTCTGGAGCGGCCTTCACCGGGTCCTCGAGGAAGGGACGGCCGCAGCTTTCATGAACACCACCCCGGGGAGGGATGGTTGGGCCGGAAAAACGGGGACCGCGAACCGGGGACGCGACGCCTGGTTTGTGGCCATTTCCTCGAGAGAGGTCGTTTTGGCCTGGGTCGGCTTCGACGACGACACCCCCACCTACCGCTTCGGGGCCCAGCTCGCGCTTCCGATCGTTTCGTCCCTTCTCTCCTGGCAGGGAGGGACGCCACCTTCCCCTCCTCCACCGCCGCCGGACATCATCATGACCAGCGTTGATGAAAAAACAGGTCTCCGCGGAGATCCCGCCTGCGGTCCCTCCCTCGTTCTTCCCTTTCTGGCCGGAACGGAACCATCTGCCAGTTGCACCCAGACGATGCAGACGCCCCCCGAGAATCCGATCCTTCACTTTTTCAGGCAATTCTTTTGACCATTCCCGAATTAAGGGGAGACCGAAGCGAGGTCTTCCCTTCCGATTTTGAACCCTCTCCAAGTGTTTCATTTCCTTGACAGTATCCTGGGACGGACTCTTGGCCCGGATCATCATTTTCTGGCTCGAGGCTCCTGACATCCCAGAACCGTTTTCTCGGAGCCAGTGTCGAAGGAACTGGGAAAACATCACCCAGGACCTCACACTCGAAATTCTGTTGCAAGCCGGTTTGAAGGTAGTCGGCTTGGCATCCGGGTCGCATTTCTTGAAGGCGTCGAATCGGGAAAGTCCACCTGGACAGACTCACACGGTTAGAAGTCCGGGAAAAATAGAAAGTATCATGATTCGCAATACCCCCAGGAGGCACACTGCCAACCTCTTCTCCGAACCCTCCTTCCTCAAGAATTTCGCGCCCCGAGAGTCTTGAGGAGGGTCATGGCGCGGCGCTCGGTCTGGTCTCCGGAGGGTTGGCAAAGAGAGGGTATCGCTATCCATTTACATATTCGTGCAGCAGGTATTGATAAACAATGCAGTCATTTTTAATTAAGGTGTGGAAAGGCTTTCGGTACGCTTCGGAAATCCGGAAGGTCAGAAGACACGGTGGAAGAAACGGAAAAGACAACCCGAATCATGATACGGATTCATTTGGAGAGGAAGTTTTGAGGCCGCAAATTGTGACCTCAAAGAGAGGGGAAGGCGCAGGAATCAGCGAGAATGTTTCTTATGGTCGTGGCGTATCGCATCATAACCCATCAGTCCCAGTACCAGGCTGACTAAAGTCAGGGCGACAAGCATCCATTCGTAAGTCGACATGTCAACTCTCCTCAACGGAAAAATATCCGACTACTCAAAGCATGACCGCCATGCCGACCAAGGTCAAAGCCTTGACGTCCTCCCCTCCGTGAACGAAGGGGATTCTTTCCTGCCAACTCCCCGGACTGAAAACGGGGATGGATCGGCGGGCCTGAAAGGTCAGGCCGCCGACTCGGAGGTTTTCGCCTCCGAACAGGCGCTACGGGCGTGC
>DAHWGX010000002.1 GCA_027335985.1 Nitrospirota bacterium | reverse complement strand
TCCATTATGGGGTTATTGGACGGAGAGAGTAAAGACCCGACCCATTCGAGGGAAAAGGGGTGGAGTCTGAGGTGAAGACTGTTCCGGACGGACAAGAATATGAGACTCACCTCCTTATGCGGAGAAACACCTCTGTTTCAGGCGGACAAGGGTTTGATCCGATCCATCTCTGCCCGAAGGGCTTCACGGGTGTAATGATAAAACTCCCTCTTGACACCGGCCCGTCCCCGGGTTCATCCTATGGGGCAGGTGCTAGAAACACCAACCAAAGGCGGACTCCGCCCCGACAGACCAGCGGATTTTTTCGTGCCCCGATTTTTCCTGCCGCTTTTCCAATCCGCTCTCTCATGCCGGGTGTGGGCCGAATACAAGACCCTTCGGGGAAATCACGCCCGCCGTACCTTTGGACGGTTTCTAGCGCCCGGCGCCATTTTGATGGCGTCTTTCCCAATCGACTAGAAATCGACCAAAGGAGTCTCCCATGACCACATCCCTTTCTCCGGATTTTACTCCGGAGATCCAGGTCGTCCACGACCGCATCACGACTACATCCCTCGCCGTCTCAAAAACCTTCGGCAAGGATCACAAGAACGTTCTTAGGGACATTCAAAACCTTGAGTGTCCTAAAGATTTTCATGCGCTCAATTTTGAGCCCATGTTTATTGAAGTGAAGATTGGGAACGGAGCGGTCCGGAAAGATCCAGCATTCCTCATCACCCGGGACGGGTTCACGATCCTGGCCATGGGCTTCACCGGCAAGCGAGCTATGGAATTCAAGATCAAGTACATCGAGGCCTTCAACCGGATGGAGGAGGAACTCCGACGGCGGAAAGAGCCTCCTGCGATCCCGCAGGATCCCCCCAAGATCACCTTCATCCAGAGACGGATCCTCTCCGAGATCGTGACCTCCCGCTCCCATCTGCTCCATTTCGACCAGCGGGATCCGATGATGGCCCGGATGTGGAAGGGTCTGTTAGACCATTTCCGCATAGAACGCCTCGACGATCTTCCGGAACATCTGTTCCATTCGGCCCGGAGCTTTCTGGAGACGTTTCCGGTCGAAATTCCGGAAACCCGTCCCCCAGGGATCCCGTACGAGCCCCGACCCAAAACCAAAACTCGGCCTCTGCAAAGGACCGTCGTTTCCGAAGGAGACCGTCTGAGTCTCGACTTCCCGAAGGAAACGGCCAAACCCTCCCGTTCCTTCTGGAAAGACCTTCCTCCGGACGCACCGAAAGACGGGCTTTCCGTCCAGGACCTTCTGGATCCGGACTACCCGGATCCGCTCCGACAGGCGATCGACAGGATCGAGGCGGCCGGTTTTGACGCCAACGGCCTCCGAGTCCAGTACGAGGCCATGAAGGGGCATCTCCGCTCCGCGGCGAAGGCCTTTGAAGAAATCTATCAGATTTCACGAGTCCGGAGGATGCCATGAGTCTCGAAGCCATCCTCTGGGCACTCCGGGACGTCAAGGATGTCACCCCGACCCAGAAATTGATTCTGATCGGACTGGGCAATCACGTCGGGCCCGACGGATCCTGCTGGCCGAGTCAGGCGCTGATCGCGGAATACACCGGGCTCTCCCGGGAGGCGATCTATCGAAATCTGGCGGAACTCGAACGGCAGGGAATCATCAAATCCAAACGGAACAAGGACGATGCCGGACGGGACATCTCAAAGACATACATCCTCCCAGTGCGGTCGGAACCGAAATACAAAAATATGCCGAAAATGCGAGGTGAGACGGAAAGTCTCACCGGTCTGTCAAATCGTCAGGGGGGTGAGACGGAAAGTCTCACCTATAAATATCAAGGATCTCTGGAGAGAGAACGGGAAAGCACCGCGAGAATATTAGGTGAGACGGAAAGTCTCACCGGGGAGACTCAGAGTCTCAGGGGGGGAGATCCAGAATCTCAGGGGGGTGAGACTCAGAGTCTCACAAAAACTAAAGAAGAGAATCTATCAATAGAAACAAAAGATTTAAATACTTCTGCGTTGAACGAAAAAATTCGTTCCCCGCACAACGCGACGCATGGGAAAACTCCGGCCATCGATTTTGACTTTTCGACGGGAGACTTCTCGAACATCACCGAAAGGCACCTTCAGATCTGGGCCAAAGCCTATCCTGCCGTTGACATTTCGACGGAACTTCAGCGGATGGCGGCCTGGCTCATCGCCAATCCCAAAAACCGAAAATCGAACTATGCCCGGTTCATCACAAATTGGTTGACACGCGCTCAGGACAGGGCCCCTCTAGGGCCTCCGTCAGGTGGACCGCTGAAAAACCGACAAAAAACCTTTTCAGACCTTCGGGAAGAGAACAACCAGAGAGTCCTAAATTCGGTCCTCAAAAAATTGGGGGAACCATCGAAAGAAGACGAAGGAGGAGAGAAAAATGTCATCGACGCCCTCTAACCTGACCAAACTTTTGATCATGATGGCCAATTACTATCGGGAACAGTTATCGGAAAACGACATCGCGTTTTGGTTGATGGATCTTGGAAACTATTCCTTCGACGAGGTTCTGTCCGCTTTTGAAACGTGGCGAAAGACGCACGACCGTATGCCCAAAATCTCGAACATTATCGAGATCATGAAAGGTTCCGGCGAAGACCGGGCTCTTGCGGCCCTGATGAAAGTCGAAAAAGCGATGGATGAACATGGAGCCTACGCCACCGTGGTTTTTGATGATCCGGTCATCCATGCAACGATCCAGAGCCTCGGCGGCTGGGTCAAGGCCTGCCGCCAGACTGAATACGAGTTCACCTGGTGGAAAAAAGAGTTTCGGGAGCGCTACCAGCACTTTGAGCAATATGGTCCTTCCCCGGAGGTTCCCGTTCGTCTCGCCGGGATCTTCGATCAGGTCAATCTCCCTCTGGGAGAGAAACCCCGGAAGCCGGAGATCATTGGAGATTACGAAAAAGCGATCGGGTGGGTGTCGAAGATGGAAAAGTCCGTTTCACCCGCTTTGGACACAAGGAAATTGTCACAGAATCTAATAAAAACTATAGATGGTATCTGAAAATAACATATCTATTCAGGAGAAATGCCATGCTTATCAAACGCTATTGCGGTCATCTGGAGAACATTCCGGTCCCTGAAACAAAGGAAAAGTTTCTGATGGAAAGAGGCCGGCAATGCAGGAAATGCCGGTTTGAAAAAAATTCGATTATGCGGACGGTGGTTGACCAGGACAAATATCTTCCCCGGGCCATGGCGTCGGCCATGGACACCTACAGGGAATGACGGCGGGAGGCGCCGGGGGCGTCTCCCTGAGTGCGGGAATTCCGGAGAATTTTTATCACAGGAGGAATCGAAATGGGAGGACAGACATTTGGAAACATTGCGACGGGGGTCCAGAGCAACCTGACCGGGATCGGATCTCTGGTGATGTACGCTTTTGCCCTTGTGGGGGTTGTTCTTGCGGGAATGGGGATCCACGGATTTTACGCGGCCCATAAAAATCCCGGGGGACAGCATACGATCGGCAAGGCCGCCATTCAGACGATCGTCGGGGTGATCCTGGCCGGCGGTCTGACATACATGATCAATTCCGGCTCGATGACGTTCGGAAACAACAGCGGAACCACCCAGCTGCAGCAGGTCATCAACCCCTGATGAGCCGGCTTGGGGAACCGACGCTTCGCGTCAAGAGGGCCCTCTGGCGTCAAAACGATCCTGAGGCGGACGGGAAGCCCGTCGTTCCTCCCGCCCTCAGGATAAAAATCCTGGAACGGGACGACTACGTTTGCGGGCATTGCGGATTCAGAAGCCTCAAGTGGCAGGAAATCCACCACAAGGACGACGATCACGCGAACAACAATGTGGAGAACCTCGAGACCCTCTGTCCCTGGTGCCACGGGTGCCATCACGCGGGATTCATGGGCGTGTCGGGAAAAGCGGCCCTGATCTGGCTTCCCGAAATGAGACAGACGAACCTGTTCCACCTGGTCCGGGTTCTGGCTGTGGCGATGGTTCAGGACAAAAAGGACGAAACGGGTTTTTCCGGACTGGCGAAAAAGTATTACGAGGAGCTGGGGGCCCTTCGCGGGACGATTAATGGCCTGTGGGGAGACGGATCGCACAATCCCGCTGTGTTGGGGAACATCCTGCTGGACGCGGACGAAGGGATTCTCCAGGAGTCCAGGCTTTCCGGCTTTCGTCTTTTGCCGGTCCTGAACCAGTGGATCTCCCAGATCAGCTACTGGTCAATCTCAGTCTTCGGAGCCGTTCCGGTGGGAACGTGGTCCCGTCTGGCGGAGAAATGGTCGATTCCAAAGGAGACCGAGGACGAAAAAGAGACAGAGGGCATCTCCGGGTCGGACGGCCCCGGAGATGAGGGTGAAGAGGATGAGGAATGAAGAAGGGGGACGGATGCCGTCTGTAACGACCCGCCATCTTCCGGGAAAGTGCCGGGCGGAATACGAACCCCTGGTCTGCGGAGCCATCCTTTACGACGATCCGGATGTCCGGACAAGCGGGTGGACATCCAGGGAAGGATGTCCTCCGGAACGGTACGACGAACGGCTTGTCGGCCATTCCGACACCCTCTGGCTCACGAACCTTCCGGCCTTCCGGATCGGACAGGCGCGGATGGCGGGGCGGTATCGCCCGGAAAACTGGCTCAGGGCCAAGGTTACCTCCCTCCTCCGGGAATGGGGGATGGAGGCAAGTCCCGACGAGGGGGTCCGCTTTCTCTCGAAGGTGTTCGGCCGGGTCCTGGCCCAGGTCGAAAGGACATGGCCGGATCTCGAACTACGAAACCCCAAAATGTCCGGGACGACGGAGGGGCTCCCGGATTTGATCGCCGATGTTCTTCCGGCCGTCCGGCAGGTGGGGGACGCCCGAATGAAAAAGGTCGCAACGGCGGCGTACCGGACGTACCAGAACGTGGAGCAGGGGCCGCGGGGGAGGGAAGAGACGCGCTACACGGCATTTGTCCTTCCACGGGTGGAGCACGCCCGAAAGATCCTGTCGACGCCTGTTCCTTATGGTCCCTGGGAAGAGTTCCGGGAAGGGGCTCCCGGATTTCCGGCCGACCAGAAAAGCCGGACCTCCTGGCTCGGGGCGATCGGTCGTCCGGCGGTCGTCCGGGTCGTTTATCGGGGATCGGGAGGCGGTCCCATGAACCTGATTTTAAACGGCGACAACCGGGAGTGGTGGACGGGGGAAGAGGTTCTCTTCGCGTCGAATATCCCCGGCACTGAAATCGAGATCGTGGAAGCCCACGTCGCCAAGGGAACGGAACCCTCCCCCGTTTCTCTCCCTTTTGGGGGCCGGCTGGCTGGAGTCTCGGTATCCTGCGGATTGTTTTCCGAGAACGTCTGGGTTGCGGCGGCCGGGATCGGAACCCAGGAATCGCGGCCTCCCTGGACACTGTTTCTCCGGGCAGCGGACCGGATGATCACGTGCCGGGTGGCACTGGAACTTCTCGATCGGGGAATTACCGTCTTCGGAATGGGATATGGCGTTGTCCATGCGTCGCTCCCCGTGGACATCGATCCCGCCGACATTCTCGATATCGCCAGAAAGACAGGAACTTATGCTGTTCCTGGCCATCCGGACCGGTTCGAGGCAAAAAAGGGGGACATGACCGATGCTCTTCGGGTGATCCATCTGTCGGGGGCCTGGAAAGCCCTCGAGAAAATCGACGACCAGTGGTGGGAAGAATGGTCGTCGCTCCCTGGAAAGGAAAAAAGATGTTGCTGAATACGTTTGTTTTCAGAAGAACGGCTGTGCTTGTCTCCCTCGCAATACTTCTCGCCTCGTGCCATAAGGGCGGGCTTCCAGTGGAAAAGCGGGATGCCACTCTGAAAAAGAGCGCCGATCTTCTGATCGGAACCCTTTCCAGGAATACGGCGACCGTCGTGCGCCTTTATCCGGGGCCGGACGGACTGGTCGGCGTGATTTTCCGGACCAAAGAGGGGGCGATGCGGGTGGTCTGGATGACGCCTCATGGAGCGGCAATCGTCCCGGGCCCCGTGATCACGGCGGCCGGCCAGAACCTGACCGGAATCGCCCAAACGGCGGTCGACGCCGTCTCGAAAACCCTTCCCAAGTCCGCATCCGGAGGCGGATCCGCACTCGAAAATTTTTCTCCTTCCGGCAATGCTGTAGGTTCGACCCCGGATTCCACCCAAACCGCCCGGCCGTCCCCCTTCGGAAAGAAGATGTCCGCCTCCGACTTTCTGACGATGTCCCGGCATCTGAAGTCGATCGCCATCGGTCGCGGGAGGCGCGAGATCTGGGTCTATTTCGATCCGGACTGCATCTTTTGCAACCGGCTGTATGAATCCCTGAAGCCTTACGGAAACCAGGTCAGGGCTCACTGGATTCCGGTGGGATTTTTGAAAAAGGACGATTCCCTGAAGAAAGCGACGGGGATCCTCCAGGCGAAAGATCCGGCCTCCGCCCTGGCGGAAAACGAGGATCGGTTCGATACAGGGTCGGAAGAAGGCGGATATCCGATTCCCGCGCATCTCGATCCGACGCTTGAGAGGGCCGTGGCGACCTCGACGATCGGCCTGGGGCAGGCGACGGGAGAACTGGCGACGCCGACGATCGTGTTCGAAGGGAAAGACGGAAAGCCCGAAAGTCTCATGGGGCTGCCGGCGGACCTGAAGGCGTTTCTGGCGGGAGTGAAAGGATAAAGAGTTTGGTATCTCAAGGTAGCGTTTTAACTCGGAAAAGGAGGATCTTGATGGACAAGGCAATGACGGAAATCAAATCTCTCGAAGTTCCTTTTTACGGAAACAATCTCGTGCTTGTCGATGTCGACGGTGAACCTTACGTTGCCATGAAACCCATCGTCGAGGGGATGGGGATGGATTGGGCCGGGCAGTTCACAAAATTGAAATCCAACCCCAAGCGATGGGGGATTGAGATTATCTCAATCCCTTCCAAAAGTGGTGATCAGCAGGCCATTTGCCTGCCTCTTCGCAAGACAGCCGCCTGGTTGATGACCATCTCCCCTAACAAGGTCAAACCCGAGATCCGCGAAAAGATCATTCAGTACCAGAACGAGTGCGACGAGGTGTTGTGGAAGTACTGGAACGCCGGTGCCGTCATCAATCCCCGTGTTCAGGAGTCCGATCTCAAGAAGGTCGTCCGCCAGGCCCTGGCCGAATATTCCCGGGCGACGGCTCCGGCCCCCGATCCGGAAATCGAGCGGGGCAGAATGCGCCTCGAGATGATGAAGTTCCAGGCGGACAAGGCGATGAAGCTCAAGGAGATGGCTTTCGATCTCCAGAGCCGGGGAATCTTTGACATCCGTTATGTCCGTCGGGTGGTCGAGCATTCGGTCTCGCTACTCACGGGGGAGGTTCCTTCCCCCAAGGTGATGGTCGATCTGTCCTCATGGCTTGAAAGTCATGGAATTTCCGCCTCCGGAGGGAACGCGATGCAATTCGGACGGTTCGTGGCCGAGGTCTACCGCAAAGTCCGGGGAAGGGAGCCGGGCAAGCGCCCGATGCTCATCCGGGGACGGGAAATCCTGGCGAACTACTATCAGGAGCCGGACGACCTTCCCGTTCTCGAAGAGGCCCTGGCCATTTTTCGAAAAACGATCAAGACGCCGACTCTTATTCCTTTTTTTGGTGGAAAGACGCTGTGACGGGAAATGGTGAATCGGCTCACACCATGTGTCCGGAACCTGGAGGGAAACCTGAAGGATTTTCTGGACGCGATTCGGACGACCGCGGGAGGTGCTGGATGAAGATGATGAGCGGAAAGAGAGCGCCCGCTCCGGAAGAGCGGAACTCAAAGCCGGAAAAACAGGATTTTGAGGACTACCTTCGGGAGATCCGAAAGAGGCTTCCGGAGTGGACCATCGTCCCGATGGATCCTCCAAGGGTCGGGCTTGAACTGCCTTCATCGAGCCTGGTCGACGAAGGGGACCGGGTCCTTGGCAAGACCGGATCCGACCGCGAGATAGAAGCCATGCTTGAACTTGCCGGTCTCAAGGGATGGACGACCCTCCGCTTCGAGGGACCGGAAGACTTCGTCAAGCGGGCGTCCGAAATGGCTCTGAAACGGGGATTCGGGTTGTCCGATATGGAGGTTCTTTCGTCCGTACCGGAACCTGCTCCCCGTCTTCCTGAGATTCCCCTGGCCCCGACAGAGAGGGAGCCGGAGGAGGCGTGGGACGACGACCTCAAATGCGACTGATCGGAGGAAAATCCATGAATCCCGAACAACTGGCACTGGCTGTGCAAATTCTCGAGGAGTTCGTGGCTTCTCCGCCCGAAACCCCCGCAACGTTCGAAACACGGGAAGCGCTCGAAGAACTGATCGAATTCGTCAAGACATTCCACCTGTCTTTGGGAGGGGAAATGGCGGGACTGGACCCTGAATCGGAAGTCTGCTGATCATGGCGAACCCGGACTCCAATTCGGGCCGGCAAAACCCGGCCGAAGAACTTCCGATCCTGATCCTTCTCCTGGCCGCCGTCGGTTGGGTCGTCTGGCATTTTGCAAACAAGGCGCTCCTGGCGGAGTCCCTCCGCTTCCGGGGATGGGAAATGGGGATCCTGGGACATCTCCCCTTTCTCCCCCAGTCGGGAAATTTCCGGGATACGGCCGCGGCGATCCGGACGTATCCGACCCGGACCCTGGAAGGGTATTCCTGGCAAAACTTCCGGGATCTGTCATTTTCCGTAGGCTCGGTTCTCAGATTACCGGCCGCCGTTCTTCTCGCCTTGTTCGGGTTCCTTGTCGCAAGGCGCGGGGTCGGCTCCTACACGCGGGGGTTTATCCGGTCCGACGTGACGGCGAAAAGGCGACCACTCAAGATTGCCGGGCAGGTTGTAGCCTCGATTCTTGGTCCGGTCCGGGCGGGGGATATCGGAAAGCGATTCGGATGGAAGGTGTCCCAGTCGTTCGACGTTCGGGCCTTCGTCCGGGAGCTTTCCCTGACCTTTCCCCAAGTCCTCCCCGTGGCCGATGCCCCTCCCGGTCCTGAGCCGGCCCGGTCCGAATTGGAGTTTGCTATTCGGTCCGGAATTCTCCGGGGAAAAAACGGGGAACGGTTTGATCCGGATCATACTCCGTCCGGCCCGGTCCAGTTCGACAGAGGGGCTGCCCGGGCAGCCTTTTCGGCCCAGTTGGGAAACCCTTTCGCCGACGAGCCGGGGCATCGGCTATCCGACTGTCCCTCCTACGTCTGGGGGATCGCGGCCGTTTGCCTGGCCCGTCTCGCGGGTCCCTCCGGGAAAGAGGATTCCGAGTTTCTGATCGAATACATGGCCCGGTCCTTTGGGACCGGACAATCCGGTCCTGGGGAAGGAAAGGAAAAAGAGACGATCGCCCGGATGATCGAAAAATACGAACGGAATGCGGAAGCGCTCCGTTCCATGAGGAACCATGGCTTTGTCAACACGGCCATTCCGGCCCTGTTTTCGGCGGCCAAAAAGTACGGTCAGCTGACGACCTCCGACTTCATCTGGCTCAAGTCGGTCGACCGGACCCTGTTCTACGCCTTAAACCAGGTGGGCCGGAAGGTGGCCTTTGTCGAGGCGGCGGGTTGCCGGGCCCATTCCGACGCGGAAGAGGCCAAAGGGGAACCCTTGTTCGAATCCCGTGTAGACAGGGCGGTGGAAGCCCTGGAACGGCGTCTGGCGAAACTTGGATATCTCGATACTGGAGGAAAGAAGAAATGACGTTGGAAATTTCAGGACGGGCGAATCGGAACGGGCCGGATCGAATACGGGACGTTCCGGTCGAATGCGAAATATGCGGACAATTCGTCCGGATAAGAAGCGAACACCCCGGCGTCTACATTTGCGCCGCATGCCATCGGGACATCGTGTCCCCTCACCTTCACGACTGAAAGGAGAAACGACCATGCCGTCCTACAATCACACCACCCTCATGGGCCATCTGACGGCGGATCCCGAAAAGCGGATCACCTCCGCCGGAAAACCGGTGACGACCTTCACCGTCGCGGTCAACGGACCCAAATCGAAGGACCGGGAAAACGATGTCCTGTTCATGCCGTGCGTCACCTTCGGAAACACGGCGGAAGCCTCCGGGAAGTATTTGTCCAAAGGAGACCCGGTCCTTGTCGACGGACGGCTCCGCCTGAACCGATGGGAACAGGGCGGCGAAAAGAAGAGCCGGACCGAACTGGTCGTTTTTCTGGTGCAGTTTCTGAAAGCGAAGGGAAAGGGAAAAGACGGAATGGAACACCCGGAATCGGCGTCTGAGATCCCCGATGGAGACATTTCGTTTTGAAAGCCCGCACTCACCCCTTCTTCCATTTCGGAGGAGCCATGCTTGCAAGCGAATCGAATGGTGATCTCGAATCCCGTCTGTTGGTAAAACTGGGTCAGGTGGGGATTTATCCGGACTCACTGGAACTCGAGGAGCGAAAGGTCAGGCTCTCGGACCGCTCCTCGTCTGTCAGGGTTCGCCTGGACCGGCTTTCTGAGGGACTCGAATCGTGTCTTTCCGATTCCGGACAAAGGTTCTTCATCAAGGACCGACCTTTTGTCGGGCAGGTCCGGCATCTCTTGTGGCTTGGGAGCCGAAGCAAAGGGAACGATACGCAAAAGACCAGGAGGGTGACTCCATGATGCCGGCTCTTCCCCCTTCCGTTCCGGTTGCGTGCGTGTGGTCGGCAGCAAGTCATTACCGGCTTCCTCCGGTGGCCCTGATCGGGATTCTGGGGGCAGAGGGAGGATGGCCGGGCCTGGTCCGGAAAAACCGGGACGGTTCGGAGGACCTGGGTCCGATGCAAATCAATAGCCGGTGGCTTCCGATCCTCTCCCGCTACGGTGCGACACGGCAAAAACTGATCGACGACCCATGTACGAACGTCTGGGTAGGGGCCTGGATTCTGGCGCGGGCTTTTGCCGTGGATCGGGACATCTGGAAGGCGATCGGCCATTATCATTCCCGTCGACCGACAGAAAGCCGGAGATACCGGAGAAGGGTCGCGCACAAGATCCTCCGGTGGCTCAAGGAGGCGGAGCGGTGAAGGAATCGGCCGGACCCAAGATTGCCCTTGGACAGGAGGACCGTCCGGAAATCGAAAAACGGCCTTCGATGGTTCCGGTTTCGACGATGGTCCTGATCGTCGCCTGTCTTGTTTCATCCCTGTCGGGAGCGGCGGCGTATGCCTTTTTCTCGACGCTCCGGATGGGGCCGCCCAGGGCGCAGGCCCTTTCCATCCTGCCTCCTCCATCCGGAGAAGCCCCCGGGTCGGTCCCTTCAGGGGGAGCAGGGGTGACCGTGTCCGGGAAGGACGGAGGCGGAGGGATGCAACCGACATCTCCTCCAGTTCTTCCCGCACCGAGCGACTTTCATGACGAAGCGGTCCGGGACACGATCCACAAGCATTTTCCCCTTCAGCCTTCGGATATCGACCTGATCCGCAAGACCTTGAAGGAAACGCAGAAGGCGGTCCATGGATCTCCGCCGGTAGGCCGTGCGATCTCCGTTTCGGTCTCGCTCGATCCTGGCGCCCCGTTTCCCGATATCCGGCTGGTTCCCGGAATCGCCTCGACCATCACGGTGGTGGACGCGACCGGAGCCCCCTGGCCGATCGAGGACGTGATTGTCGGAAACGCGAAGAGTTTTCCGGTCCGGAGACTCTCCACGCCCAACGGAGTGGTCGTGGAGCCGAAAAACAACGTCGGGTGGACGAGCCTGGCTCTTTCGCTTGCCGGGCGGGGGACGCCGGCGGTTTTAAGGCTCGTCTCCTCGGATCGGGTCTCGGACACCCGCGTGACCGCCCGAATCGAGGCCCGGGGACCGAACGCAAAAACGCCCGTTTTTTCCGAACCTCGACCCCTGGTCTCATCCCGGATCCTGGCGTATCTGGACGGGATCCCTCCTGGGCAAGCCCGGACCCTCCCGGTCCGCGGGACGAAGGACATGGAGGCCTGGCTCGACGGAAATCGCCTTTTTGTCCGGACCCACATGGATGTTCTGGCTCCGGCCTGGACCGAGACCGTGTCCGGACCCAACGGAATGAAACTGTATGTCTTTCCTCCGGTTTCCGTGATCACGGCGGCGGGAGAAGACGGGGAGATGAAAACGGTGGAACTGGGGGAGAAGGATGGGCAGTAGCGATGACGTCGAGATCGTCGGACACTTCAAGCTCGGAAGCGGAGATTCTCCCCCCCCTTCCCGGAAAACGCCCGGTTGGGGATGGAAATCGAAGATTGTTTTTGTTGGAATACCGATCCTGATTTTTGGGGCCGTGATTTTCTTCACGCATCGAGCCAAAAGCGGGCCCCGCCAGGCAGTCGTCCCCAGCGCGCCCGCACTCACGTCAGATGCCACCGGCGTTTCCGACAGTCCGGAGTATCGCCGCAAGATCCATATCTCAAACGAAATGGAGGCCCGTCAGGCGATCCGGAGCGGACAGAGCAGCGTTCCCGCGGTCGGTGGGGAAAGCGGGAAAAGCGAGACTTTGGCCTTGGCCGCCCCGGTATCCCGGGAACAACCTTCGGGAACCCCTGCGGAACGGAATCGGGAGGCCCTGGAAAGGCAGCGGGATCAGAAAATGAGACAAGCCCTCCTTTCCGCAAGGAGTGCCGAGGAGTCGGCGGTGGACAAGGAGGTCGGAGGGGTCCTTTCGACCTGGTCCGGCGGAGGTGAAAATCTCTCCGTTCTTGCGGTCCGGAAAAACAGGACAGTCCCGGAAGCCGGGACCATTGCCAAACCCAGCGGGACAAAATCCGGGACACCTTCCCCGAAGAAAAACATCCCGATCATCCCCGCCGGGAAGATTCTCTACGGACGGATCATTAACGAGCTGAACTCCGACCATCCCGGGCCGGTTCTCGCCCAGGCCGTGGAAGGAAAGTTCGACGGGGTGAAATTCCTGGGATCCTTCCAGCGGGATCACGGGGCCCTGGTCATCAAGTTCGACCGCGTCATCTACAAGGATGGAGAAACCGATTCGATCGGGGCCTATGCCGTATCGCCCGGAACGAAACTCCGGTCGGGTCTCGAAACCGACGTGAACCACCACTACCTTTACCGGTACGGGGCTCTTCTGGGTGCCGCTTTCCTTCAAGGGTTCGGGCAGGCGGCGATGTATGCGAACTCGACGGCCTATCCGTCGACCTTCGGAATGCCGGTCATCGGGTTCAACGGGATGACCCTCCTTCAGCAGAGCGAGATGGGACTGGGACAGGCGGGAATGATGCTCTCGGGAAACGCCATGAACGCTTTCAACCGGCCCACGACGGTCAAGGTGGCGTCCGACACGCCGGTGGGTCTCCTGATCGTGGCGGAGACGGGCCAGAAACTCCCAAAGGAATCCTCGGGAGGGTCCACCCAGCCCAAACCCGGGCTTGTGAACGCTCCGGTCCCGTCGATGGTCCCCCAGCCGGGATATCCGGCCAGCCCCATGACCGGAGTCTACCCGGGGTATGGAGGCGGATACGGAATGCCGATGATGCCCATGATGCCGTAAGGCGAAGAAAGGATGACATGGCTTATTGCCGGTTCAGCAGCGACGATTGTCGATGCGATGTCTATTGCTATGAGGGCGAATCCGGGTTTGTTGTCCATGTGGCCTCCCGAAAACATGTTTCCGACGAGCCGTTTCCCTGGACGCCCGGGAATTTTTGGAATCTTCCGCCGGAAGAGATGATGGCATGCCTTTCCCGGCAACACGAATGGCTTGACCATGCCCATCTGGAACCACTCGGTTTGGCGTACGACGGGAAGACGTTTTCTTACGACACGCCGGGGGAAGCCGCCGAAACCCTGACGATGCTCGGGAAGGCCGGATACCGCGTTCCTCCCGTAGTTATCGAAATGCTCATCGACGAGGAGAAAGAGAGAGTAAGTTCATGAATCTTCCGGATCGCATCCGTGAAATGCCCCCTCACTGGGCCGGAGAAACGATCCGGCCGTTCGACGAGGACCTGTTCCGGGACTCCCTGCCGTTCGTCCGCCGGCGCTATTGGTGCGACTCCGGATCGGTCAACGTGTTCCGGATCGTGGGGACGACTCATGCTTCCTACCAGAACAAAACATGGGACTGGATGATCAAGAATGCTAAAAAGATATCCAGTAATCTGAAGGAATATGAGTGGAATCCGGATTACTATCTCCAGACGACAAAAAAGGGAGATATATCCTTCGTAACCTT
>DAHWGX010000061.1 GCA_027335985.1 Nitrospirota bacterium | reverse complement strand
ATTTATTAAAGGAGATCTGTAGAATATGTCCGATAACCCCGTTTTGCCCCCCTCCCCCGACCGATTGACCGAAGAGATCTCTCTTCTCCTTGTTTCAATGGGACTGACACTCTACGATCTTGTGCTACCCAAGAAAAACAGCGGTGTCCTTCGGGTTTTTATCGAAAGCCCCGAGGGGGTGACGATTGACCAGCTGGAAGGCGCCAGTCGCCGGATCAGTGTGTTGCTCGATGTCATTGATCCTTTCCCGGGCCGCTATCACCTTGAGGTAAGCTCTCCCGGTCTTGACCGGATGCTGAAGATTCCGGTGGATCTTGAGCGCAATCCTGGCCGGTGGGTCAACGTGAAGCTTGTCGAGGCCATGTCAGGCCAGAAGGTTTGGAAGGGCCGGATCGGAGCGGTGACTGCGGAGGGATTCGAGCTTTTGGTCTCGTCCGGAAAGAAGTCTGCCACCCTTGAGATTGTTTTTTCGAATGTCAGGAGCGTGCAGGCGGAGTTCTGGCGTCCCGTTCCCGTATCAAAAGACCGGGAAGGGACCCGGTCATGAGGGTAAAACGGGCATCGTGTGGTAGAGTGTAATGATATAAAGAGACAGGAAGCTTGTTTCCCGGATGACGTTCAAGTCGGACGAAGAGACGGGACCGATTGGGAGAGATGAATGGTTAATCAGGAATTGTTGAGTGTTCTTGACCAGCTTCACCGGGAGAAAGGAATTCCCCAGGAAACACTCCTGGAAGCCCTGCAGTCTGCCATTATGACCGCTGCAAGAAAACGCTATGGCGGGGGCGATAATTTTCAGGTCGAAATCGATCCGAGAACAGGAGAGATCCAGGTCCTTCATATTCGCCGGATTGTCGAGAATGTCCTTTCTCCCAATGAGGAGGTCTCTCTTGCCGAAGCGATGGAGTCCGACCCCGAGGCGGAGGTGGGAGATGAGATCGGCGCCTATCTCGAAATCGATGACTTCGGTCGGATTGCGGCCCAGGCGGCAAAACAGGTCATTTTCCAGAAGGTGCGCGAAGCCGAATGGTCTGTGGTAGCCAGGGAGTTTGGCGGGAAAAAGGGGAATGTTGTCGCCGGGGTCTACATCGGACAGGAAAAGAGAAGTTTCATCATAGACCTGGGAAAGACGGAAGCGATCCTGCCCTACAAAGAGCAAATTCCAAGAGAGTCCTTTCATCGCGGAGACAGGGTCAAGGCTCTTCTTCTCGACATCCGGACAACGACCCGGGGGCCGCAGCTTATACTGTCTAGAACCCATCCCGAGTTTCTTGCTCGCCTCTTCGAGAAGGAAGTTCCTGAGATAAGCGAGGGGATTATCGAGATCAAGGGTGTTGTTCGTGATCCGGGTGAGCGGGCCAAGGTCGCTGTTCTTTCCCGGGACCCTAATGTTGATCCGGTCGGTTCGTGCGTCGGAGTCAAGGGCTCACGTGTCCAGGCCATTGTCCGGGAAATACACGGAGAGAAAATCGATATTATCGACTGGAGTCCGGATCCGGGGACCTTTATCGCCCGTGCGCTTTCACCAGCCAAGGTTCTTCGTGTGGCGACCCGGGACGGGGAGTTCGACAAGGTTGCAACGGTCGTCGTCGCCAATCAGCAGCTGTCCCTTGCCATAGGCCGTCGGGGCCAGAATGTCCGCCTTGCGGCAAAGCTGACCGGATGGAAGATCGACATCTTCAGTGAGCAGCAGTACGAGGCCGATCGGATGGCCCGCTCCGCAGAAGGAGAGCATGAGGGTGAAGCCGCGCTCTCACAGGAATCTCCTTCGATGATTCTTCTCGAGGATCTTCCCGGAATGGGCGGAAATATGGCCGATGCCCTGAAGGCGGCGGGTTTTGACAGTGTCGAAAAGGTCGCCAATGCATCAGCGGAGGACATCGCCAAGCTTCCGAAGTTTGGTCCGAAAACCGCCGCCAAGCTGATCGAGACCGCGCGGGATTTCATGGGTTATCCGAAGACTTCCGGGACAACGCCGGAGACGGATTCGGGGTCGGTATAACGAAGAGGGGGATGGTTCTTTGAAGGTTTATGAATTGGCTCGCGAATTGAAAATGGAAAGCAAATCCCTGCTTGCCAAACTTAAACTGTGGGGGATTCATGCGCCCTCTCACATGGCGACACTCGATGAAAGAACCATCAACACCGTTCGGCAAAAGATAAAGAAGGGGGAGGAGGCCCCCGAGGCCCCCAAAAAACCGATACTCATCAAGAAAAAATCCCTCTCTTCCGGGAACGAAAGCCCTGAGGGGCAACCCGTTCAACCCGAAGCGTTCCCCGCTCCCGAAACGGCATTCGTCGAGGCCGAGCGCCCCGCCGGCATGGAAAAGGTCGTGAATGTCGTCGAAGCGGCCTCCTTCCCTGTCACGGAAGCCCTTCCAACAGCAGGATCTCCTGCCGAGAATATTCTTCCCCGGATTCCGGTTGAGGGGTGGACTCAGGAAAACGCGCCAGGTCGAGAAAAGGCTACAGCACCTCCTTCCCCGGCTGCTTCCTCAAAAGAAGGTGCGGACAAGGGAGCGGCCCGGGATCGGGGCCTCCCCGGAGACAAGCGCGGAAAGCCAGCAAAGACCACAAAAGATAAAAATCAGAAGCTCGATCGTCTTCACATGCTGCGCGAAGAGGATTTTGTCGATCTCGAGGAGGCTGGAGAAAAAGAATCCTCAACATCCAAGCCGTCTGTTTCCCCCGCCCCGGTTCATCGTGTTGTCGCTCCCGGGGCTCCCCCCGAAACACAGACATCGTCCAGGACATCCTTTCCGCGTCCTGCATTCAAAAAACCCCCCGCCTTCAAGAAGAAGGCGAAAGGGGGAAGCGATTCAAGAGGAGCCGCTCAGGCCATTGACGGGACCAAAGCCCGGAAGAAATCCATACGGATCGAGGCCGGAACCAGCGTCAAGGATTTCGCGGACAAATTGGGTGTCAAGGTACAGGATGTCATCATGCGTCTGATGGCGATGGGGGTGATGACTACGATCACCGAGCCGCTCGACCCTGAAGCCGCGATGCTTGTCGCCGAGCAGCTGGGCATTGCCGTCGAGATCCAGCAGGAAGAGCCGGAGGAAGCCATTCTCGGTGAATCGGAGGATTCGACGGAGGATCTTTTGCCCCGCCCGCCCGTCGTCACAATCATGGGCCACACAGACCATGGGAAGACCTCACTTCTCGATGCCATTCGTAAAAGCAAAGTGGCCGAGGGGGAGGCGGGTGGCATCACCCAGCATATCGGTGCCTACACCGTATCGATTAACGGACGGGACATCACCTTCCTCGATACTCCCGGACACGAAGCCTTCACGGCGATGCGGGCCCGGGGAGCCAAGGCAACGGATGTCGTTGTTCTGGTCGTTGCCGCGGATGATGGAGTCATGCCCCAGACAGTGGAGGCCATCAACCATGCCCGCGCGGCCGATGTTCCGATCGTCGTCGCCATAAACAAGATCGACAAACCGGAGGCTAATCCGGACCGTGTCAAGCAGGCTCTGTCCGAATACGGGCTCACACCAGAAGAATGGGGCGGTACGACGATATTCTGCCCTGTTTCGGCTAAAAAGAGGACGGGTCTGGACCTTCTTCTCGAAATGATCTTGCTTCAGGCGGACGTTCTCGACCTTAAGGCCAATCCCAATCGCCGGGCCCGCGGTCTCGTCATCGAATCACGTCTGGACAGGGGAAGAGGCATCGTGGCTTCTGTTCTCGTTCAAAAAGGAACCCTCAAGGTCGGGAACTTTCTTGTCCTGGGAGCCCAGGTCGGTCGGGTTCGAAGCCTGACGGACCCCTTCGGCCACCGGATCACAGAGGTCACCCCTTCGCATTCGGCCGAAGTCGTTGGACTCGACGGGATGCCTCAGCCTGGCGACATTTTCATCGCGGTCGAGGACGAAAAACTTGGTCGGCAGGTGGCCATGGCCCGGCAAGCCAGACAAAGGGCCCTTCAGCTTCTCCAGAACAAGAAGGTTACGCTTGAGGATCTCTATTCCCAGATTGAGGAAGGAATCATCAAGGATCTCAACCTGATCCTCAAGGTCGATGTCCAGGGTTCGATCGAACCCATCCGCCAGGCGATCGGCAAACTTGAGAACAAGAAGGTCAGAGTACGATTCATCCATGAAGGTGTGGGAGGAATTAGGGAAACCGATGTCCTGTTGGCCCAGGCTTCAAACGCCGTTATTCTTGGTTTCAATGTTCGTCCGGAGCCCAAGGCCCTGACTTTGGCGGAACGGGAAAAAGTGGAAATGAAGTTCTACTCGGTTATCTATGACGCCGTGGAAGACATCAGGAAGGCAATGGAAGGAATGCTTTCGCCGACAATTCGCGAAAAGTTTGTCGGTCGTGCCGAGGTGCGTCAGGTTTACAATATCACCCGTGTCGGAACGGTTGCCGGATGCTATGTTTCCGAGGGAGTCATGCAACGGACCGGGACGGTGGTCAAGCTCATTCGTGATGGAGCGGTGGTGTTCGAAGGCAAGATGGAAGCCCTTAAGCGATTCAAGGACGATGTCCGTGAAGTCGCCGCCGGCTACGAATGCGGGATTTCCCTGGAGAATTTCCGCGATATCAAGGTGGGTGATCTGATCGAGTGTTTCGTCCAGGAAAAGATAGCGGGAAAGCTTGAGCCGGTCAACACATGAAAGGGATCCGCATCAGAGATCTCCCATTGCGCACCTCATACTGGTCCTCCATTTTCCTGACGTCCATTCCCTCAAGGAAAAAAGACACCTTTTGTCGAGTCTGACCGCCAAGATCCGGGAACGTTATCCCGTTTCGGTAGCCGAAACGGGATATCAGGATCTCTGGCAAAGGGCGGTGGTGGAGGTGGTTATGATTTCCTCCGATCCACTGCTCCCGGAACGCATTTTTGAGAAGGTCAGCGAGATGGTGCTTTCCACTCCAGAGATGGTTCTTCTCGATTCTCATCGAGAGTTTCTATGAAGCATGATTCTGGGTTCCGGAGGTCGGACAGGGTCTCTGCTGAAATTCATGAGGTCATGGCCTTGATACTGTCCCGTTTTTCCCGTGATTCTCGCCTTTCCAGAGCGACCATCACGAGAGTGGCGCTTTCGGGCGATCTTAGAAAGGCGACAATCTACTATCGCGTTTATCCCGGAGAGGATCCAGCCGCCTGCCAGGAAGCGTTCGACCGTTACTGCGGCGGGCTCCGCAAGGAACTTGCGAGTCGGATCAGGATCAAGTACATTCCCGCTCTGACCTTCACCCTTGATGCCGATGACACAGATCCCGCCAGGATCGAACGCTTGTTGGCAAACCCGAAAGTAGAGGAAGGTGGAGAGTGACCTTTTTTGACGATCGGAAAACATCGGAAATCTCCGGTCTTCTTCTGGTGGACAAACCAGCCGGTCCGACCTCTCACGACATCGTATACGCCCTTCGAAAAAAATCGGGCATAGACAAAGTCGGCCACGGAGGGACGCTCGATCCGCTGGCCTCGGGGTTGCTCCCTCTTTTTCTGGGGGAGGCCACAAAGATGTCAGGATTTATCCAGGCTCATGACAAGTCCTACTCCTTCGACATTGCCCTTGGAGTGACGACGGACACCGATGACAGTCAGGGGACCATCATCGCGGAGGGTCCCCTGCCGGAAGATCTTTCTGAAGAAAAAATAAGGGAAATTCTGCGGGGCTTTGTAGGGGAGCAGTGGCAGGAACCTCCGATGTATTCGGCCGTCAAGCTGAAGGGGGTTCCGCTCTACAAGCTTGCGCGAAAAGGGCTGACCGTGGAGCGCGACCCTCGCCTTGTGACGATTCATTCGCTGGATTTTCTTGCATTGAAAAATGGGACCCTCTCTTTGCGTGTCCATTGCTCCAAGGGCACCTATGTGCGTGTACTTGCACGCCAGATCGGGGATGCTCTGGGATGCGGCGGCCATGTGAGCCGACTGCGGAGATTGACCGTAGGACGCTTCTCTGTGGAGGAGGCGGTAGGGATGGAGGTCATCGAAAACTTCTGGAATGTGGAAGACCTTGATGCCGCCTTGATTGGTCCGGAAAAAATCTTTCTGGGTCTTCCTTCACTGGAGATTCTTCCGCATGTCGCTCCGGCCTTGCAGAAGGGGGCCCTGCTTCCCGGCATCTGGTTTTTTCGCCGGAAAGGATTGTTTCATGCGAAGGATACGATTAGAATATTGGGGCAAGGAGGGAAGATTCTCGGTTTGGCCGAGGCTCTTTTGGATTCTGAGGAGTTGAGTCTTTTCCCTGGAGGCATACCTGTGGCGAAAATCGCACTCCTTTTTCGGGCAAAGTCAGCGCAGGTACGAGAGGGAAAGTGTGTTCTTTCAAACAATGAAAACGGTTAAAAGGGAGTTCAGGGCATGGCATTGAGCAAGGAAAAAAAACAGGAAGTCATCAATTCATTCAAAATCTCCAACAATGATACCGGATCGGTCGAAGTGCAGGTGGCGATTCTGACCGAAAGGATCAACCAGCTTGGCGAGCATTTCAAGAAGTTCCCAAAGGATGTCCATTCCCGTCGGGGGCTCCTTCTCATGGTCAGCAGAAGGCGTCGTCACCTCAAGTATCTTCAGACAACCAATCCAGCCAAATATCAGGAAATCATCTCACGTCTCGGGTTGCGTCGCTAGATTGAACGGCGGGTTTCAGAAGGGCGTTGAACCGACTTTTCATGTCGAACACAAGACGGAAGTCGGTTTTGCGGCCGCCTGAAACCCGTATCCATCAAGGATTCCATCGATCCGGCTACCGGAAAGGAACACCAAAACCATGAAGCAAGAAACTGTAGAAGTCAACGTTGGCGGGAAGACGGTCAGGCTCGAAACCGGCCGAATGGCCCGTCAGGCAGACGGGGCGGTTGTCCTGTGGGTCGAGGGAACAGTGGTCATTGCGACTGCTGTGGCGTCAAAAACCATCAAGCCCGGGACGGACTTCCTTCCGCTGACGGTCGACTACCAGGAGCGGGCCTATGCCGCTGGAAAGATCCCGGGCGGTTTTTTCAAGCGCGAAGGAAAACCCTCCGAGCGGGAAATCCTGAACAGCCGACTGGTTGATCGTCCCATTCGTCCTCTTTTTCCGGAAGGGTTTTATTATGACACACAGGTCATCGCTTCAGTCGTCTCTGCCGACAGAAGCGGGGTGACCGATGTGATGGCCGTGGTTGCGGCCTCGGCGGCACTTACCATCTCCGACATTCCCTTCCATGATCCCATGGGGGCCGTTCGTGTCGGCTGCATCGACGGGAATTTTGTCATCAACCCGGACCTTGAACAGCAGGAAAAATCCTCGATCGACCTGGTCGTTGCGGGAACCGCCGATGCCATCATGATGGTCGAAGGAAAAGCCTCCGAGGTATCGGAGGAGCTGTTTCTCGAAGCCATTCGTACGGCACACAATGCCTGCCAGCCGATCATCGCAGCCCAGATCGAGCTTCAGAAAAAGGCCGGCAAGGTCAAGCGGTCGCTCCCGCCTGTTCCTGTCCGCCCCGAACTGATGGACAGGATTCGGCAGGGAGGCAAGGAGTCTCTGTCGGCGGTTCTGGTCATGTCCGACAAGAAGGCTCGTGAGGATAAAACCTCGGAAATCAGGAGCACCCTTTCAAAGGAACTCTTTCCCGACGGATTCAAGGATGCCCATGAAGAGAAAGAGTTTTCTACGGGGTTTCACGATCTCGAGCGGGAGCTCCTCCGGGCGATGGTTCTTGACCAGGGGATCCGGGCCGATGGCCGGAAGACAACGGAAATTCGCCCCATCACGATCGAAGTGGGCATCCTGCCCAGGACTCATGGATCGGCCCTCTTCACGCGAGGTGAAACCCAGAGCCTTTCCGTCGCGACTCTCGGAACATCCGATGACGAGCAAAGGATTGACGCGTTGGAAGGGGAATCGACCAAGCGGTTTATGCTGCATTACAACTTTCCCGCCTTCTCGGTGGGTGAGGTCAAGCCGATGCGGGGTCCCGGAAGACGCGAGATTGGTCATGGAAATCTTGCCGAACGGGCTCTGTTGCCCATTCTTCCCTCGAAGGAAGCTTTTCCCTATTCCATCCGCCTTGTGTCAGACATTCTTGAATCCAATGGGTCCACGTCCATGGCAACGGTATGTGGCGGAACCCTGGCGATGATGGATGCCGGAATCCCGATCAAGGCTCCCGTGGCGGGGATCGCGATGGGACTCATCAAGGAAGGCGACCGGGTGGCCATTCTCTCTGATATTCTGGGAATAGAGGATCATCTGGGAGATATGGATTTCAAGGTGACGGGCACAGATTCCGGGGTGACTGCGGTCCAGATGGACATCAAGATCAAGGGAATCACCCTGGAGATCATGAAAAAAGCGCTCGATCAGGCTCGTGAAGGCCGAATTCATATCATGGGGAAAATGAAGGCTTCGATGCCGTCCGTTCGAGCGACGATGTCTCCTTATGCGCCCCGGATCCTGACGATTCAGGTGAAGCAGGACAAGATTCGGGAGGTGATCGGCCCTGGAGGCAAAATGATCCGGAGCATCACAGAAAAAACCGGAGTCAAGATCGACATCGAGGATTCAGGTCTGATTCGCGTCGCGTCCGCCGACGAGGAAGCCGCTCGAAAGGCCATCGAAATGATCAACCAGATCGTCGCGGAGGCGGAGGTCGGGAAGATCTACCTCGGAAAGGTCAAGACGATCGCCGATTATGGGGCATTTGTTGAGATCATGCCGGGAACGACCGGCTTGTGTCATGTTTCCCAGCTGGAGCCACGGAGAGTGGAAAAGGTCACCGATGTCGTCAACGAAGGAGACGAGATCGTCGTCAAGGTCCTTGAAGTCGACCGTCAGGGAAAAATCCGCCTGTCCCGCAAGGAAGCCATTGCCGAGGAAGGTGAGGGTCGGGAACATCGGTCGGCTGCCAAGGCCTGATTCTATTCCTTGATTCCCCCGGTTCTGGCGTCCAGTAAATGTCTGGAACGGGGGATGACAGGAAGCCTTGTTTTTTGAAATCGGCTTTGCCATAATGGTCGAGTCTTAATCCCAAAGTATCAGATACGCCTTTTTAACCCCCCATCAGCCTCTGTGGCCAGAATCGCCTGGCGGGGGAGGGGCCTCTTCGGGGATCGGGAAGAGGGTTTGGCATTCAAAAAGGAGGAGATGTCGATGGATGTGAACAAGGGTGCTGCGGGTCTGGTCGTTGTTGCGATTATCATGGCCGTGGTGTGGGGAGGCCTTTCCGCGTATGTGGGAGTGAACCCGTTCTTCCTTCCGACCGGAGCTCATTAGTTTTTTCGAGGTTTACCCGCCTACCGGACGAACCGGTGATTTTTCTTTGCAATTATTCTATTCTTCTTTTGCAGGAGGGTGTCGTTTAATAAACGGCACCCTTACTGTAATGGATGTCCCTCGAGGACCAAGTGGTCCCTTTCCTCACGACAAAAAATAAACAGAATTTCCCCGGCTTTAAGTCTTTCCCCGCTTTTTTAGGGCTGCATTGCGTGCTCTGATCGTTTCAGAATCAGAAGCGGAATCAAGACGATGTCGCCGGGGTCTTCCAAAGAAAGAATCGCCGTGCCTTATATCAAGCAAATCCTGTCCAATGGTCTGACCGTCTATTGCGATCCACTCGCGACCTCCCGATCGGTCGCCATCGGGGTTTGGGTCCGTGCCGGTTCGCGTTTCGAGAGTCCCCTTGAAGCGGGGATGACCCATTTCCTGGAGCATATGTGCTTCAAGGGGACTCCCTCGCGTTCGGCCCAACAGATTGCCAACGAGATGGATCTTCTGGGTGGAGAGATGAATGCCTTCACGTCCCAGGAAATGACCTGCTTTTATACCCATGTTCTCTCAGAAAATGCCGGACGGGCGGCAACGCTTCTGGGAGACCTGCTGACGCGATCGGTTTTTGATCCGGAAGAGCTGTCCCGGGAAAAGGGGGTCGTCATAGAGGAAATTGCCGAGTCACAGGATGACCCGGAAGATCTGGTCACGCAGCAGCTTTATGAGGCCCACTTCGGGAGCCATCCCCTCGCTCTTCCCATTCTGGGAACGGAGTCCTCCGTCTCGGCCTTTACCCGGGAAGAGGTCAAGAATTATTTTCTTAGGAACTACCATCGGGGCGGGATGTTTGTGACGATTTCCGGACGCTTTCAGTGGCCGCAACTCCGGGAAACCCTCGAAGAGGCATTTTCCGAGATTCCTCCCGAACAGTCCGGAGCGGAGCGGGCCACCGGCGGATTTGTTCCCGCCTACGACAGACGCGAAACCGCCCGGGATCTCGAACAGGTGCACGTGGCCCTGGGAATGTCCGGATTGCCGGTAGCTCACAAAGATCAGACCGCCCTTCGGCTTCTGAACCTGCATCTAGGAGGGGGAATGAGTTCCCGCCTTTTTCAGGAGGTCAGGGAAAAGCGGGGTCTGGCATATTCGATCTATTCGACGGGACAATCCTTTGTCGATGGCGGTCTCGTCCGGATCGCCGCCTCGACACGGCCTTCGAAAAAAGAAGAGCTCCTCGCCATCCTTGTCGATGAGCTGGGTCGACTCCAGGAGGTCCCGCTGACA
>DAHWGX010000040.1 GCA_027335985.1 Nitrospirota bacterium | reverse complement strand
GGCCCAGGCCACCATGATTCCCGTAGCCTGGGCCGCGGCCCGGCTCAGCTCGCGGTGGGGCCACAAGCTCGTCTTTTCTCTGGCCTTTTTCATCATGCCGCTTCGGTCGATGATTTGCGCCTCCACGATGAACACGGAGATCCTCCTGGCGACGCAGATTCTGGACGGGGTCGCGGCAGGGATCTACGGGGTCTCGGTGGCCCTGATCGTGAGCGATCTGACCCGGGGACGGAAGGGATTCAATCTCCTGATGGGACTCTCCCAGATCGCCATGGCGTTGGGCTCGGTCGTGGGGCCGGCCCTCCAAGGGGTTTCGGTGGGGGATGTGGGGTTCCGCTTCGCCTTTCTCGTCTTCGCCGGAATCGCCGCTCTGGCCGCGGGGATCTTCTCCCATTTCATGCCAGACCCCCCGCGCGCCGTTCCTTGAGGGGGCCTTTTTCCGGGCGCTAGGGGTGGTTCTTCCCTCCAGTCCGGATGTCTTTGAAAGGTCCGGAGGATCCTTGAGGCATCGGCCGCATAGGCCACGACAGGAATCGATAAAAGAACCAGATCTTTCTCTTTCGGAAAAAATCGTCCCTGTTTCTGACATCCTGGAAATTTAAGGATATTTTTTCATATGATTTACATGGTAATAATCCATGGGCGTTATAAGGAGGCTCCCATGTCAAAGGCCACCATTACATTGCCCAGAGAGCTTTTGAATGAGTTGATGTACCTCCTCCATGCCAAAAGCAAGACGGAGACCGTCATGAAGGCCGTTCTGGAGGAGATCCGACGAAAAAAAGTGGAAAGAGTCCAGTCAGTGGCCGGCTCCATGGAATTTGTGAGATCTGCGGAGAAATTGCGCCACGGAGACGAGCGGCTTGGATAAGGTCTTGGTCGACACCTCCGTCTGGATTAAGTTTTTATTAAATCTGGTCATTTCTACACTCTCGTTTAGACCCTCCTCGCCAAGGATAGGGCCTGTATGGTCGGGCCCATTTTTGCCGAACTGAGGCAAGGATCGAAGACGGTAAAGGATTGGAAGTTTTAGGGAATTCATCCATGCCTTCGCGTTGCTGCCGGAAAATCCTTCCCTTTGGAGAAAGGTTGGGGACCTGTCTTTCCGGCTCAGGAAGCAGGGAATGGCCCTGGGGCTGGCTGATTGCTTCATTGCCGTTTCCGCCCGGAAAGGGGGCGTGGCTCTTCTGAGTTTGGAGAGCCTTTCTCCCTCATCGAAAAGGACGCAACGATTCGTCTATACGGCCAGGATGGATCGCCTTTCCTCACCGGATGATCATCATCTGATTTCCTCCCCGCTGGAACTCGTAGGGAACCGGTTCGATCGCGATGCGGTAGCCTTCTCGGGACAGCCCTTCCACGACAGGGTCCAGATGGCGTGACCAGACCGCCCCCAACTCCAGAAGAGGGAACACTCGGATCTCCCGGGCTACCCGGCGAAGCTCCCGGATTGACCGAAGATGGAAGTCGAGTGAGAGGTGGGGACTGTAGAGAAAGAGGTAATGGGAGCAGAGTGCGAGCCCGAATTCGCCGGTCTGGAAAGGGAGCTCGGGCAGGGACATGTCGCAATACCGTCCTTCATCGAGACCCCGGGGATAGTCTTCCAGGAAGGCGTTCATGGCGTCCATTCGGGTCTGACCCAGAGACTCGACGGAAGGAATCGTTTTCCAAACGAATTCGTGGGCATTCTTCCGGGTTTCGGAAAGAACGGTGTCGAAGACCTGATCGATCCGGGTCCGGATCTCTCCACAGGAGAATCGGTAAAGGGGATCGACCGAGACGACCGCTCCTCCCCGGGATGTGAGTCCCGCGTTGAAGCTCGCCGGACCATCGGCGCACCCCAGGATCCGTTCTGCAAGATCTCCCTCCGAAAGAGCAAACATCTCCCGGTATTCCTCGTAGGATCGCCCCCAGGGAACGATCTCGTCCAGGGTGAAAGCCACACAGGCTCCTTTCAAAAAGGGAAATTTGTTCGGAATTCCCGGTTTCCAAGCGAAAGGGTCTTTCAGAAAAGAGCCTGCAGGAACACCTTCACTGCGTCTGCAAATCCGGTCGGATTGTCCTCATGGACTGCGTGCCCTCCGTGTGTCAGGGGTTACGAGCCGACGTCGGACCGCTGCAGGGCCATTTGGTCAGGTTTCGCTTGTGTTGTGACCCTGCACTCCCGCCGGTCAAGAGTTCCGGAGATCGGGGTCAAGCTAGTCGGCCCATATGAAATGAGGCCGCCTTGACACATTCACGTCACATTTTTCTGAGGCTCATCCTTCCCGGGTCCTCTCGGATCGGAGTTTTTCTTCAGCTCTGGCTTTGACGGGAATCTGAAAGCTCACAGCCTTGCAAAGGAGATCTTCAGGGAAAGGGCGACCGAATGGAGCCTCCTGTCCCGAGTCCAGAGGGATCCCCTTTCAGAAAGTGAAACCGAAGAAAGGAGATGGGCATCAAGATAGCCAATCCCTTTTCCGGAGATTCCTCGATGTTCGATGAAAAACAGAAATTCTTCTTCGGTGGAGGAAGGAGCCCGGGGCAGATTTTGAAGGAACTCAAGAATCTCCTTCCGATTCTTCAGATTTCAACAGGCGAGTTCCCCGACGATAAAAGGGTGGATCACGACCTGGCCTGCTTCGAGAAGGTCCTGAAGGACAGGACTTCCTTGCGCAAATGATCGATCCAGACAGAGGTATCGACAAGAACCGCGCGGCTAGGTCCGACGGCTTGGCCGGCGTCGGGGAACGGACTTTAGTTGGGGTTCGCTCCCTCCCGAAAGAGCGAGGCGTCTTCTACTTTCCCGCTCGATCAACGCTTTGAGCCCCTCTCGCACCAGTGCTGTTTTTTCGTTCGCCCCACTTATTTTTTTGGCCTTGGCGAGAAGTTCGTCGTCAATGTTCAAGGTCGTTCTCACATTTTTTCCTTATTGTTGCATCAAAAAAGTCATCAATTGATGATGATTATTATGACATAACGCCTGACCCCGACAAAGGTTGTGCTCTCTCCTCACAGTCGCGAGCTTGACCATCGGCTTTGGCCCGGACGAAAAGTTTCATCCCGGGTTGGCGGAACAGCAAGCCGGGGATCCTGTCAGCACAGGGCACAGGGTAGCGGTCAGGTCATTTTCAGGGGAGAAGGTTTTGAGGAGGCCGGAGAGGGAGCCCCGGAACGTTTTCGGGCCAAGGAAGGGTTTGATTACTGACGATTGCCGGTCCCCTTCGGGACGGTGGGCAAGAGAAGGATTTTCTGGATCAGGGCGCCCTTCGGCGTCTCCCGATAATCGATCTCGAGGTCCGTTCCTTTTTTGAGGGCCCTGACCCCCACCGTCCGGCCCCCGGAGTAGACCATCGTGTCGGGGACCAGAACCCCTCCGAAGAGGAAGACAAGAAAAGGGTCCTTCCCCAGGGTGGCGGTCAGGGTCATAGGGTGGTGTGACAGA
>DAHWGX010000036.1 GCA_027335985.1 Nitrospirota bacterium | reverse complement strand
GATTCTATTACGACGTCAAACCGGATGGCTGGTGGACGTTCCGGCGGCCATGAAGGCAGCAAAGCCCTAGAGAAGATCTGCACCAATGCAAAATCATGGTGCGCCCGGGGCGAATTGAACGCCCAACCCACAGCTTAGAAGGCTGTTGCTCTATCCGATTGAGCTACGGGCGCGATCGAAAAGACAAAACGGTGGCGGCCGAAAAAGCCACCACCGTTTTATGGCAATGAATGACGTCTAGTGGCACATCACAAAGCTGAAGGCATGGCGAACCGGATGGACCATGTCATGCACCATCGGCAACGGGGCAAAGAGAAGAAGATACAACGTCACGGGGATCCACATCAAAAAGCCGAGCGCGGTCAGAACCTGCCACCAAGCCACCCGGGACCCGGAAACGCCTTCGACCCCAACAACCGGCACTACCTTTACGTCACTCATCATACAAACCTTTCACAATTTTGAATGATTCCCGGGGATAGACTTTTTCAGGCCCCCCTGGTCCCCTTCCACGATCCCATTTCGACCGGTTCTCCGTCATGACACCCACGGTCAAGAGGGGTGTTGTCGCTGGAAGCCACCGGCTTGACCATCCCCTTGGACAGGAGATAGGACTCGACCTCCTCACCACTCACATCGGCCAGCATAGTCCCATCGATCTCCACACAAGGCGAGAGGCGCTGGCCTGACTTCTTAACCATTTCACTGTAGGCATCGACGCTTGCAATGATATTGATATCCTCGAATGGGAGGTTGTATTTTGCGAAAACCGCACGCACCCCTCGACTCCAGCCGCATGAGGGCTTGAGGTAGGCGTGGATTGAGATGCTCTTCGATTCGCCCATGTGTTTTCCTTTCCGTCCTTATATTCAAACCAATTCCATTAATCCAGACAACGTCAGGATGTCTCATTCTATCCGATTTTTTGGAGGCGCTTCAAGTTGAGAATCCCCGCCATCGAACTGGATGGATCGAAGAGACAGGCTTCCCCAACGGAATCCCGTCACGGGAAATGTCACCCGGGAATATCCTTCCGCTGCCCCCAGAGCAACGAACAGGGGGGCAAAATGCTCGAGGGTCGGGTGGGATTTTCGGGCCTGGGGAGCGCGGTCCTCAAACTCAAAAAGTGATTCGAGATTCCCGGTTGATACCTGCTCCACCACCCATTGATCGAAGGAGAGCGCCCAGGACCTGGGGGGGGCATGGAGATTCGGATCTATTTCTCCCAGGTTGTGGGTCATGCCTCCACTGGCGAGAAGAAGAATCCCCTCTTCCCTGAGAGGCGCAAGACTTTTCCCCAGTGTATAAAGTTTTTCCGGAGAGAGCCCCGGAAGAGAAAGGCCAAGAACAGGAATAATGGCTTCGGGGAACATTCCCGTGAGAGGAACCCACATCCCATGATCGAGACCACGGGATGGAGTCGGAACCAGATCTTCGAGGCCTGGCATGGAGGCGATTCGTCTTCCAAGCTCCGGCGAAACGGGGGAGGGATAGGTCAGCTTATAGAAACGATCAGGGAAGCCCCAGAAGTCATAGATCAGGGGAACGCGATCGAGCGGACCAAACATCGGACGCTGGGTGACCCAATGGGCCGAGACAACAAGGATTGCTTTGACCTGCCCTATCGATTTCCCCCATAGACCGAGCCTCTCCCTCCATTCAGGTTCATCGAGTGAGACGGGAGCTCCGTGTGAGACAAAAGCGACAGGAAGCAAATCCATCAGACCTCCTTCGATTCCAGCCAGGACTCAAGCGAAACAAGGTTCCACCCAAAATCCGCCACAGCCGCATTGCATCGTGCGACGTTGTCCGAAAGCGCCATCCGAATGACATCGGGCGTGAGGATCGGCTTCGGAAGTAGCAGTCGCTGGATAACACCAGAGGCCATCATCGCTGTTATCGGGACCGAAAGGATGACCGCCTTGAGATGGGCGCTTTTTCGGATGGCCTCCATCATTTCACGATAGGTATAAATGCGTGGTCCTGCAACTTCGAGGATTTTTCCCGCCATTTCTGGTCGATCTGGAATGCGTGCGAGAAGGGCGGCGAGATCTCCGGCGAAGACGGGTTGAACCCTGGCTGTTCCCGGCCCGATCATGGGCAGAAGATGAAGGGTTCGTCCCAAAAGGAGGAACTGGCTGACCGACTTGTCCCCATCGCCAAAAACAAGGGATGGACGAACGATCGTAAAAGGGACTCCGGAAGAGGAAACGGCCTCCTCGGCCTTTTTCTTCGTTCTGTGATAGGCACTCGGAGCATTATGAGCGACTCCGATGGCGCTCACATGGATGAAGCGGGACGGGGGATTCCGGGCAAGAATCTTGAGGGTTTCGACGACTCCCCTGTAATGGATGTCCTCGTATTTTTGTCCCCGGGTCTCCGCCAAAATGCCCGGAAGGTAATAAACGGCCTCACAATTCTCCAGTTCATCCCCGAAAGTCTCTGGCCTGGAGACATCGACGCGTTGCCAAGAAAGACCCTCAACAATATCGGAGGGCGGGTTCCGCGACAGGAGCCGTATCTCTTTTTTTCCGCCCTGTCGCATTGCTGACAAAAGAGAGCGAGCGATGAATCCGGTCCCACCGATGATCGCGACGGTTCCCATAAATACTCCTTTTATCCCTTGAGACCCGTTCCGGAAGCTCCGCCCAGTCCAGCCAGAGCCCTGATTGCCTTTGAGAGGGCATGGGCCCATGGCTCGACATCCGATGGCTGATTCCACCAGCCGAGTGAAAGAACGACGGACCCCTGACCTTCCCTCGAGGAGAATCCCAGGGCGGTAAGGACATGGGACACCTTGAGCGACTGAGATGAGCAGCTGGATCCTGTGCCGACGATCACCCGGTCGCGGTCCATGAGGGAAAGCAGGGCCTGGCCATCGAAACCCGGAAGAAGAAGATTGATGATTCCCGGCCGTCGAACACTTTTATCTCCGACAAACATCAACTGTGAAAAGTCGGAACGGATCTTCTGAACCAGAAGCCGGTCGAGTTCCTCCAGGCCTTTTTTTTCCCGGGCTCCATGAAGGACTGCAAGGCGGACAGCTTCCGCCAGCCCTTCCGCGAGAAAAACCGGCTGAGCCCCCCCGCGCCGACCGTCTTCCTGCGCACCTCCATGGATCAAGGGGACCATGCGGACGCCGCGCCGGATACAAAGGACCGAAATACCGGGCGGCCCCCCTATGGCAGAGGATGAGAGGGTCAGCAGATCGAATGGCCGGCCCGCAAAATTCGGTTCCTCCCACCCCTCTGCCGCAACAAAGTCGGTATGAAAAACACCTCCCTGCGACCGGACGAATTTCCCGATCTCGTCGATCGGCTGAAGATGCCCTGTCTCCGGGTTGACGCGCTGAACAGAAACGATCACCCTCCCCCCGGGCCACTTTCTCTTCAGTGCCTCCAGGTCGACGTGGCCGGTTCCGTCAAGCGCCAGAAATGTCACCTTCGTCCCACACTGTTCCTGAAGGGAGAGCGCCGTGTTGATGACGGACACATGCTCCAGAGGAGACATCAGAATATGGTCTGCCGTCCCCCCGCCTGGGAACCGGACCCCGGCAAGCGCCCAGGTATTCGCTTCCGACCCCGAGCCGACAAAAACCACCTCCGATGCTTCACATCCCAGATAGTGGGCGACATGGTCCCTGGCTTTCTCAAGCCGTTCCAGGGCGTGAAGCCCATTCCTGTGGCGGGCTGTCGCCAGCACGGTGGTGCCGAGAGCTCTTTCCATCACTTCCTTCACGCCAAACCTCAACAGTGGAACGGATTCGGCATGCATGTTGATTTCATTCACTGACCCACCTCCTGTCTTTCACCCCTGGACCTTCCCGGATCTTTCAAAATCGGCCGTTTTTGGATATGATAACATGGTCATTTTTAGAGATAATACTGGAACTGAAATCCAGGGATGCCCAATGCACAATGAAGAGATCGAACCGATTCTCCTTGAATCAAAAACTATCGCCGTCGTGGGAATTTCCGACAAGCTGGGCCGTCCGAGCCTGACTGTTTCAAGCTATCTCAAGGACCACGGATACGAGGTTTTCCCCGTCAACCCCAATCTCTCTTCAGTCGCCCATACTCCCTGTTACCCTGATCTGAAAAGCCTTCCGGTCACACCGGATCTTGTCGTGATTTTCAGAAAAGCCTCCGATGTGCCCGACGTCGTTCGAGAGGCGGTGGCCACAGCTGTTCCAAAAATCTGGATTCAGGAAGGGATCGTGAGCGAAGAAGCTTACCGGATGGCTGAAATAGCAGGAATGGCGGTCGTCATGGACAAGTGCATTTTGAAGGAACACGCCAGGCTTGTTAGGGAAGGTCGGATCAAAAAGGGCCACGATTAGACTATTTCCAAAACTCGAAACCTTGCTAAAATTGTTCTGATATATTATACTTTATCGGTTTTTTCGCTTCTCCATCCATTTGGCGATGTAGCTCAGTCGGCAGAGCAGGTGAATCATAATCACTCGGTCGGGGGTTCGAATCCCTCCATCGCCACCA
>DAHWGX010000019.1 GCA_027335985.1 Nitrospirota bacterium | reverse complement strand
GATAAAGTCGGAGATCTTGTCCATGGGTACGAAGAGGACGCAACCTTTTTGAAATTGAAATTTCCCGAAGGAGAAATCGATTTCATCGTTCGCATGTCTCTTACGGGCCTTCCCCCCGAATCTTCCGAAAAAAGTCGTTTCCTGCTCGAACCGGTTGAAGAAGTCCTGGCCAAAAAACTGTTTTATCGTGGAGCATCCCTAACTCCACGGGATCTTTTCGATTGGGCCTGTATCGAATCGATGCATCCGGAGGCGCTCGACGTGCAGAGAATCGCCCAGGTGACCCATACCCGGCTGGAAGGCATCCATCAGTCCCTTGAAAGAATGGAATCGAGTCCATCCGCCAGAAGGACATGGGAACTGATTGAAAGGCCATTGGAATTGGATTTTGACAAAGCAATTGTGTGGGGAAAAGAAAGATTGGAAGCCTTTCGGGAGCTTTCTCTGACCGGAAAAGAAAAAGGGAACGTTCAAAAGGAAGTTTCGAAAAAAGAGAAGGGTTCGGAACGTGGACTTGGATATTGACTCGGTGGGACCACCGGATCAGCAACCCATTAAACGAGTCCTCGGCAGGAAAGAGAATGATCTTTCGAAAATCGGCACTCCCTTCGTTTCCGAAACGCGCATTGCCTTTTCCAGACAGAAAACCTGTTCCGGAATCGCCCCAAAGGGGGTGTTCCGCTACAGGAGCCATGCCCAGGCCAACGCCGACATGGAAAAGTGGCTGGCCGAAGCCGTCATGAGGTTCGAGGCCCGGAAGAATCTGTCCGACGATTTTCGTACGCTCATACGCGAGACCCCCAAGGCCGCGGAGCCGTAAAGCCGAGTCTGGAGGAAACATGTCTGTCAAATCTGCCGATATCCGGAGCCCGGAGGTTCTCGAAGAGATTCTTTTCCGGGCCACGGAGATCCTGGTCCGGGAGTATGGGTCAACACTCGTCGTGTTTCACGGCTCCCGCCACTTCGGAGATCCCTATCCCGACAGCGATATCGACCTTCTGGTCGTCAAGGAAACGGACAAAAATCCGATGGATCGCACAAAAGAAGCGGAAGCCCTTCTCAAGGGGATCGGAGCTCCGGTCGACTTCGACGTTCAGGTCTGGACACCGGAAGAGGTGAAATGGGGCCTGTCCGAAGGACAGACATATGTCGGGGTAGCCCTTTTGAACGGACGTTCCCTTTTTGGAGAGACGGAGAATTTCGAGACCAGGGAATATATCTACAATATTCGGTTCTGGCTGGAAGAAGCGCGAAGACATTTCGATCAGGGAAAAATGTCTCTCGAAAGAAACTATGCGATCGGGGCCATGAACGAATTGTTCCAGTCCACCGAACGCTATATGAAAGCGTTTCTCATGACCAAAGGAATCAAGGTGGAGATGACGCACAGTCTCTCCGGTCTTCTCGACCAAGCCGTCAAGTACGAACCGTCCTGGGAATCTCTTCGAAAAACACTGGAAGTTGCCTACGAATGGGGACGAGCCTGCCATTATCTTCCTTACTGTCTTGGCGAAGTCCGGATCGTTCCGGAACTTGCCGAGGTCAGGGACCTTTGGGACAAGCTCGATCCGTGGCTCAAAACGCTTGACCGGAATCTGGAAATCTCCATCGAGACCCAGGAGAAGGCCCGGAAGAGGAACGACCATGGGATTGGGTTTTAAAATGTCTTCCGAAACAGTCGTTTTCCCCAAAACGAGTCCAGGACGGTATGTGACCGGTATGGTGGCGCTGAATATCCCCGCGCCGGAAAAGACGGGGGGAGACTGGCATTTTTGGGGGATTTTTGATTCTCCACGATTTCCGGACAATCTGCCCCTGGCTGGAGAAGGTCTTGAATGGAACACCAATGCTCTCTTTGGAGACTACGGCATCCATGAATGTTCGGAAGAGCTGAGACGCAGGGGCGTTATTATTCCGGATGGGATGCCCGTATACTCCGCAAACCACTATCGGGCGATCCTCGACATGCTCTATCGCTCTGTCTCCTCTGGCAATATTCCTCAATACCTTATCATTGGGGATTGGTTGGATACGGACGAACACCAGAAAACACTTTTTCGACTTCTTGATCGATTCTTCCCGAAGTTTTCTTCTTCCGGGAAAGAATTGGTGTTCTCCTGGATCAAGTTGCAAACATGACGCCCCGTCAACGAATCCTTAGGAAAAACACGCTCCGGTTATGGGCTCTTGCCCTTCTTTTTCTGGGCCTTTCGGCCGCTCCTTCCTGGGCGGCGGGAGGCTCCTCCTTTTCTGCCTGTGTGGCCGAAGGAGAAGTCACCTATGCGCCGGCGACGGCGGCCACTCTTTCAGCCGCGGCGGGAGCCGATTCCGGAATCACGGCGGCAGGAGCGGCGGCCCTTGCGGCCGATCTGGCGGCTGCAACATCGGCCACAGCTGGTTGTCTCGGGGCCGTTCCCTGCGGAATCGCCGCCTCCCTTGGAACCTCCGCCGCCTCTTTTCCGCTGTTGTATGCCGGGGCCGAAGCGGCCCTGGGACCGGTCGCCCAGACGCCGGGCGGGGTGGCCACCGGGGCGTTCGGCGGCATGGGGATCGTCGAACCGTTCTCCGGACCGGGATTCTGGATTCCGGTCGCCGGTGGACTCGTTCTGAACCTCGAATCCTATGCGGTAGCCCTTCACGGGGCTCTGTGCGCTGCCGGAACGAACGTCTCGACTGCCTTGTCCGCCGCGGCCAGCGCACTTTCCAGCGATGTGAGAAATACGACCCGGCTCATCGACAATGCGACAACCCATCTTGCACTGATCCGGGAGCGTCTCCGGATGGAGCGGGAATACCAGCTGGAACCTTCGCTTTGCACCCGATCCGCGGAAGTCTCCCAAAACGGCCCCAGTCTTTATTCGACCGCCCAGACCGCCGGAGCGATCGACCAGACTCTTGTTGCCACCGACCAGGGGATTTCGGCCTCTCATATGACATCTGCCGCTTCTTCCTGGCCGGAACCGGATGCCGCAAGTCTCTTCGGTTCGGGAACCACCACACTCACCCCTCAGGAGACATCCTCCGGGATCCGGATGATCTGGCTGTTGACCCATCCCACGGGGCATGCGGTCGGGTCTCAAAATTCGGCGCAGACGTCCCAGGATGTTCTGCCCCAAACCGTGACCGCCCGGGAGAGCCTGATCCGGCATGTCCTGACCGGTCTGTTTGCTCTCCGGGTCCCTCCGTCCCCCGGAGGATCGAGCCTCATGGAAAATCTTTCCAGCCAGGTCCAGGAGCGATGGGCCAATCCCCAGTGGCTTGTCGGGCTTCATACGCTCCACCCGACGACACTCCGGCGAGAGATTGCGATGGAAAAAAGCCTGAAAGAAGAGATCTGGTACCTTCGAATGATTTCACGTCAGCACCGGGAGGTCTTGCTGGCGATGATCGCCGGGGAAGGGACGGGGGAGTAACGTTTCGGTGGATCCCTATCGGGTAACTTTCCCCTATGAATCCCCTTGAGGGTCGGCCTGAATCGAATCACTCATAACTCGCACATGCGTAAATTAAGGTTCAAAAGGTTAATATTACCAAGTAGCTTTCTGCCACACTGCTTCTTTCCTATCCCCTTACGCATGCGAAGACTTCAGGTTTTTTCAGAGAATCTTCTCATTCGGAGAATCCTCCAAGACAAGGTCCCACTTCAAATTTCAGTAATCTGTATACCATCCTTCGTGAACATCTCCTCCTGGTCGTCAAACCAATTCTTCCCCAGTTTGATGATGAACTGCTTCCTGACTGGCCGGGAGTTTTCTGCTGACACTATAACCCAGCAACGGTACTTCCCGTGGCTGATAATATGGTAGAAGTTTGCTGGTTTAACCGACAGGTCGAAACAAAGGGAAATTTCATCCGAGGGAATGAGGTCCACCGGTTTGGTCTCATTTGCCTGTTCCCTGAAGCAGGGGTTGGTCACATGGCAGAAGTCGATCAACCAACTCGTTTTGGGATTCAGGATCGGAAGGGTCCTTTGACGCTCAAATTGACCGTGGGTCCAGACTAGGTCCGTCGTAAGGAAGTCCGGAACCTGAACCCATTCCGCCCCCTCCCGCTTCTCCAGTCTTTCGATGACGGCGAGAACATTCCTTGCTGCTGAAATCCCTTCGTTGCTTACCCTCAGTCTGAATATGTAGTTCGGACTGACCTTCGTTCTCCTTTCGTCATCAACATAAGAGTGGGAAATATTTTGGCAGTCCGGTTGCCTGAAACGAATCACTAGGGTTAGCCTCGGTCCGAAGAAAAGTGACCTCAGAGGATCCGAGAAGACCCCCAAAAACCAACCAACGACCACACTTAGAAGATTTCCCGAAACGTCCACGATGCCTCCCCTCTTCATTGTGATTTAGAGAGATTTCCATGAAGTGGGTGGATATCCTACCTAAGATCAAGTGCCAAAGCCGACAATACCTATTTTCAGGATGAGGGTCTTGCAAAACTCCAAACATCTCATTTTGTAAGGGTCAATTTCGGCTTCTTCCACAAATCGGGAAAACCCCAGAATGTCCAAATATGCAATGGCGTGCGGACGAAAAATCATTTTCCCCCTCTCCCGGCGATTTCTATTGGATTGACTTCCCTCATGAGAGCCTCCGACATCCCCCTCCACTCCGTGGGGTCGATCGCCCGGAGCGGCCGGTAATGCTCCTGGACGCCGGCCAGATGGTCCAGCATCCCGATCCCTCTCTTGTAAATGGCGTCCGCTCCTTTCCGGAGGTCCTCCCAGGTAATGGGTTCTCCTTCCGCAGTCTGCCCAACGGACTCTTTTCCGGAGAACAGATGTTCGGCTTCCCGGGAGAACCCGCCCCACAACTTGGACAAATCCGGAAGGTCTCCTTCCGATGCCCAACGCCAGGGGTGATCGATGATCTCCCGGACCGCCTTGACGCTTTCCGGGATCGCGCACCGGAACGTGTGGAGATCGATGGGAAAGGTCAGCGGGATCTCGTCGGTATAGGACCGTCGTTCGTGTTCCGCATCCCAGACGGGATCCCAGAGGATTTCCGCCACCGGGTGACCGGATCCATAGGAGAACGGTCGAATCCCTCCCCGGGGAACGCCGGGCTTCGTGATTTCCGTTTCCGTGACCCAGTCCCACTGCCGTTCGGATGCTACCGGTTCGTCCGGATCCGGCAACGTGGGGGAGAGAGGTTTCTCGGGACATTTCCACGCTTCAATGAGAAGTTCTCGTGTGACCGCTTCGATCGCTTTTTCCATCCGGACGGCCTTCCAAGCGGCGATCTGCCAGAAGGCGTCCCAGGATGGGTGGGCGGCGGCAAAAGAAGAGAAATCCGGAGGGACGGGATATCCTTCCGACATGAGTGAGCGGAGCCGTTGGAAGAGTTCCACGGCCGGTCCGTCGGAAAGAAACTCCTCGTTTCCATCCCAGGGAACGAGACCTTCCGAGACGGCTTTTCGGAGAGTGGTGGCGAACGGATGGGAGTCTCCCGAACAATGCGACGATTCGGACAGAAGGACCGTCTGAAGCGTCAGGAGCTTTTCGATCCGGGAGAGAGTGGGAAGAAGATTGAACATGATGGTGAAGGTGTCTCGGGTGAATAGAAGGGCGGAATAGACCCTGAGGGCTTCATCCCTGTCTTCAGGTTTGAACTTCTTGAGTCCAGAAAGAAAATCCCCAAAGTCTTTTCTCTCCGAATCATCTTTGATGGGGGGCTTTTGCAAGGCCAGTGAATAAGTAGTGAGAGCATAGGCCAGTTCCAAGCCAGCTGAAGCGACTTTGTACGCTCCAAAATCCAGGAGGGATCTATATTCCCCACTCGAGATGGCCATATTTGTCGCACGTCGTGTCCCATCGTCGTTATCAGAATCACCTTTTATAATGGCAACATCTGATAGTTCTAGAATGATAGAAAACAGTTTGGGAATTCGTTCAAAATCTTCATTCATCAGCCGAACCGGAATGCTCATTGTTTCTCTCATGCCTCTACCTTTTCCTGTCTTGCCAAAATCCGAACTTTACCCTTTGGGAATCGTGAAGCCCCTCCCAATTGTTGTGAAATTTTGCCCGATATCCCGAAAAGAGCTCTTCATCTCCTGGGCTTCGCGCCCTTCCCGGCGTTGGCCTCCGTCGATCCCCAGGACCCGCATGGCCCAATAAGGCCCGGTGTGGATGATTTCGAACGAAAAATGAATGGTCCGCCACAACACGATCATATAGAGGATGAACATCGCCAGAACTTCGACAAGAGTGTACCACAGGCCGGAGGTCTGACTGGTTTGGGAGGACGTTTGCGAGACGAGCAGAATGAGCCCGTCCGCCGACAGGTAATAGAGTCCGAGGGACAAGGCGAACATCCCCGCAAGGAGCACGGGGCGCAGCGCGATGTCCGTGACCCGGGAGAGCCCTTCCTTTCCATGCTGGCCGATGAATCCTTCCCCCTGGGGGATTCCCACGGCCAGTGCCCACAAGGGAGCGAAGAGGACCAGGATCGCCACTTCCAGAATCCATTCGACCATGTAGAAGAAAATCGCGATCAGCGGCACGTAGGGAAGATAGGTTCCGACCAGGAAGGTCAAGCCAAGCATGATCCAAATT
>DAHWGX010000084.1 GCA_027335985.1 Nitrospirota bacterium | reverse complement strand
TTAATAAGAATTCTTCCATTTTATCTAATTGACTTGACAATTGTTTTCATTGATAATTATGAATATAGGAATCCAAAGATTCCATTAGATTGGGTTGCAATATCAACTAATTTTGAATCATTATCATTTGATGAGAATAGACTTCAATCTTTGATTTATTCCATAAAATTATTAATTAAAGAAAAATATCATGTAATCATTCTTCCTGAAAATGCTGTAGGTATATGGACTATTAATAATAATATATTTTCCAATATAATTAATTATGCAAAGAAAAATAATTCAATTGTTTTATCTGGTGCTTACGTGAGATCAGATGATATAAAGCAATCAAAATATAATATAAATGATTATGATAGCTCTATTATTGCATTTGGTAAAATAAATCGGGTGGTGTATCTAACGCGACAACCGATCCCGATCGCAGGATGGATTCCTTTCTCATCTCATGGTTTAAATGTCCATTGGTTTTCCAAAGGAATTCAAGTTATCAATCATAGAAAAGTTTCATTCTTCGTATGTTTTGAGGAATTGTTACCAGGGCTCATTTCTACATCATTTCTGTCTAAAGAGAGCCCAAATATTATAATTTCAGTAGTAAATAATTGGGTAGGATACGGGACAGGGGAAAGCAAAGCACAATTTAACTCAATATATGTAATGTCCCGCTTGTTTGGCACAGCTTTTCTACGTTCATGGAATAGATAAATAAGGAGGCGGAATTTGTTAAAAAGAACTTTAAAACTTAATTCATTAATTATTTCATTTTTTATTCTTGCTCTATTGTTACCTTCCACTTCCTTTGCAGACGATCAAAATAACATGCCAAGCAATACTGTTTCTCATTCAAAGAATTCTCAAAAAAACAATATTATATCAAATACAAATATTTACGTCAATAATGGTAAAGTTGGTTTTGGCCTTAGCTGGTCCCCCGCCAACAGCGCACTTTATTCCGGATTTGCAGATATTCGATACTGGTTTAATCGATGGTTTGGAATCGATGGTGGCATTGGATTTATCAGCTCTTCCTATGGAGGAACGGACAATCTTTTAGGTGCAGGCAACTTGAATACTTTCCACTTGACGACCTTCCAGATACAGGGAATGGTTCCTATCATCGAACGTCAGCATTTTGTTTTTTATGGAGATTTCGATGTCGTTCCGGAGATTGGAAGTCCAAGTTTCGGCTATGAACTTCTTCCCGGAATCGGGATCGAATATGCATTCCCGGAGTATTCCTCTATGTCTGTTTACTTTCAACTCAATCCTATTCCCTCTTGGGGTTATACAAATGGAAATTATGTAGCATATACTCCAATCTTTGCAGGATTCCATTTTTATTTTTAGGGCCTGTTTGAAAATAAGTGAGTCATAGTCAGATCGTGGTAGTTGCCTTATTTGCCGGACTTCTGGAAGCGTAAATGTGATGATAATTTCACTTAAAATAATAAAATTTGCACGTTTCCTCTCTAACACCGCTCTGCATATGGATTTGACCTTCAATTTTTGGGCTCTACAACAACCGAGGGAAATAGAGCCTATTTTTAAAAGGAGGTTAAATGGCAGAATGGAAAGGCATTTCGCTAAAAGGCTTATTGACGTTTTTATTATTATCGTTGATTGTTTTGAATGGCTGTGCAACTCAAGCTAAATACAGAAAGGTTGTCGATTCTTGGGTAGGAAAAAACAGTAAAGAACTTGTGCGAACGTGGGGTTATCCAAAATGGCAAATTACTGCTCCAAATAAAAATATTGTCTATGTCTACCAAAAATCCCGTATGCTCGCATTTACTCAGAATTATTATACGCCTGAATATGGCGGAGAATATGGCGCTTATGGAGGATACTCAAACACTCAATCGGAAAAGCTTGTCTGTACAATATGGTTTGAAATTGATCGATATAATAATAAAATTGCAAAAGTCTTGTTTAAAGGAGACCTATGTGTTGCGGGAGGTATGGGAGGAGACCATCCGAAAGCACCTCCTGAATCTAATTAATTCAGGGCATTTGGGCGGAGTGCGCAGCAAGGGTCAGTGGGCGGACACCTTGGCTTCTAAGGCGGCCAGCCGCTCGCGGATCGATGTGGATTCGTCAAGTCGGCGGTCAAGGGAATCGATTCTGTTGTCCAGACGGCGAAATTCGGATGCGGTTTCGTTGCGGAAGGAATCGACCTTGTCGTCCAGACGCTTGATTTCGACCTCGACGCGGGCGAGGCGCTCCCGAATATCGCTGATTCCCGGGGCAACGGTTTCCTGGAGGATCTTCTGGATTGCTTCCATCGATGAGGCCATGTTTTCTCCTTTGAATCGATTCTACGGGAAGGACGCCGCTATTTCAACTTCTCCACTTGGTTATCGACCGCTTTTTTCTCTCTTTCCTTTTCCAGTCTATCAATTTCTAGAGCAATATCTTCAGCTTTCAGGTGCGTATACCGGGCGAGCATCGAATATGTTTTGTGTCCAGTGATATTTTTGACCTTTGTCGCATCCAGCCCCAACTCAAAGAATCGACTGGTAGCCTCGTGTCGGAGATCGTGAAAATGGAGATCGACTAGGAAGGCCGGATCCGGCTTTCCCCCCTTCTCCGCGCATTCCTTTTCGTAGGAATTCCTGGCCCGGGAGACGGCGCGAGCAAACGAGATGGCGATGGTTCGCGGCTGTATTCCCCAAACCTCTCCGTCGATTCTCCGGACAAGTTCGGACAGAATACGGACAGCCTCCGTCGATAGGGGAACGATTCTCTTTTCTCCGTTCTTCGTATCCAGAAGTGTCACGGTCCGTTTTTTTAGGTCCACTAGTTCCCAAGTCATTTCGGCAATTTCCGCCTGTCTCATGCCCGTTTCAACGGCAAATCGGGCGATGTCAGGGAGGACGGACGATCCGGAGGCGGAAATGATTCGCTCCAGTTCGCCGGGATTTAACCGGCGGTCCCGGCCAGGAGGGGCTTTTGGAATTCGGATTTGCCGAACAGGATTGACGAGTCCTGCCATGCTCCATTCTTTGACTGCGATCGTGAAGACGTGGGAGAGAACGGCGAGTTCATGTCGGACGGTGTTAGGGGCGACTTCCTTTAGTCGGGCATCCCGATAAGCGGCAATGTCTTTCCCCAGGATCGAGGCAATAGATCGTTTTGCCAAGGGGGTCCTTTTCCAAATCCGGATCCGCATGGATTCTTGGACGGCCCCTTTTTTTCCGGGGATCACTTCCCGTTCGTAGCGGTCCAGTGCCTCGGACAGGGTCGTACTTTCAGCTTCCTTTCGGGAGACGAAAACTCCCCGGCCTATTTCTGATTCGACAGTCGCCGCCCAGATTTCTGCCTCGCCTTTCGTATCGAACGTGCGGGAAATACGAGGAACCCCTTTCTTTTCGATCGATGCTTCCCATGCTCCCGACCGCTTCCGGAAATAGGCCATTCTCTTCCCTCCAAAAGTGATTTTCTCAGACAGGAAAATCATACTCTTTTGGAATTATCCCGGCAAGATCCCGGCAAATTCAACTTTAATTATGAGGAAATTTTTCTTATTTTGGCTCTGGTATTGGAGGCGGCGGGCGGGTTCGAACCGCCGAATAAAGGTTTTGCAGACCTCTGCCTTACCGCTTGGCTACGCCGCCGTGTTGGAGAAATTCGGACCGAAAGATTCTACCAGAGGCGTGAGGGAGGGGCAAGCGAAGAACCGATTTCGCCATGACCGATGGAAGCTGTGGCCTTGACGGGTGATCCTAGTCCGCGGGGATCGCGTGAAAGGTGAATCGGTTCCGTCCTTCCCGCTTCGACCGGTACATCGCCGAATCGGCCGTCCGGATAAGTTCCTCCGGATTGGCGCCATGATCGGGAAAGAAGCTGATCCCAAGGCTCGCATGAATCGAAAATTCATGGCCGTTCAGGCTGATCGGGAGATCGAGGGCCGAAAGGATGCGGATGGCGATCCTCTCCACCCGGTCTCGCGAGACCGATTCCGTCGCGAGCACAAGAAACTCGTCCCCCCCGATCCGGGCGACAATGTCGCTTTCCCGGACGGCGGTTTTGAGCCTCTGGCTCACGATCTTGAGAATGCCATCCCCCGTCTCGTGGCCGAAAGTGTCGTTGATGAGCTTGAAGTTGTCGAGGTCGATATAGAACAGAGCAATCCGGAGCTTGGGCGAGGAGGTCGAAAGAATGCTCTCAAGCTCATTCCAGAGGGCATGGCGGTTCAGGAGCCCCGTCAGAGAGTCCTCCCGGGCCATGCGTTTGAGTTCGCTCTCATAAAAATGAAGGTCCGTTACGTCGCGCAGGTGTATCTGGAGGAGGGACCGGTCCCTCCAGGTGATCCGGGACTCGAGGACCTCCACTTCGCGAGGTCCTTCCGGGGAGCTTTGAATCTGGTAGCGTACCGGTTTGTGGGCGTTCCCCTGCGGGGAAAAAGACAGAGCATGCCGGTGGAGTCCCGAGGCGAGTGTTCCGGAAGCGTGGGGGAGAAGGTCGCCTTTCTTTCTCCCGGTAAGTTCCGCCTTCCCGAGTCCAAAGAGACGGCAGGCCTGTCGATTGGCGTCGACCACCTTCTTGGATTCAAGGTCGACAATGAGAATTCCGTCTCCCGCCTCCTCCATCAGAAGTCGGTATTTTTCCTCCGAACTCTTGAGCGCCTCTTCCGCATTTCGCTTGTCGCGCTCCCGGTCGATGTTGTCGAGGGCGGTTGAGAGGGTCCTGGAGATTTCCTCGAGAAGCGAAACGAGAGGAGCGTCGAAAAAACCCACCCGTTCAGCGAAGACGGAGAGGATGTAGGCGATCTGGCCATTCCGGGAGACAGGGAAAGAGCCCTGGGACCAGAGCCCGAACTCCATTGCCTTGGCCGACAGATTCCCCAGGCCGAGCGTTTCAAGTTCCTTGACCAGGTTGTGGTGGATGACCGGCTTTTTTTTGGCGAGGCAGGCCTGAGGACTGAGATGTCGGAGTTTTTCCATGGATTCCGGATCCGTCCGGAAGGAGAGCTCCCGGAAAAAGGCGACCATGGAATCGGCCCGCGCATGAACGGCCACAGGTTTCAGTATCCCGCTCTCCCGATCGACGGAGAGGACTCTCACCATGTAGAACATTCCGATTTCGTTGATGATCCGGCATATTTCGTCAAAAAGCTCCTGTTCGGAGGGGCGCTGGTTCACGAGCCGGTTGATGCCGTTCGATGCGGCGTAGAGTTCGGTCATCTTGGAGAGATTTTCCCGGGACTCCGCATGGATCCGATCCTCTTCGTGACGGTCGAGCGCCACCCCCAGGATATTGGCTGTCTCCTCGAGAAGCTGGACGAGTCGGTCATGGAAAAATCCCGTTTCGTCGGAGGTCACGGTCAGAAGACCGATCACGCGGCCCCCGGAAAAAGAAGGGAAGCCCGAGGGGCCCGGAATTTGGGAGTACAGGGGAAAACTGGCCCCGGAGCGCCAGTGGAATTTTTGCGACCATTGTTGCATCCGCTCGAGTCCCGGCTGGCTAAAGCGTTCGGTGTAGTCCTGGGTGACGACGGGAAGTCCGGTGCGGATGGCCTCCGCCATCGCCGTCAACGTGTCGTTGTGTCCGGGAGAGAGGTTGAACCGCATCTGGTGGACGGCTTCTCCCGCCTTCTCGAGGTTGCCCCGCACCACGACGGGAACGAGGTTCCTTGTGTCCGGATCGAAGCGCATGATGGCGGCATCGAGGAGGCCTCCGTCGTCCACAAGCGTCCGGCACGTCTCATCGAAGAGGTGCTGGGAAGAGGGTCGGCTTCCGATCAGACGGCTGATCCGGTGGAGGGCCCGGTTGGTCCCGGCGAGGCTCGCCGATTCAAGCGCTGTGGAAATGCTGCGGACCAGAATGGCGAGCGAGTCGTCGGAAAAGAATTCGTTCTGGGGCCCCGAGAGAACGAGGGCTCCCCATGGACGGTCCATCCGCGAGATCGGGAGTCCCAGAAGCGAGTGAATGCCCTTTTGTTTTTCTTGGTCGAGTTTAGCAACGACAGTCCGGTTTTCCCGGAAGGTTGTCGCGACAAGGCCCAGGAGATCCCCGTCCGTGGGTTTGAGAGCGCTTTGGGAGGACTTCGCAAAGACGATGGGTTCCCCGGACTTCCTGAAAAAAGCGGAAAAACGGAAGGGGGAATCGTCGACCAGAATGTCGGAGAGTTTCTGAAGCCGGGTGGAGGAATCATCGGGATTCAAGGGAAGGGACGTGATTCTCGAGACCAGCCGCTGGATCGCAGCATCCGTCTCGATCCGTTCCAGCGCCAGTTTGTGGGCCGTGATGTCGGCAATGAGGCCATTGATGGCCGTCACCTTCCCCGCTTCATCGAGAAGAGGAGTCGCGACCACCCGTCCCCAGAACCAAGTACCGTCTTTGCGTCGAACCCTCTTTTCGATGGTATAGGAGGTGATGGTTCCTGCGAAGAGGTCCCGGACCTTCTGCCGGGTTTCGTCGAGGTCGGATGGGAAGGTGATGTCGGCAACGGTTCGGGAACGGATCTCCTCGGGGGAGTATCCGGTCATATCGGCCCATTTCCGGTTGGCGAAGAGGTAGGTTCCGTTCCGGTCGACGACCCCGACGCCGAAATCGGCCGTCTCGACGATCTTCCGGAAGAGGGGGGCGGCTTCAAAGTCTTTTTTTCCAGGTGGCGTACGAGTCATCCCTGCCCCGGGGTAGGCCTTACTGTCACGTATTTGTCTTGAAAACGTGACGGATCAAGAAGGTTATTCGCGTATAGCATAAATCCTTATATATTTTACCGCAACTCCTTTTTTGTCTCTATGATTCAAGAGGGTTTTTGGAAGCGAGAAACCGAATGGAAAATTCGAGAAGCTCCAGGTGGCGGATGGCCTCCGGGAGCGTCTCCCCCCAGACTGTCGTCCCGTGGTGCCGGATAAGGAGCGCCGGGAGGGGGTAACGGGTGGCCGGGAGCCTTTCCCCGATGGCGCGTGCGATTTCGGGAACCCGAAGGGCGTTTTCGAAGACCGGAAGTGCCGGCCGGGTCTCGGGATCGGAAATGCCGAGACCTTTCAGAACCTCGAGCGGGGGAAGAGACACCTCACAGTCTCCGGTTTCTGAAACGCGAGCCGCTTCGATCGTATGGACATGGAGAACCGCGCCGGTCTTCGGGAAAAGGCGATAGATCACCCGGTGAATCGCGGTTTCCGCCGACGGCCTGCGTTCCCCGGACAGGGTCAGGGGGATCCCTTCGTCGAGAGGGATCCGCAGGATATCCTCCTCCGCGAGCGAGCCCTTGTGACAGCCGCTAGCGGTGATCCAGAGATCTTCTCCGACCCGGAGAGACAGGTTTCCGGCCGTCCCCTCCATCCAGCCCCTTCGGTAGAGGCGGCGGGCCAGCAGCCGGAGTCGGGTCGACGGGGCGCGGTCAGCCATGTACGGCCTTGTTTCTTAAGAATAATTCGAGATAATTCGATATATCGAAAAATGTTTCAAAGGAAACATGGGGGCGGTTTTCGTTGGAGAGACGCCGGGCCAGAAGGCTTCTTGCGAAGACCAGATCCGCCTCGCGGGCCATTGTCAGATCGGTGACCGAATCGCCGATGGCAATTTTCAAAGCCTCTCCGTATTCCCGCATGACGGCAGCCTTGTGGACAAGCTCGTCGCCCCCGGCCGTTTCGGAACGGATCCTGAGGAGCGGTCGATCCGTTTCGGCGTGGGCCGCCACCACCCGTGAAATCCGGGTCCGGTAGGGAGCGAGACGGGCCATCACGAGCTCAACAAGGCTTCCGGAGAGGACGACCAGGGGGATGGCATGCTGCTCGAGAAAATCCAGGAATTCCGGGAAGCCCGGACGAAGGTCCATGGTTCGCATGCGGGCGACCATCTCGGGGAACCGTTCGCTCGGGATCGTCTCGAGAATGGCCGGGACACCCTCCCGCAGTGTTGTTTCTCCCGAGAGAAGACGGGGAACGATTCTCCGGGAGGCTTCCGGGGCAAACTCCTTCATGAGAAGGGAGAAGGTCTCCTGCTCTGTGATCGTACCGTCGAAATCGGAAAAGAGGACAGTCTTCATGATCCCCACTTGATAATGGCTTGCCGGAGGGGGCCTTCGGGAAGGTTGGCCGGGGCGAGCGAGTCGCCGGCCCGGAGACGGTCCAGTGCCTCATGGAAGGCGCGAACGCCGGCGGCGGGGCCCTGGGGATGATCCATGAGGCCGGTGCCGGCATTCAGGATGACCCGGGGGTCGTCCAGGGAGAAAAATCTGGGAAGCACCCCCGGATGGATTCCGGCTGACGGGACTGGAGCGAGGCCGGAAGAAACCAGAAGATCCCGGAGGTCCCGTTCGACGACTGGGTCGATGGGAAGGCTTCCGGTCGACGTCGGATACAGGACGGCGTCTGCCCCTCCATGGACCATCAGGGTCCCCAGAAGGACCCGGTAGTCGATTCCGTAATCGGGGGAACCTCCCAGCGCACCGGCCATGGCCGGGTGGGCGAAGATCGGAAGGCGGGTGTCGGGGTCGGAGGCCAGGGACTCCATGACGGAAAATCCGCAGGCGATCGGAGAGACGAGATAGGCATTGGCTCCCGCCTCACGGAGACGGCGGGCCTGGTCGAGCATCCGGTCGGCGCGTCCGGAGAGGGTCACGGCGTAAAGCATCTCGCGTCCGGTGGCGCGGCGTATCTCGTCCAATACCGGACGGCAGGCCCGGATGCGGGAGAGGGCCGTCGATGCAGGTGTGTCCGGGAGAATCTCGTCGTCCTTGATGAGGTCGAGACCCGCCATTCCGACCTCTCTCAAAATCCCGGCAAAGTCTTCCGGGGCCAGTCCCAGGGCCGGCTTGAAGATGCCCATGAAGAGAGGGCGATCCCGGACGCCCGTCAACTCCCGGATTCCGGAAAGGCCAAACCGTCCATGGGTTCCATATCCCTCCGGAAGGTCCAGGGAGAGAATGCGGACCGGACCCGCCAGGGAATATTTTCCCAGGATCATGACCAGAAGGGAGCCGATGTCCCCCGAGACGTTGGAGGCCGGATAAGCAACCCGGGCGCGTCCGCGGCCTCCGGGGACGGAAAAGGCCTCTTCCAGGACCCCGGTCCAGGACTCGAAGCGGGGGGCCTGGTCCGGCCGGAACGAGCCGACTGTCTGGCCGATAGCCAGCATCCGTCCCTGTTTCTCGGGATCCACCCCGGGAGGAAAGTCGTACAGGACCCGGATCGTCTCCAGGGTCATCTCCGGGAGGTTTCCGGAAAGGAAAAAACCGGGCGGCCCGTATAGAGGGGAACCCATCCCTCCCGGGAGGTAAAGTAGCGGACCGCCTTGATCCGTCGGGCGGGAGTCAGTCGGAACCAGTGCTCGGCCCCGCGGGGGACGTTGATATAGTCTCCGGCCAGGACGGTGAGCTCGACCTGAGTCTCGTCCGGGAGGACGAAGCCGAAGATCCCCTCTCCTTCGATGACATAGCGGATCTCGTCGTCGTCGTGGGTGTGGCAGGAGAGGAAGCGTTCGAGAAGCGCGTCGAGTCCCGGAAGGGAGGGGGAGAGAGAGACGAGGTCCCGCGCCTGGTACCCCAGTGTCGCCCGGAGCTGGTCGAATCGGGGTTCGAAGAAGGCCAGGATACGCTCAGATTCTTCCGGAGCGGGCCTCTCCAGGGCGAGAAGCCCGGTCAGATCCCCGTTGTCGGGAAGGGGCCAGCGTTCGAGGCGGACCCCCACCGGATCGAGGATGGTCCTGATTTTCCCGGGATCGGAAATTCCGCTTCCGTCCGGAAAGGAAAGAAAAGCCATGCGTCTTCCGATCGTTGGGGGTCAAAAGACCCGGTAAAACCATCCTGAAATGGAACTCGACAGCCAGACGAGCAGAAATACGGGGCCAAGCCTGGAATGATAGCGGCCGAGGGCGATGCCCTTCTTCCGAAGGAAGCCGAGCACCATGAGAACCACAAAGAGCCAGAGGGCTCCCTGGGCGGTAATCAGGTGAAACCAGTCTAGGGCCGGGGGGACCGGATGGAAGCGGATCCGTCCCTGGATGCGTTCGTATTCCATGATGGCGGTTCCGGTGACGTCGCAGGTGAAGCCGAAAAGGGCCGCAAAGATGTGCCCTCGGCGGATCCGGATGAAATCCGATGTGGCCGGTCCCGAAAAGAACCCTCCAAGGAAACGTCCTGTGGCCGCGCCATGGCGGGTCCGAATGAAAAGGGCGGTCAGATATCCGGTGAGTGCGAGATAAATCAGGACTGACATGGAAATGACGTAGGGGTTCACGGAATGGCCTCGTTTTTTAGGGGATGCCGGTGACTCTTCCAAGAGTTTAACAGGCGGAAGGCCCGCTCGTCATCCCGTCTCCCTCAGCACTAATCCCGCGATAGAGACACGATAAAACAAACAAGACCTCTTTACTGCTGGGTTTTCGGTGAGACATTTTTCATCTGAAGGGTGAACACCACATCAGATCTGGAAGACTTGGAGCCTTGGAAACGAAGATGGTTGCAGAACTAAAGGTGGGGAGAACGGAAGAATCCCTGGCGGGTCAGGAAAGATTTCTGGCGCTTCTTGAGTCAATTAATCCAGGGAAGTGGTTGAGGTCAAATCCAATGAGGTCAGCAGGAGGGGATATCGAAGGCGGTTCGATGGCGAGATTCGGGTGAAATGCTGTACTCTTGTCCAGATTTTGGATCTGGAACAGGATTTATGGCGACAACTTCGTATTAATGAGGACACTCAGACTGTGACGAATAAGCGTTTTCCCATGGAGGTCCCGTTCCGGGTCTTCGTCGCCATCACTTTTGCCGGGACAATCACCTTTCACATCCTGGGTCTGGGACTCCATACCTATATCGGTCGTCAGAAAAATGCCCTTGTCACAAGGATCGAACGATTGGCCGAGATTCGAAGCCAGCTTTTGGGAATCGAGGCCGGGCTGGCCATTCTCAGGGATCGCCTCAAATCCGTTCCAGGGGATCCATCGCGCTTGACAGATGACTCCTCCCGCCGTTTATTGCCCCAGATCCGGGTCATCGCCCTTCTTATTCGGGATCTTTCTCAAAGCGGAAGCCGGGAAGCGGTGTCCCTTGGTGAAAGTTGGCGGAGGGCAGCGGATCTCTTCATCCGGTGTCGGAGAGGAACCCCCTCTTCCATGGATGCCTGCCTCGGGAGGGCCGCTAAAAGACTTGGCGCCTTCGGGAATTCCCTGGCCTCAACCCGGCAGGAGGTATCTCTTGATCTTTCTCATGTGGAACGCTGGCAGTCCCGTCTCGATCATTGGGATACGGTGCTCTACTGGCTGACAACCGTGTTGGGACTTCTGTTTATGGCCCTTGGGTGGCGCAATGTCGTTTTGCAGGTGGGGAGTCCGATCGAGGATGTTACCCGATATCTTGAAACGCTTCAGGAAAAGGCTCCGGAGTCCCCCTCTCTGCCAGCCCTGTTCTCCATCCGCGAATTGAGGATCCTGAAAGGGAGCATGAAGGGAGTCCACAAGGACCCCCTGACAGCTCTTCTCACGCGACGGGCAATCGTAACCTTGCTCGACCGGGAGTGGGAAGGGAGTGAATGGTGCGTAAAATCCCTAGCCATATCTCTTTTCGATATCGACCATCTCCGTTCGATCAACGAAGCTGCCGGATATGCGGCCGGTGACAAGGTCCTCCATCAGGTCGCCGGCCTCGTCTCGGAAGGTGTTCGCTTCGGCGACATCGTCGGCCGATGGGGAGAAGACGAGTTTATCGTATTGACATACGGCCGATCCGAGTCAGAAGTCAGAAGTTTCATGGACGGAGTCCGGGAAAAAGTGGCGGGCATTAATTCCGGGGCTTTTGGGGCTCAACCGATTCGGGTGAGTGGAGGAGGGGGACTCAAGGGCGATGAGGACGATTGGACCAGTCTCGTCAGAAGGGCGGAAGAAGCCCTAGCTCAGGCGAAGCTGGCCGGAGGTAACCGGATCGTCCTCCGGAGTGGGGACGAAGGTTAATAAAGGTTCGACTGGAAAGAAGTTTTTTTTCTCATAGACCCCTTGACACGAATGGTTGATTCTATACAATAATAGTTGTAATATTGAAATTTATCAGGAGGTGTTTCACTCTTTTTTTTATGGGAGGTGGGGATATGGAGAAAAACTCAGAACATGTCACCGAGATCCTTGACCGTGTCAGGGAGCGCTATGCCGAAATCGCAAAAAACGGTTCCGGATGCTGCTCCCAGGCCTCCTGCAGAGAGGAGAGAGAATCGGAGTCTCTCAAAATCGGGTATACGAAGGAGGAGACGGAGGAGGTCCCCGAAGGGGCAGATCTGGGGTTGGGATGCGGGACGCCCCTTCTTCATGCCGGAATCCGGAAAGGGATGACCCTCCTGGATCTGGGGTCAGGTGCCGGGTTCGATGCTTTTCTCGCGGCCCGGCTGGTCGGGAGGCAGGGGAGGGTCATCGGGGTCGACATGACCCCGGAAATGCTCCGGAAGGCCCGGGACAATGCCAATAAATCAGGGATGGATAATGTGGAGTTCCGTCTGGGAGAAATCGAAAATCTTCCTGTTGCCGACAATTCGGTCGATGTCGTCATTTCGAACTGCGTCCTCAATTTATCGCCGGACAAGTCCCGGGTTTTCTCCGAAGTGTATCGCGTCCTGAAACCGGGGGGACGAATCGCCATATCCGATGTCGTGGTCCGCTGCGAGCTTCCGGAGGACATTCGCCAAAATCCGGAGCTCTATGCCGGATGCATGGCGGGGGCCGAAACGATGGACCGTCTGGAAGGGATTCTCCGGACGCTGGCCTTTGAAGAGGTTTGCATCACCCCCAAAGAAGAAAGCCGGCGTTTTATGTCAAGGTGGGCGCCAGGAGTGGATATCTCCGAATGGGTCGTCTCGGCGATGATCGAAGGAAAAAAGCCGGAGATGCAATAGGTGAGGAAATCAGGGGGGAGTTTTCTGGATTCCATGGGAATGACGGCAGACCTCATTTGCGAGCCCGATCATGTACCGGGCGTCCGAAAGGGCGGAGAGGGCGGATTCGCCCGATGGCTCTTCCCGGGAGGGGGTGGAAAGGGAGGGTTCTCCGAAGGTCATGAAGTCTCCCTCTCCGAAGGGAGAGGCGGGGTTGGATCCTGAAGAGGATCCCGATCCGACGATCCTGTCGATCCGTTCCCAGTCCGCCGGCAGACCGGGCGGAAGGCGGTGGCGTTCCTTTGCAAAGACCGCGCCCGGGTTCTGAAACCGGTTGATCTCGAGACCCAGGGCATGAAGAAGGGACTTGAATGTGAAGTCCAGAGCCTCAGTGCATTCCCGGACGACATCGCTCCATTCGCCGAGGGAATAAAAAAGCTCGGCGGACTTCACCCGTGTCCCTGCATTCCACAGATTTCTTCTGGCGAGGTTCCCTGGCTTTTTCATCCAATCGCGCAGGGAACCCCGGCGTTCAGGCCGGGGAGGAATGCGCCCACTCCTTTCTGTTCGAGTGAATAACCGTACCCGTCGGCCCGTTGGAGGGGTCGGCAGTATCTGTGAGAGATCCCCTGAACGACTCC
>DAHWGX010000082.1 GCA_027335985.1 Nitrospirota bacterium | reverse complement strand
GTGATAAAGCCTTCCGGAGAAGGTGGCGTCCGAAGGCTTCTCCGTCTTTTAAAGCCAGGAGCTTGATTCCCGTCTCCCGCATCCAGCGAGACTGGAGCCGCAAAAAGGCCCTCCGGGATTTCGGGTCGTCTTTCCGGTAGAATTTGTCCCGGAGAATAGAAAAGAAAAGGTTGTGTTTTTGGATCAGCCCGAAGTCGAAGATGCGCCGGAGGCTGTCAGAGGGAGGATGGGTCCGGTATTCGACCAGGGAGCGGGGAATGATATGGATTTTTCCGGCCTGGTACATCCGGAAAGCAAAATCGGTGTCTTCGAGCCAGAAGGGATCGAACCGGGGGTCGAACATGCCGATTTTTTGGGCGACCGAGGTCCTAAAGAAGAAGGTTGAGGTCTGGGGTTCATAAAACGGGCTTTCCCGAAAGGCAGAATTCTTTTCAAAAAGGATGGACCACCACCGGGGAATCGCCGGCCGAGAATCCCGTCTCAGGATTGATTGCCCATCCGGAGACAACTCATCATACCAGGAGCCGACCAGGACGATGTCGTCATTTTTTTGGATTTCTTCCAGTTGGACCTCGAGGCGATCCGGCTTCATCCGGTCGTCGCTGTCGAGAAGGGCGACAAATTCCCCCCGGCTCTCCCTGATTCCCCGGTTGCGGGCAGAGACCGCCCCGGGATGACCCTCCCGGACAATCCGGATTCGGGAGGGATCTTTCTCGCGCCATACCTCGGCGACTTTTCGCGTTTTTAGAGTGGCGTTGTTATCGACAAGGATGATTTCGAAGACAGGATATGATTGAGAAAAAACGGAGGCAAGTGCCTCTCCAAGTTCGACCTCATATCGTGTAATAGGTATGATAACTGAAACGAGGGTTCCATTCATTGAATTTGCCAGAACCATCCATGAACGAGCATCGCTATCCATTGACCCCTTATCAGGAAGACATTTATTGCCATGAAAACCCCTCTCGTCTCTGTCGTCATCCCGGCCTTTCGGTCAGGAAAGTTGATTCTTGAAAGCATTGAGTCTGTTATGGCCCAGACATTTCCGGATTTTGAGGTTATCCTAGTCGACAATAACGCCTCCGAGGAGACGAGGGCCGCAATCAAAACGGCTTTTGACAAATATCCCTTAAAAATACGGACAGTCCACGAACCGACCCAGGGAAACAGTTCCGCCAGAAACCGGGGAATCAGGGAGTCGCGGGGAAAGTATGTCGCCCTTCTCGATGACGATGACCAGATGGTCCCTAAACGTCTCGAAAAACAGATTGATGTCATCGAGAAAAATCCCCAGGCATCAATCGTTCACGGCAGAATCAACTATGTCGCCTTCGATGGAACAACGATTATAAAAGCCAATCAGTCCAATGACATTCAGGATTGGTCCCAGACCTTGTTCTGGGACCATCCCCGTTTTCCCGCCGATCCCCCTCGATCGATCGCCCCCTCTGTGAGTCTGTTTTCAAAGAACCTCGCGATCGAATTGGGAGGATTCGATGAGCGATTCAATCCTTGCTTCGTAGAAGATACTGAATTCTCGCTCCGGATGTGGGAACGGGGCCCTTGTATCGAAATTGCGGACTCCTTGGTCTCCTTCCGTCTTCCCTCTCCGGAATTTTTAAGAAAGAAAAGAGAAAATGTCTCAAACTGGATTCGGTCAACCCGGAATCTGAATTTGTTTTTCTCAATTCTTGCCCAAAAATATTATATCCCCAATAACAAGGAATCCAGCCTGCGCTTGCGAAAAATCCGTTCTCGGTGGCTCCGGGAGCTCTCCCAAGAGGTCCTGAGAATTTCTGATGGCCAGGAGGCGGCCCGTGATCTTTTACGGAGAGCCCTCCTTGATCGACCATTCGAACTCAAAAACTGGAAATGGCTCTACCGATCTTTTCTCTCCTCGAGACGGAGGATGAAGTCCCTGAAGATCGCCACTTACCTCCCACAAAAACTGGAAGAGTTCATCTCTCCGGAAGACCTTAAAAAATTCTTCAGGCTTCCGGATGAATAATCCGCACAGCTTAACGATCCATTACCCGAGTTTTTCTCTTTGCCATTTCATGAGGAAGTTGAAACAGCCTATCAAAAAGGGGCAGATCCGGAACATCCTCTGTCAAACAGGTTGGCAGAAGATCCCGTTTCAAGGATTTCTCAAGTCTTGTCTGAGGATACCAGGTTCTCAATAACCATTTCCAATTCTTGAAGTCCAGGGGTTTGGCCTGAATGGCCCGGACAAGAAGCCTCCGGGCCACACCTCTTCCATCCCGATAAAGAAGAATGTCATGGGAGGCTTCCCGTAAAATTGGGCCTGGACTTCCCCAAGCTTTTCCTGTCATGAATGTCAAGGTACGCCTTGGCTAATTTCTGAAAAAAATGATCCTGATTTTCCCGGACCAGAAGCCAGTTCACCATTCCTTTTCTTCTTTTGAAAAAAAACCGAAGAGGCCTGTCGGTACAGGGACAGAGGTCGATCTATACACTTAAATGGACCCAGATGCCACATCCGAAAGCAGAAATCCGTGTCTTCTGTGTAACATGGATTGAAGGCGGTATCGAAGAGCCCCGCCTTCAGGGCCCATCCTTTAGAAAAAAGCATAACGGATGGGGCGACCAGGAGAGAGGGGGGTCTGTTGGGTAACGGGGATGGTCTTTCATGACAGGACGAACAAAAAATTCGACGGATGGAGCGCGCCGTGAAATCACGATCCTTGATCCGTCAAAGGGAATGACATCCATGAGACCATAGATGATTGTTGCGTCCGGGTGGTCCCTGGCCATAGCGACCTGGCTTTCAAGCCGATCGGGATACATTTTGTCGTCATCGTCCAGAAGGGCGACATACTTTCCCCGCGACGCCCTGATTCCCCGGTTTCTGGCAGAACTGTTTCCTTGGGTGGCTTCATGCAGAACCCGGACATTTTGAGGAAAGTCCCTTAAAATCTGTGAGATTTCTTTCTTTGTCTCCTCGTCGGCATTGTTGTCGACCAGAATGATCTCAAAATCCCTGAGAGTCTGGGCCATCACGGATTCAACTGCCTCCCTCAGAAGGCCCCCGGACCGATAGGCCGGGATGACGACCGAAACGATCGGGTCAGACATGGGTTCCCTTTCCTGTTCAAAAAACGGTACGCTAGTTTTCCCGCTTTATCAGTTGCCAACGTCTCCAATGATACTGTCTGCTTTGACCCGCCAATAATACAGGCCTGTCTTGCTCCGGACATACTTTTTAAAGACCCTTTCTGACAGGCTCTTTTTATGATCCGGACCCTGCTCTTTGAAGGGCCAGAGATCCTGGATCTCTTTTTTGGCCCATTTTTCTTCCAAGGACCGATGCGGCTCATGAGTGCAGATGACAGGACTGCGCCTGGGTGTGGCATCGGTCAGACGGATGAAATGATGGACGTAGGATCCCCCCAGGATCACGGGACTCTTTTCGAATCGATCATTGCGTTTTTCCCTTTCCACTGTCAGATAAAGGTCCCAGTCCGCCGACTGGATCCGGGGGTCGAGCCCTCCAAGAAGATCAAAGGTATCCCGTTTCATCAGATGACAGTGCCCCATGATTCCTGGATAGAGTACGCCCGCATATTTTCTTTGGATCTTTTCGGCAATATCGTCGAAGTTTCCATACATGTGACGGATCTTTTCTTCAAGATTCTGAGAAGGATTTTCGCTCCACCGTCTTTTATTGATATATCGCCATCTTTGAAAAAAGATCTCCTCCAATTTCTGATCGGGGAAGTGTTCCAAGCCACCCGGACTGACAACGGGATAGCCTTTTTTCATCAAAGCTTCCACCAACGGCTCGTCCCATCCCGGCCCCACAAGAATGTCGTTGTTGAGAAATCCCACGACAGGGGCTGACCCCGCCCGTACACCCTGGTTGATGGAGACTGGATAGCACTGGTTGTGGGGATTCCGGATGACCAGAACCGGATGATCTTTTGTGTTTTGGCTTTCAAAAAAATCGGCAGATTCGTCGGGAGAGGCGTTATCCACAACGATCAGGCGAAAGGGATTACGGGTATTGCGGATGAGATAGTCAAAAAAAATCCGGTTCATTTTGATCTGGCCATGAATGGGAACGACCAGATCCATGACAGGGTCCCGGACAGGAAGAAGAGAAGCGGTCATCCCTTGAACCCGTGTTTTAATACGTATTGGTAGAATCCCGGATTCAGCCAGCGGGTCTTTTTTTCCGGAAGTCGGGGAAAGGCGCGGATTCTTTCCTCCATGACCCGGGGATGGGTTCCAGTAAAGGGCTTGAGAAAGGAATAATGCTCCGGCATGAATTCCTTGAGCGACAAAACCTGAGTGTCCCTCTGGTTGGGGGCTCCCTCCCAGTACCACTCCACCTGGGTCCTGACCTTTTCCCGCAAGAGAGCCGGACTTTTGACCCATCCATAATGATAGATATGCCCCGCAGCGTATTTCCAGAGGTTCTTCTGCTTTTTTCCGATATAGAGGTTGTCCGAAGCCCTGGCAAACCCCACGGCATCTCCCACGGAAACCACAGCCCCTCCCGGCCGGACGATCCGCATGGCCCGCCGGTAGGCCCATGGGTCGAGGGAGTGGTAGTCCCCCACAAAATGCTTATAGCGGGACATCAAACCCAGGATGTGTCTGTTGTCCTTGTGGGCGCGCATCGAGGCGAGAAGTCCCTCGTAATCCTTTTCATGGATCACCTCGTCGGCCTGGAGGTAAAAGGCCCAGTCGGCATCCTTGCGGCAATGATCAAGCGCGATATTGGTCTGCTGGGCATAGATGAGGCCGTCTTTCCTGAGATTCATATCCCAGGTCGATTCGATGATCCGGATCTTGGGATCCGCGATCTTTCCGATCAACTCCAGAGTCCGGTCCTCCGAGTCTCCCACATTGATCACCATCTCGTCGACGATCGGAAGAAGAGATCGAATGGATTCGATAAAGGGGTAATCCAGTTTCTCCACATTCCGGCAAAAGGTAAATCCCGAGACAATCATGAACATCCTTTCAGAAAAACTAGGGCTGGATTAAAAAGAAACGTTTTTCTTATCCCGGATCTCTATCAAGAAGAGGATGTTAATCCCCTAAAGAGAGGATCCTCTCCTGATGAGGCGGAAATAAAAGGCCTTTCCAAGCCATCTAAGCGAACGAACGGAGGGTTTGGCCCCAAAAGCCACCTTGGATGAACGGATGGCCTCCTTATAATACCCCAACGCAACCTGACTTTTGACGATCCCGACCAGATCCTCCGGATGCCCCCATTTTTCAAAGGTGTACCATCGCCCATAATCGATCGGGGAGGAACGCCGCAGGACGCCATCCGACCAAGGAATCTCGACCGTTTTTTCCCCTCCCCCCTTCGGCCCCTTGTCTCTTCCGACAAAGCTCAGAGTCCAGATATTCGCCTGACGATCCGACAGAGAGACCTCCCAAAGGTCATACCCCCACCCTCTCATCCAGTAGACCAACGCATCCTGAGACCATCGAATTTCGCGAAAATTCCGCGAATCCTGACTTGGAAGGGGACAAGTCTCCCTTCCTGAACCCCGTTCAAACCTGAGGTCAAGTTTTTCAAAACGGCTTTGTTTGATGATTTCTTCGACGGCCCTGAGTTGCCTCAGGCTTCCAAGGTCAGTCTCCACATCAAATCCGGCAAGATGATTGTCTCTCTCCGGATTCTTTCCGAGTTCAGTGGGACCTGAGGCTGTGGCTCTTTCCGGGAGTGAGTCATCCGAGCCGGGGCGGTTTTCCCTAGCCTTCCGAATCACAAGCCCACAGACACAACCAAAACTGATCCCAGTCTCATCAATCCCCCAGACATAATGGGCGGGTCTCCCACAGGCCGGACAACGGGGAATGGCCTTTTTAAGATTCGCCCGGTTCTTCAGGATAAAGGAGATGGCCTCCGAAACCGTTTCGTTGGAAGGCTCTCGCTCCTCATTGCCAAACCCTTCGACAACATGAAGAGCCAAGGGACTAAGCGCCCTCACCTCGAAGGGAATCGTCGCGCGTTCGACAAAAATCACCACAATAGGAAGCTCCAGGGCCGCCGCCATGTGGGTCAGCCCCGAGTCCAGTCCCACAAAGAGACCGGCCCGGGACAGGAGCCCCCCGATCTGTCCCAGGGACAGATCATAGGCCATGACGACACCCGGGTTGTCAAAGGTTCCCAACTCGGGATAGGCGACAAGGAGGCTCCGAAGCCCATGGATTTTGTAAAGGTCATCGATCAGGAGAGAAAACTTCTCCCGGGACCACCTCTTGTTGGGCCAGGAAAAGGGGGCGAGTAGGGCAAATTCCCCACTTTCCAGTCCTTTTTCCCGGAGAAATCGATCCGCAAAGGAGCCATCCTCCTCATCGATTGGGAGGAAGGGACGCGCCTCTCCCCGAAAATCCAATCCGATCGCACGGGAAATGGCCTCAAGGGTGGTCTCGCCCCGGGCATGGCGATCCGGCATGGGGAAGTGATCGTAGGTCAGAAAGGCTTCTCCGGGGTGGGCCCCGATTTCCCTTATGATGGTCTCATGCGCTTTGGCATAAGGATCGTTGGTTCCCATTCCCGACCGTGGATCAAGGGCGGTGGGATACCAGCGGACCTCGATTCTCCCCATCCGGAGGACAAGCTCCTTCCATCGCCTGTCGGCATATACGATCCAATGAGCATCGGGATAACGGGTCTGCAATTCACGAAGGATCCGGAAGCCATTGACGTGGTCCCCCAGCCCCTGCCCCAGAACGAAGTAAAGACGTCCGGAAAAATCCTTTTGGAACCGGGAGACATGAAAGAGGGGGAATCCGTTCCAGAAGAGGCTCTCGGGAGGAATCAGGGGAGCCAGAAGATTTTCAGGAGTCATCACTTCCGTCACTTACTGCCCGTTGAGATGGAAAGGGTCATTCTGAATTTGATTGTGTTTTGTGGATAAAGGGTTGGTCTCCGATTTGTCGGAGGACGAATGATGATGACTCACAGAAAGGACAATGATGGTCCCCGTTGAAGAGCGATAGCAGAAAGTCTTCCGTGATCTCTGGGGGTATTCCCTCCTCGTAGACCTGCTGGCTCCGATAACGCCTGACTCTTGCCGGAAAGGAATAGAAAGAACGGACCAAGTGCTTGACGGACTTCAGATCCGAAGGCCATTCCCGGATCGCCCGCCAAAGAAGAAGTCTTGCCAATTTTTCCCCTCCTGGAATGGCCAGAAAATCGAAACTTACCTCCCGAAGCCACCGGGCCTTCATCCGTTTTAGGTCCCTTTGAATGGAGGGATTTTCCTGAAGATTTTTCTCTTTTAGAAACTTTATTATCTTTGAAAAAAAGTAGTCCTGATTAAGAAGGAGACGGAATTTCCGGACATTGTCGATCCTTTTCTTCTTCAGAAATTCCGGGGACGGCATCCGGAAGCGGATTACAGGCCGGTTCACTTCGACAAAGGGCCCCAATTGTGCAATCCGGAAATAAAAGTCCGTTTCATCCAGCAAACAAGGATTAAAGTGTCGGTCGAAGCCGCCGACCTCTTCTGAAATCGATTTTCGGACCATGACCGAGGACGGCCGAGGCTCCGGGAATCGGAGCAGGGCGGTCTCCATGACCTTGTCGCTGGATTCCGGAAAAAAGGGAAAGTCCGCATCCCTCTCGCCGGACTTCACGACTGTCTTGTCGTCATATGAGACCCAGTCAATCCCTCCGTAGCAGAGAACGGCTTCCGGATGGTCCGACAGGGCTTCTTTCTGGAGTGCGAGCCGTTCGGGATACATTTTGTCGTCATCGTCCAGTAATGCTATAAACTCCCCATGGCTTTTACTGATTCCCCGGTTCCGGGCAGAACAAACCCCTTGATCTTCTTCCCAAACACGTCGGATTTTTTCCGGAAAAAGATTGGTAAATTTTGAAATGACCTCTTTCGTCTCCTCCGAGGCATTGTTGTCGACCAGGATCAGTTCCCAGTCCGTCTCCGTCTGGGCCAGAACCGACTCGACTGCCTCGACCAAAAGCTCTCCCGCCCGAAAACAGGGAATCACCACCGAGATCGAAGGTGTCTTGTCTGCCATCAAGGATTAAACCCCATACTCCCTCAAAATCTCGTCCACCACCCTCTGTCGGGACGGATCCCCCACCCGGGCCTTGTAGAGTTCGTTCAGGAGCTTCTTCCCCTCCTCCACGCCGGAACCCTTTTCCCAGTGGAGAAGCATCAGAACTTCCAGCAGCTTGTTTTCCACCAGCTGGATGGATTGACCGATCTTCATGAGGTTCTGGCGAACCAGATCCTGGAACCCCAGGGCGCCCATGACCCGGAGCGTTCCCTGCTGGTCCTGGGACAGGAGAGAATCGATCTTTGCGATATCCGAAGCGGTGATCGTTCCGGAGACCTGATGCAGGAGGGCTTGCATCTTTTTCTGGATCTCGAGCTGGTCCTCGATCACGGTCATGATCGATTGGCTCGCCTCTTCCGTCATCGTCGAGATTTCGGAGAGCGACTCGGTCGTCTGCGGAAGGGTCGCCTGGGCCGAGATCAGCGGACCGGACAAGGCCCCGATCGTCCGGAGCGCGGCGTCGATCTCCCGGACGATCGAGCCCAGCCGGGTCGAAATGCGTTCGGGATCCATCTTCAGGCTGTCTGCCTCCGCATTCATTGGGGTCTCCTTAGGGGTGTCATGTTTTTCAAAGCACCTCTTCCGGAACCACATCTCCGGTCCTCATGAGGTGCAGAATGAAGCTCTTGTACCGGCTGTCCGTCCGCATCAGGTCGTCATGGGTCCCGCTCTCGATCAGCCGCCCCCCCTCCATGACATGGACGACAGAGGCCTGTCGGATGGTCGTGAGCCGGTGGGCGATCGCGATCGTCGTCCGGCCCCGCATGATCGATTCGAGAGCCTTCTGGACCATCCATTCCGACTCGGAATCAAGCGCGCTCGTCGCCTCGTCCAGGATCAGAAGGGCCGGATTCCGAAGGACGACCCGGGCCAGGGCGAGCCGCTGTTTTTCTCCCCCCGAAAGGAAGATTCCTCGCTCCCCCACCCGGGTATCATACCCGTTCGGAAGGGCAGAAATAAAATCGTGGGCGTAGGCCGCCCGGGCCGCCTCCTCCAACTCCGCGTCCGGAACGGTCCGCTCCAGCCCGTAGAGAAGATTGTCGCGAACCGTCTGATTCATCAGGATCACATCCTGGGTCACGAAGCCGATGATCTTTCGAAGGCTCGACGAATCGATCTCGGAGAGCGGAATCCCGTCCCAGAATATCTCCCCTTCGGTCGGACGGTAGAACTTCGGCAACAGATTGGCCAGCGTGCTCTTGCCCGACCCCGACGCCCCCACCAGGGCCACGAAGGCCCCTGCCGGGATCGAAAGGGAGATCCTCGAGATGGCTTCCTTTGAAGCTCCGGGGTAGGAAAAGGAGAGATCCTGTATCCGGATCTCCTTTTCGAGGGAGGTTACAGAGCGTTTCTCCGTTTCATGGACCCGCTCCTCCGGGACGTCAAGGATGTCGACCATCCGCTCGGCGGCGGCCAGCGACTGCTGGATGTCGGTCTGGGCCCCGGCGAACCCCTTGATGGGCTGGTAGAGCATCTGGGCGGCGGCGATGAACCCCACCAGGGTCCCGAAGCTCAAGGTTCCATGGATGACCGCGTACCCACCGATCCAGACCGCCAGCCCCGCCGCGAGCGCCCCCAACGTCTCCATGATGGGCGAGAGGAGATTCGAATACTTGGCGGTCTTGATCTGGAACCCCACGAACTCGTCCGAGTACAGCCGGAACTTCTCTCGCTCCCGCTCTTCCGAAACCACCCCCTTGATCAGGCGAATCGAGGAGAGGGTCTCGGAGAGATGCTGGTTCACGTCTCCGAAGGATTCCTGGGTTTTCCGGGACAAGGTCTTGAGCCTCTTGCCCGTCTTTCGGATCGGGATCAGGACCGTTGGCAGGGTGACCAGCAAAAAGAGGGTCAGCTTCGGGCTCATGACGAACATCGAGACCAGCACCCCGACGATGGTGAAGCCCTGCTGGATCAGGTCCCGGAAGGTATTGGCCACCCCCCCCTGAAGCCGTTCGGCGTCGTAGGTCACCCGTCCCATCAGCGATCCGGTTCCTTCCCGCCCGAAATACCCCAGGGGAAGGGAGAGCAGGTGACCGAAAAGGCTCTTCCTCACGTCGTTGACCATCCGGAGCGCGGCGATCCGGAGAAGGTAGTTCTGGAAGAAGACGGCCAGCCCCTTCAGCGCAAAGAGAAGAAAGAAGGCGAAGGGAAGGATGAAGAGATAATGGGTGTTCTTCTGGGTGAAGATCTTGTCGATCAGCTCCCGGAGGACAAGCGGAACCCCGCTGGTCATGGCCGAGGCCACGAAACCCAGAAGGATCCCCCCGACGATATGGGCGCGGTAGGGACGGATCCACCCGTGGAAGTAGGGCCGGATCCGCTGGTAGGCCGGGTCTTTCCAGAAGAAAAAAGTCATGGTCGGGAATCTCCCCTATCGAAGGGATCAAACGCCCTCACTTCCACCGCCATTTGGCCATGAGAAGGACAAAGGAGAGCAAGAGGGTGATCGCATTGGCCAGGATCATGGGAAGGGCATGGAGACGGATCCCGTAGACAAGCCAGAGAAAGACCCCGCCCGTAAAGAGGAGATACATCCCGAAGGAGATGCTGCGGGTGTCCCGCGTCCGGAGGGTCTTCACCACCTGCGGCAGAAAGGAGACGGTCGTCAACGCCCCCCCCAGGTAGCCGTACCATTCATCCCGCACCGGAGGTCGTCCCATGCGGTCCATCTGTTGGTTTCCCCAAGCCGCTCTGCCACCGCCAGGCGTCCGCGCACATCCGCTCGATGGCGAATTCCGCCTTCCACCCGAGAAGCTTTTCGGCCAGAGAAGGATCGGCCCAGCAGGCGGCGACGTCCCCCGGACGGCGAGGCACGATCCGGTAGGGAACCGGCTGGCCCGAGACCTTCTCGAAGGCCCGGACCATCTCGATCACCGAGGTTCCCCGGCCCGTCCCCAGATTCACCGTGAGGGGGAGCGTCCCTTTCCAGTCGGAAAGGGCGTTCAGGGCGGCCAGATGGCCCTTCGCCAGATCCATGACATGGATGTAGTCCCGGACACCCGTCCCGTCCTCCGTCGGATAGTCGTCTCCGAAGACCGAGAGGTACGGTCGAAGGCCGGCGGCCACTTGAGCCACGAAGGGCATCAGGTTGTTGGGCACACCCCGGGGGTTTTCCCCAATCGTCCCCGAGGGGTGCGCCCCCACCGGATTGAAATAGCGAAGGAGGGAAACCTTCCAGGAGGGATCGGAGGCGACCAGGCTCCGGAGGATCTCCTCGATCACCAGCTTGGTCGTCCCGTAGGGATTGGTGGCGGAGAGCGGCGCGTCCTCCGCGATCGGAAGACGGTCGGGAACCCCGTAGACCGTGGCGGAGGAGCTGAAGACCAGGGTCTTGACCCCCTTCTCCCGCATCGCGAAGAGGAGGGAGAGGGTTCCGGTCACATTGTTGTCGTAGTACTCGAGCGGAAGGCGGGACGATTCCCCGACCGCCTTGAGCCCGGCGAAGTGGATCACCGCCCCCGGGACTTCCCGCCCCAGGATCTCCTCCATCCGTTTTCGGTCCCGGATGTCGGCCTCATAGAGCACGGCCTTTTTCCCCGTGATCGCCCCGATGCGGTCCGCCACCTCCCGCTCGCTGTTCGATAAATTGTCGAGCAGGACCACTTCGAAGCCGGCCTCGGCCAGGACCACCGCCGTGTGGGAGCCGATGTACCCCGTTCCCCCCGTCACCAGAACCTTCACTGTTTCATCCCCTTTTTTCTCTCAAAAATTCCTATCTTTATTCACCAGATGCGTCGAACCCCGTAAAGATCGAAAATCGTATCGGCGGAAATGACGGGAATATTGTCCTCAATGGACTGGACGACGAGGAGCCTGTCGAAAGAATCCCTGTGATGGAAAGGAAGAGAGGCCACCCCCATGGCGTGTCGGAATTCGACCGGAAAAAGGGAAAAGGCATTCCGTCCCAGGTTCTCTGTCATGAAACGCTCGAAAGGAAGGGTGAGATGCAATTTGCCAAGGCTCGTCTTGAGCGCCATTTCCCAGACGCAGGCCAGATTGACGAAAATCTCGTTTTCACGGATCCGGAGGACCGATCTGGCCTCTTTGAAATATTGTCCGACCCTTCGAGCCACCAGAGAAAGGCATGGGAGTCCAGGAGAAACCGCATCACGTCACTCCGACAAAATCTTCGGGCGTTTCATCAAAATATGGAGAGATATAAATAATTTGATTTTTGGCCGATCCAGGAACCCGTTCGCCCTGAGGTCTCTGAACAGGAACCAGCCTGATCAACGGATTATTGTCTTTGGCGATGACAACGTCCTCTCCCTGCAAGGCCCGCCGGAGAATTTCCGAGAAATGGGCTTTGGCCTCGGCAATATTCCATTGTGCCATACATGTCCTCTCTCTGAAAGAAACCACGTGGTCGACGGTCATTCTTTCGACAGACGCGTTGACAAGAACAAAGGTTCTTCCCCACACTATCACAAAGAGTGATTGAATATGGTCATTTTACATGACTATCAGCAAGAAATCATGGACTGACAGCATCGGCCATAGACCGGACCCCCATCCCCTGAAAGGACGCCCTTTCCCGTGCCGATCCATCCCTTTCTCGTCCACTTCGCCCTTTCCCTGGCCCTCCTCTACGGAGGAGGCGCCCTCTTCCCGAAACTCCGGGACACTTTCCCGCCCCGGGGACAGGCTCTGATCGAGAAAGGGGCCCTCCTTTTCCTGGCCCTGGCCATCCTCTCGGGAGGAAACGCGCTCGACAGCCTTCGCGCCCGGCCTGTCACGATTCCTCCCGCCGCCCTGCTCCACAGGCTTCTGGCCCTTTCCGGGGCCACCCTCTTTGTTCTGCTCTGGATCGCCGGCAAAGGGCGCCTCCGTTTATCGCCCCTCCTCCGCCGGTCGATCGGACTCGCCGGACTTCTTTTCCTTCTCGCCGCCGCCGCGGAGGGCGGCCATCTTGTCTACGACGACCGGTTGGGAACGGAGGTCATGCCCCACGCGTCCGCCGCCCCTCCGTCGGCTCCCTAACGAAGGAACAGGAGGGAAAGGGCCCCCGCCGCCAGACAATAAAATCCAAAGGGAGCGAGAGCCCGGTTCGCTTCAAACTTCCGGAAATAGCGCATGAGAAGGAAGGTCGTGAGCCAGGCCGTGGCGCAGGCGACAGTTCCCCCGGCCAGTGCGAGCTTCAGGGAGGTCGGGGTTCCGAACCGGATCAGCTTCGGGATTTCAAGGACACCCGCCGCCCCGATGATGGGGGTCGACAGAAGGAAGGAAAAGCGGGCGGCTTCCGCATGGCCCAGGCCACCGAAAAGCCCCCCCACCATGGTGATGCCCGATCGCGAAATCCCGGGGAGAAGCGCCACCGCCTGGAAGATCCCGATGAAGAAGGCCCGCAGGACGCCCATCCGGTCGAGGTCGACCGAAAGGGCCCCGATCCTCCGGCGCCGGAGGATCTCCGCCAGAATCAGAACCCCTCCGTTGACCAGGAGAAAGACAGCCGCCAGGGAGGGGGCGGCAAAGAGATGGCGGATCTTCTTTTCGAGGAGAAGGCCGATCAGTCCGGCGGGAACGGTCCCCACGACGAGAAGTCCGAAAAGATGGCGCGCGGACCGGGCCTCCGGGACCCTCTTCGCCCTTCCGGGCACCAGCACGGCCAACAGGATCTCCCGCCACTCCCGGTGAAAATAAAGAAGCAGGGCCAAGGTGGTTCCCAGATGGAGCGAGACCATGAAGGGAAGATAGGAGAGATCCTTTTCGATCTCTCCCCAGCCCAGAAGGGCCGGAAGGATGACGCCGTGGCCAAGAGAGCTGATGGGAGCCAGTTCGGTGAGCCCCTGGGTCGCGCCGATCACAAGTGCCTGGAGGGTTGTCATGAAGAGAAACCTTTCCTGAATTCATGGGTGAAGGTGCCTTGTGGATGGTTCAGGGGAAAATTGGACAGAAAAGGGCCCGCCGAACCTTCCGCCCTTTTATCCCAAAGTGTCGGTCATGGCCAGAAGTTGGTCCGGAGTCAAAACGGAAAGGGCCGCCTTCGAAAATCCCTTCATGTCCCGGGTGACGAGGACCCCGATCCCGGAATGACGGGCGGCTTCATGCAGAACGCCATCCTCGAAATCCTCCCATCCCAGCGACCAGGCCGATTCGAGGACGGCACGCGTCACGGGAACGATCTCAAAAAGAGACATCAGGGTTCCGACGACAGCCTGCGCCCTGTCCTTTCCCAGTTTCTTTCCCGCAAGATAGTGAATCGTGGTCAATGTCGTCGCACAAAGGGATCCCGAGAATACCCCTCTTTCAGACAGGGCAAAAAGGCGTGTCGAGGAGGAAGAAAAGGGCGTTCGATCCAGAACGACATCCATCACGATGTTCGTATCGAACATTGTTTTCAAAGGTACTTTTCCTCGAGATGTCGAAGATAATCCTTTTCATCCACCCGAGCCCCGCGCATCACTCCGACAAGACTTTTTGTCAGAGGCGGAAGATCCGGCCCCTCCTCTGGCAAATCGGACTCCATGTGCGCAAAATACTCTGAAACCATCTTGGAAAGTGATTTCTGATGATTTCTGGCGTATTTTTTTGCCCTTTTTATCAGATCCTCATCCAGGCGCAAGGTCAGTTTTGTCTGCATGATTTCCTCTCCTTGGACGTATATTACTCCTAACAACATACGTCACATGAGTCTAAAAATCAATCATCCCCCCCTCACCGGATCCCTTCGGCGAGTCGGGCTTTTTCCGCCGTCCGGGCCCCTCTCCCTGAGTCCCTGCTCTCAGATGTAGAACATGACCGGCTGGGCCCCCCGGTCCTTCTCGATCGCCCTGATGCAGTCGGCGAGCGTCACCTTTTCGAGCTCCTGGTTGAACGCCTGGCTCAGCTGGTCGAAGAGGGTCTGCAGGGCGGGGCCGGGGGGGGAAGAGGGATCGTAGAGGGAAATCGTCCCCTCGAGCGCCAGGACGATCCCAGAAAGGTGGATGTCCGAGGGGTCTCTAAGGAGCTTGTATTTGCCCTGTGGGCCCCGGCTCGATTCGACGAAGCCGTTCTTCACCAGGGTGGCCATGATCTGCTTCAGGAAGGGCTTTGGAATCTGGGAGCGCTCGGCGATGGTGGCGCCGGTGATCCCCTGCGTTCCCGCGGCCGCGATCTCCACCATGGCCCGGATCCCGTAATCCACACGCTGGGACAGTTTGCAGGACATTGTCGACCTCCATGGATCTTTCTTAAAGGCGAAAGCGGTCGATTTCCCGATCGAGTTCCTTCACCACCTTCAGAATCTCGCCCAGATGGCGTTCCTCCAGAGGCTTCTGGCCCATCTGTCCGCGAAAGTCCTCCGTCAGCGCGTCGAGGATCGCCTGAATCTTGAGAAGCGCCTCCGTCTCGGAGCGGATCCGTTCCGCCACTCCCTCCCACTGCCGTTCGACCCGGGAAAGGACCTCTTCAAAGAGGGTCCAGGTCTCCTGGAACCCCGCCAGTCCCCGGTCGGCGGTCTCCAGTCCCTCCGCCCTCCCGGCAAGGGAGGCCGCGACATGGTCGAGCCGTCCGTTCAGTTCCGAGAGTTCGTCACCGATGGCGCCGAGGGCCGTCTCGGTCCTTCGGGAAAGCTCGGCCACCGTGTCGGCCACGATCCGGAAGGTCCGCCCTCCGACCCCCGCGTGGGAAGCCTCTATCGCCGCGTTCATCCCGGTCAGGTGCAGCTCCCTCGCGATCTCGTTGATGGTTCCGAAGGCCTGGGCGAGGTTTCGTCGCATCTTTTCGAGGCCTTCCTCCTCCCCACCCAGACTTCCGGAGAGGCTGCGGGCCTCCCGGACGGAGTCCCGGACCAACTGGGTCACCTGACGGATCTTCTGGGCCTTCTCCGAAAAATAGGAAAAGCTCCGGGCCACTTCGCCTTCGGCGAGAGCGGACTGTCCGCTCAGAAGATCCCGGACCCGAAGCCGGAGCTCGCTCAAGGCCTGGCGCACCTCCTCCTCTTTCCGGTACCGCCGCTCGTGATCCCGGTCAAGGAGCTCGGCGTGAGCCTCGATCCACCGGACCCGGTCGGAGACCTCCCCCATCCATCCCCGGAAGAGGTCCACGAACCGGTTCAGAAAATAGACCAGCCGTCCGAGCTCGTCGTCCCGCGTCTGCGGAAAGGATAGCCTCAGGTCGGGGTTGTCGGGTCCCACCTGGGCGATGGCCCGGGAAAGGCCGTCGAGGGGGCGGACCAGGGAGCGACGGATCAGGAGGATCACCACCAGCACCAGCGTTTCGAGGATTCCCGAAAACATCCAGAAGCGGGCCCAGCGCCCGGCCCGCATCTCCCGGGCGAAGGCCGTCCCGTCTGAATAGAGGACTAGCGTTCCCAGACGCTTTGCGCCCTTCGGGCAGGTGGGGCAGGAAGCGTTGCCGGTCAAGGGAAGCCGCACCAGAAAGACCCGCCGCCCAGAGGCCGATCGTCCCTCCATGAATCCCCTCCCAGGCCTGTCTGAGAGGAGACGGGAGACGGAGACGGGAAGCTCCGGACCCGAGGAAAGGAGCACGCTCTGCCCGTCCGTCCCCAGAAGGATCGCTTCGTCCAGGGTTGTGCTGCGTATCGTCCTGAAGAGGGCCTGGGCCCCCGGAAGATCGTCCTTTTCAAGAAGACGGACAAGGGATGCCATCAGCACCCCCGCTTCCGACGAAAGCCTTCGGTCGAGGGCCCGGAGCGCTTCCTGACCTTCCTGCCGGTCGATCTGGTAGGCCAGAGCGGAAAATCCTGCGGACAGTGCAAGGAAAAGCCACAGAAAGAAGCGGGTCGTGACCTTCCTTGTCCAGGGAACGGGGAGCATCGCGAAGAGAGGCGGCCCCTTCCCCCTCTCCGACGGCCCCCGACCCGGGCCATCGGAATGGGAACGCTCACCGGGGGTCTTGAGTCGCTCGGGTTGCCCAATCACAAAAAAAGCTCCCGTCTAGGGGGAAGCCGGAGCGGATCCCGCCCCGGTCCGGCTTCGACGGTAGGCGCGGAAGACCATGGCCGCTCCCAGAAGAGCCATGGGAAAAGACAGGATCTGGCCCATGGAAAATGGACCGAGCACGAGGCCAAGCTGGGGATCCGGCTCCCGAAAAAACTCCCCCACGAACCGAAAAAGCCCGTAGAAGCCGATGAAGCTCCAGAAGATCACTCCCTCCGGACGGGGCTTTCGGCTTAAAAAATAGAGGATCGAAAACAGGAGAACCCCCTCCATGAATCCCTCGTAAAGCTGGGATGGATGACGACAAATCGGCCCGCCCATGGGAAAGACCATGCACCAGGAAACATCGGTCTGCCTTCCGAAAAGCTCCCCGTTGATGAAGTTTCCCATGCGCCCCATGAGGAGTCCCAGTGGAACGGGCAACACCGAAAAGTCCGCCAGCTTCCAGAAGGGAAGCCTGTTTTTCCGGCAGTACCACCAGCCGGCCAGCACGACCCCCAAGAATCCGCCGTGAAAGGACATTCCGCCCTTCCAGACCGCCAGGATCTCCGCGGGATGGGCCAGATAGTAGGGCAGGTTGTAGACGAGAACATACCCCAGCCGTCCTCCCAGGATCACCCCAACGGCGGCATAGGAGAGAAGATCGTAGACCTGCTCCTTGGAAAGGGGGGCGCTCCTTCTCTCCGACTCCTTCTTCAGAATATAATAGGCGCCGAGAAAGGCAAGGACATACATGAGGCCGTACCAGCGGATCCGCAGGGGACCGATGGAGAGGAGCACGGGGTCGATGTGGGGATAGGCGATCACGAAAAGGGTCCGGAACGGAGAGGGCCCCTGTCCGTTCCGGACAAAAGGTTCTCAGGTTTCATCGGCATCGCGAAGGGACTCCTCGCGCTCGATCTTTTCAAGCTCTTCCTTCTTCCTCTGGCACCGGATGCAGAGCTGGGCGAAAGGCATGGCCATCAATCGCTTCTCCTCGATCTCTCCCCCGCAATCCTCGCAGTTTCCATAGACTCCTTCGTCGAGGCGAAGCAGGGCCTGGTCGACGGAGCGCTTCATGCGGTTGCGCATCTCGAGAAGAGCCAGGTCCACACCTTCGCCCATGTCGATGGCCGACAGGTCACCCTGGTCGAGGACGGAATCCACCCGGTTCGCGTTGTCGGGACCGATCTGTCGCACAAGGTGGGTCCGGATGTCCCGTTCGATCGCGGCCTTCTTCTCCGAGAGAAGATCGTGAAGGCGCTGGTACCGCAACCCCTTTTCATCCATGATTTGTGATCCTTTCGCTAGAGAATGAGGAGATCCGGATGCTCCTGGAATCCCCCGATACGATAACGGACCGGCTCCTTCGGGTCGAATCCCTTCTGAAGGAACGGAAGATCCCGGCCCCGGGAATCGAGCAGCTGGGCATTTCCGGAGACCCCTATCGCGTCCTGGTGTCGACCATCCTGTCGCTCCGGACCCGGGACCGGGTCATGGAAGAGGCCTCGAGAAGGCTCTTTTCCATGGCCCCCGACCTTGCCCATCTGGACCGGTTGTCGGAAGGCCAGATTCAGGACGCCATTTATCCGGTGGGATTTTACAGAACAAAGGCCAGAACAATCAAGCAAATCGCGAAAACCCTGCAGGAAAACTTTCGGGGACTGGTTCCGTCTCGCCTTCCGGATCTTCTTTCCCTTCCGGGGGTCGGACTCAAGACGGCGAACCTGGTCCTGTCGGCAGGGTTCGGCGGAAGCGCCCTCTGCGTCGATACGCATGTCCACCGCATCATGAACCGATGGGGGTCCATAAGGACCGGCACGCCGGACGAAACCTTCCGGGAGCTTGATGCTGTCCTTCCTCCGGACACGAAATCCCGGGTCAATCCCCTGCTTGTCTCCTTCGGACAGTCTCTTTGCCTCCCTCTTTCGCCCCGATGCTCCCTCTGCGATCTTGAAAAAGCCTGTCCGAAGGAGGGTGTGCTCCACCGGCGATAGGGCGATGGACGCGCAGAGGAAGTCGGCACCGTTGTTTTCGGAATCGACAAACAGCAATAAGGCGCGTGCACGAACCAAAACCGTTTTCGACCAGGAAGAGGAAAGCGAAGAGAGGTCCCCGGGAGCGGCTTCACGTATTGCACCCATCAGCGTCCCTCCCGGAAACGGGTCCCGATCCGCATGGGCCATCGTCGAGCAGAATCCGATTTTCCCTGGTTCGGCACCAAGGAAATGCGACGCATGGCGAGAACGACAAAAAAAGACCCCATTTTCATCCTGCAGGGTGAGCCCTGCTCATGACGCCTAATAGAAAAGGGTATATGAATTTTATGATGGAGAACAACACAAAACACCTATGACATTCCAAATTCGCTGATTGAGGAGTGCCAATCGGTTTCTTCGTCCGGGGCCGGTTCATCGACAGAGTCAGAGTTGACTCCTGCCCTGTTGGTCACGATATCCGCCCAGACTTCATCGAGAGAGATTTTTCCAAGACTCGCCAAACCCTCGAGAAAAGCCCGTGTAGAAAGAACATGCGTTTGAGTCAGTCCGATCGCTGCGGAAAGAAAGCGCCGGTCTTCGGAAAGAACGAGAAGGGTGTCCTCCTTGTGGGCAAATGTCATTTCGCGGGCCAGCCCCAGGATGGCGGCTCCACCTCCACTGCGCGGAGGATTTTCCGGTTTTAGCCCGGCCGCATTTTCCAGAATGGCTTTCTTTTCCGGTGTGGCACTTTGGTAGGTGTCCCAAAGTTGCATGGCAGCAATGAGCGTTGCCCCAAGTTCGGTTTTTTCAACCTGAACCCGCGGGGCATTTTCCGCGATGAAACGGGCAATGACGGAGGCATCGGGATACTTGCCAGCGAACCGGGTCACTTCGTGGGCCACCGCATCGGCAATGAGGATCCGGACCTCCGGCTTGAAAAGAAGCAGCAAATCCATGTGCCCGCTTTTCGCCAAGGAAATGAGCGGGCCGGCATCCGGGATCACGATATTGATCGTCCGGATCATTAGGAAAGCGCCTCCTCAATAACCGGCATCGCTCGATCAAGTTCTGATCTGGTTTTTGGATCCAGAACGGCATCACCCCGATCGATGCCGGTTTCCCTCATGGCATCGAGGAGTTCACCGTACCAGTCGAAACCAAGGAGGTCCATGGCTTCGTTGCGGCTGATGGCCCCATCGGCGAAAGCGCCCAGTACAAGGCGGATGCCTGTTTTGGCGTTGAACACCAGATGGGTTGGGATGCCTCGGGTTTCAATGAGCAACGATTCGTTATCGGCGAGATTGAAGTGCTCTCCAAACCTGTTTTTGGCTTCCGTGGCAGGAATTGTTTTCATCCAATCGCGCAGGGAACCCCGGCGTTCAGGCCGGGGAGGAATGCGCCCACTCCTTTCTGTTCGAGTGAATAACCGTACCCGTCGGCCCGTTGGAGGGGTCGGCAGTATCTGTGAGAGATCCCCTGAACGACTCC
>DAHWGX010000068.1 GCA_027335985.1 Nitrospirota bacterium | reverse complement strand
AGGCGATCTGTTACTCCCGGGAAAAAAAGAAGGAAGTGGACGGGAGGATCCATATCCTTGTCGATCCGTGGGAAGTTCGGAAAAAGTCTGGACAGATGAGTGGAACGACGCTCAAAAAGATAACAGACGACCTTCTTGAGGTCATCATCGAGATCATTGTGCTCAGTCTCGTGAAAACGAACGGGAAGTCTCCTCATGGCGAACGCCCAGTCTCCCGGATCGCGAACAGGCATTCTTGCCATGGCGAACACCCCTTGATTCCTCAGAGGTCGTTTCCCCGTTAAGGGATCATAGAGCGGTTTTTACTCCTCCGCCCGGAAGGAGTCAAGCCTTGAGTCGTTTTCGCATGGAGTCTCCTTTCAGGGTGATCGTGTAGGCGTTGTGGACGAGCCGGTCGAGGATGGCGTCGGCCAGGGTGGGTTCTCCGATGCGCTCGTGCCAGAGGTCGACCGGATACTGGCTGGTGACCAGGGTGGAGCGGGTCTCCCAGCGGTCCTCGAGGATCTCGAGGAGGTCGTGGCGCTGGTCCTGGGTGAGCGGAAGCAGGCACAGGTCGTCCAGGATCAAGAGATCCATCTTGGCCCAGGAGGCGAGAAGCCGGGAGGCCTTGCCGGTCTCCCGGGCCAGAGCAATCTCGGGGAAGAGCCGGGGAGCGCGGAGGAAGAGACAGGAGAAGCCCAGGAGACACGCCTGGTGCCCGAGGGCCCGGGCGAGGAAGGTCTTGCCGACTCCGGTAGGACCGATGACCAGGAGGTTTTTGTGGGTCCGGATCCATTCGCCTCCGGCCAGTTCCTGAAGCAGGGAGCGGTCCAGACCCCGGGAAGCCCGGTAGTCGATGTCCTCGAGACAGGCGGTCTTGCCGATCCGGCTTTTGGCCAAACGCCAGACAAGCTTCTTGTTCTCCCGCTCGAGGAGCTCCCGGTCGGCGAGCAAGCCGAGACGCTCCTCGAAGGAGAGGTCCCCGGACCCGGGGCTCTCGATCTGCTCCCGGAGCCCCTGGGCCATGACGGGGAGACGGAGGCGGTGGAGCTTGTCGAGGGTGGGATGCGTCAGCATGACGATTCTCCTTTCGTGTCGAGGGCGGCGTAATAGCGCGCCCCCCGGATGTTGTCGTGGGTTTGTCCCGGAGGAGAGTCCGGAGCGTTGGAGGGCGTCTTTCGAGAGGAGGCCGACTCCATGAGCGCCCGGACCTCCCGGTAGGAGCCGACCCCCAGGACGAGCGCCCGCTGGCAGGCGCGCTCGAGGGCCGAGGGGGAGTCTTTCCTGGCCAGGGACAGGAGTCCCAGACAGCTTCGATAGGCCTGCTGGGGATGACGGCGGGAGGAGAGGAGCGACTCCACCACCTGTCGCGTTGCAATCCCGACCCGGCCGGCCCACTCCAGGAAGCGCTCCGGACTCCAGCCGCTCACGGCCTGGTGGGATCCGGGCATGTGAGCGGACAGTGTGGTGTGACGGCCGGTAGCGGGATCCTTTTTGTGGCTGGCCACCCGTTCCCCGTGATGGAAGACCTCCACGACGGACTCGGTGATGCGGACCCGGACCTCCTGGTGGATCAGGCCATAGGGCACGGAGTAGAGGTGGCGGTCGACCTCGACGTGGTAGTCGAGATGGACCCGAGCCTTCTTCCACCGGGCCAGCTCGTAGCGGGTGGACGGAAGAGAACCGAGCGCCGCCTTCTCCTGGGAGAGGAAGAGATCCTTCCTCGATCCGGGGCGACCGTTCTTGAACGGGCGGCTGTTGAGGTCCTCGAGAAGGAGCCGGATCGCCCGGTTGAGCTCGGCGAGATCGAAGAAGGTCCGCTTGCGGAGTTTGGCCAGGATCCAGCGGGTGACCAGTTGGACCGCCTGCTCTCCGGAAGCCTTATCCTTGGGACGTCTGACGCGCGCCGGAAAAATGGCCACGGAGTAGTGCTCCGCCATCTCCCGGTAGGTCTCGTTGGCGAGGGGCTCGTAGAGGTCGGGAGTGGTGATCCCGCTTTTGAGGTTGTCCGGAACCAGGAGGGCGGGAACCCCGCCCAGGAACTCGAAGCAGCGGACATGGGAGCCGATCCAGCAGGACAACTCCTGACTCGAAGTGGCCTCGGAAAAGACATAGTTCGAAAACCCCAGGACAGAGACGAAGACCTGGGCGGAAAGGGCCACGTCTCCTGTTTGGGGATCCCGGATCGGCACGGTGGTGCCGGCGTAGTCGATGAAGAGCCGGTCCCCCGGGGTGAAGGTGTTCCGGAAGGAGGGCTTCAGGCGCTTGGCGTAGGCGGCGTAATGCATGCAGAAGCGGGAGTAGGAATACCCCCGCTCATGGACCGCTTCCCGATACTCCTCCCAGAGAAGCAGGAGGGTGACGCCCTTATGGCTCTGAAGTTCCCGATGGACCTGGGTCCAGTCCGGTTCGATCCGGGCGGACGGGGCGGGAGCTTTTTTCTTTTCCAGGACCTTGGCCAAAAACGCCTCGCTCCCCTCTTCGGGCAGGGGCCAGGGGACGGGTTCGAGTTGCCGAAGGTACTTGGAAATGGTGGAGGTGGACAGGGACAGGCTCTTGGCAATGGCTCGTCCCGACATGTTCATCTCGCGGGAGAGGCGGAGAATCTCTCGGGCATGGTTCATCGGCAACCTCGCGTTTGGCATCGCATCCCTCCAGATTTAGGTGACTCAAGACACCGTCAATCTGGAGAATACGGAGTTCATGCGAGGGAAACGACCCGAGAATCACCAGCGGGAAATGGGTGTTCGCCATGGCGAGAATCCCTGTTCGCGATGGAGAGAACAGGTGATCGCGTTCGGGAGATTACCCGTTCGCCATCAGGGAGAATGAGTGATCGCGTTCAGGGAGAATCCCCGTTCGCGATCGGGGAGAATATGCAATCATTGAACCGGATCCTCTGGCATGCGTCGGTCACCTGGTGGACCACATCGACGTTCTCCGGAAGCTATCGACCGGCGAGAAAATCACGCGTCTTGGGGCGTTCGGTGAGCGAAAGCTTTGGACCGTCAAGCTCGGGGAGGCTTTTTGCAAACTTGTGCAAAAGGATATATGGGTTGGGTACGATCCAGCCCCGATCGCCCGGTTGGACCATGGGATCAGCCAAGCCGTCGCACGTCATGTCCTGACTCACAAAACGGCTCCGAACGGGGGATGGATGATGAATACCTTGATAGAAGCGGTCGCGGGGACGGTTTCTCGTGAATTGGGTCGAAAATACCGGGAAAGAATCCGGGAAGACGCTCAGAAAATGGTGGGAATAGGAGTTATTATCAATGCCGACAGAATCAATATCGAGCATGGACAAGACTGAGCAAGGCAACGTGACACATAAGCTAGGTAGCGTGACGGGGAAGCTAGGTGCGTGACGCATAAGCTAGGTAGCGTGACACATAAGCTAAGTTTAGCAGATCCATATCTTCAGATACATGGGGTCGAAGAACAGACCCCTCTTGATGAGGAGTCTGTCTTCTCCCCCCAGAAAGACAAAAGCAAAAAGCCCCTCCTCCGTTCTTCCCTTTCGACTAAAATCTTTTCCTTCCCGGCCAAAAAGAAAAAAACCTTCGTTGAAGGAAAAACAGGAACAGGGTGGAAAGGCCCAGATTTTTCCCTCAGAGCGATTTTTATGGGCGAGGATGTGCAATCCCCCCATGGAGAGAAGATAAACGGGGCTTAGAACGCAAAGTTTTGGCCTTCCTTCACACGTGTTTTTGGGTGGGTGATGGTTATTTTTTTAAGGCACCTGTTGCTGATTCTACAGACTTATCGATTATCTTTGTAAGTGGTGAGAGGGGAGTTATATCCTCCTGACGGCCTTCATAAATTCGTCCTGGCCTCTGAGCGAGTGTACGGAGAACGTTCTCACAGAGTGTGACAAGCGGCGGGTTTGCATTTTCGATATTTTCTGAAATACCAGCCATTTCCCTCTTATACCCCTCAAATGAGGTCGACACGGCTTCCTTAAACGCATACTCTTCTTCAACTCGAAGAGCGAGCGTGTAATGTCTCCCTGCATAGATAGCCAGCCAGACAAGTGGGGCGACGAGGGGCAAGCGGATAGCTAAGTATTGCAAGATTGCGTTCCACGAATTTAGCTGATTTGTTGTAGATGAAAAATCAAAATATCCTTTCGCACCAATGAACATAAGTAAGACAATAGTCCCAATAAATGCACTAAGCCAGTATGATTGAGGTTTTTTTAATCGTTCCTTCTGATTGCGAAATGCCGATGCAAGTCCTGCACTTGTAGCGTTAGGGAGAAGCCCTTCTATTTTAGAGTGTAATTCATCGAATGATTCCCTAAGTTTTTTTAGTTCCTCTTGATACTCAACAACTCGGTCATGAGACTCATTAGATGTTTGCATTATTTCATTCATTGAATCAAAAAGAGATTTTGCATCTGATTCGATCTTGGCAATAGCTTTAGCATCGGCATTGACCTTCGATGCTGTTTCACTAACTTGTCCTGCCAAATTTTGAACAGCAGAAGCTTTTGCATCTACCGTTGCTTTAGTTTCATGTACCATTGCCGATTCATCCGTAACTTTCTTCAAAAAATCTGTGGCGTCAGTTTGGATCTTCTCAATTGCCGAAAGCACTGTATTTATTCTTTCATGCACACCTCTGACCGTGGCTGCATCCTTTTCGATATTCGCTCTTGCTTCGTTAGAAATCCGGTTATCGGTTTCAGATGCTTTTTTTGCTGTATTGATTGCTTGTGCCAAATCTTCTGCATTTTTCTTTGTAGCGGATAGCCAAGCGATGTCGGCTTCAACGGCGCCTCGAAATTGAGATATGGCTTTAGCATGTTCTTCTGCGTTCTGTTTGGCATTATATGCAAAACCACTCTCACTATTAGCTTTGCTGTTTGCCTCCTCTGCCGCGCGAGCGGCATTCTCCGCTTTTTCCTTTAATTCAAGGATGATTTTGATCACTTCTTCCGGAGATGGCGAGTTTTCGTCCATACATGCTCCTTCTTTTTGTCCAATCTGTCCGAATTTTCTCACAAATCTTGATCTGAGACAATCGTATTGCAACACATTAAATGGCTCTCACCTTAGGGAGGAGGAAATATGTGGGCAATCAGATGATCACCTTTTCGTTCCGGACGACGCCCGAAGCGGTCCGGAAACTCAGGAAAGAGGGCCGACAGAGAAAAGTATCTTGCGGGGCACTGATTCGGGAAATGCTCAAACAAATCAAGGAGGAAATCCATGAAAGCAAAGCTCGTGAAAATGATCCTCTTGGGAACGATGTTGGCCTTGGCAGCGGCCTACAACCCGATCACCGGTCCGGGTCTCGGGCTGTAATCAAGCAATCATCCAAACAGGAGGGTTAGAGATGGCGAAAATCGTTAAAAACAAAATAACCGGAATGCTGGGATTCGTCTTGGTCGAGTTAAACGAGGGGTGGGACGTCGTGGGCGAGGACGGGAGCTATGAGCGGTATCCGGCGACCGATCTTGAATGGGTTGGGGAGACAGAGGATATCCACCTCCCTCTTCCATCGCCGACCGTTCAGCGGGAGGTTGTCGCATCGGCCTTGGCCGCCCTCGGCAAATTCAACAGGGGAGGAACAACATGACCATCGTCCGAAAGCGGGAAAAGAAGGGGGAGAGGATTACTCTCCTCGTGTCTGTCGAAACGAAAGAGAGATGGGAGGAAGTCGGAAAGGCACTCGCGGAACGTGGATACGAGATCGATTGCGACCAGGCCGTGCGGAGAATCATCCGGAGTCTTGAAGCGGTTGTGAATCCCGGTCGGCCAAAACGAAATGCGGTGGGTTCGGAGGCGGGAAAGTGACCGCCGGAAAGATTGCCGAATATGCCGTGGGGATCTTGGTTCCCTTGGGGATGTTTTGGCTGATGGAAAAAATGGGCAAAGGCACTTCGAATCCTGCTCCTGGAGGCTCGCAGAATCCGAAGCAAACAAGGGGGCGTTGCCCCCGCTTCGCTCCCCCTTTTCGAATCTGGGACATCACGCATCCTGTCGGAATGAGCAGAAATCCAGCGTGCGTGCCGTCCGGAAAGCGGTTCGCCTCCCTTATTTTCGGATCTGAAAGCGGTTCGCATGGCGGTTCGCTTCAATCAGTTCAGCAAGAACAGGAGCGAAGAACAGGCGGTTCGACGGTGAACCGCCTAAAGAAAGGAGTCAGAGCAGAATGAAGCGCAAATATGTGCCGGTTCGGTTGTCTGAAGGGGTCTTTGAGCGGGTCAAAAACGAGTCCGGAAAACGGGGATTGTCGGTCTCGGAAACAGTCGGGATCCTGATCGCAAAGTCCCTCGAATCCGGGTCCGAATCCGGCCCAACAATCGATCCGGAAACCCTCAGAAAGGAGGTCGATTCTGGTCTCAAATTTGGCCTCGAACCAGTCCTGAAGACCCTCACTCTTTTGCGTGCGGAAATTTCGGGATTGAGCAAAGGACTGGCTCCCGATCCTGTCAAAAACGGCAGCGAATCCGCCCCGGAAATCAGTCCGGAAGTGACTCGGTTTCTGAGCGAAAAAACGGCCAGAACCGATGCTCTTCTGGAGTTGGTCGCCTCCAAGATTACAGGAAAAAATGTGGAGGTCCTTCGGGACGAAATCACGGCGGAATTGAGCAGGAGGCCAGTGGCGGGGAAGAGCGGGAACGGATCGGAAACAATCCGGGGCCTCATCGAAAAAGCCGCCAGAATCGATGCTCTTCTAATGGAGGTTTCTTCCAAGATTTCCGGAATGAATGTGGCGGATCATTCGGAGAGAATGCGGCGGGCCAAGATTTGGGCCGAGGCCGATGTCAAGAAAGTCTATGGAGGTTAACGATGGCTCAATTTCAAGGTTTTGATGATCGGAACAATGATTCCGGAATTGCCGGGTTGCTGTCCGGAATCGTTGCCGGAATCGGGACGTTTCTGGGTACGGAATGGCTCTGGTGGAAGGGCGGTTTCGGGCCATGGAACTGGCTCAATCCGGGAGGAAAATCGGCCACGATCCACGCCTATTTTCTTTACGTGATCCATCCGTTTTTTCCGAATCATATCTCTGACCTAAATGACGGTCAGACTTGGGGCGAGTTCCATTACTGGCTTATCTCCAATCATCTCAACGATGCCTTTTTTGCCGGCTTTTGGATTCCCCTGGCCGTTGGGGTTCTGGTGGGTCTTGCCGCCGCCTGGCTCGTCGTCCGGGCCATCAACCGACAACGAAAAAGCTATCTCCGGGGTTCCCGGATTCGTTAAGGAGGTATTCACCATGTTTGCCAAAATCTTCGGAAAGAAAGCCTTTCCTTTCGGACTTCCGGGACTGGACTTCCCCGGCGGGGCCGAGCTCGAACATACGCTCATTCCCGCCACCACGGGGAGCGGAAAAAGCCAGGCAATCCATTTTCTTTTGAACCGGATTCTGGAAGGGATCGACACGTCTCCGGACAGGGAGAAAGGCCTGATTGCCGACCCGAACGGTCAGTTCGCGGGTTCCAGAGCCCATCCAAAGAATGACAGGATCCTGAATCCGTTCGACCATCGGTCGAGGCGATGGAACCCGTTCTGCGAGGTCAAAAGCGAGTACGACTACAAGCTCCTGGCCTCGGCGGTCATCCCGGAGATAGAGGACGGCGGTAAAGAGACGGAGTGGCGGAACTATGCCCGGACGATGCTGGTCTCCCTGATGAAAGGGCTTCGGAAGGAGGGAAAAGCCGATCCCCGGGAGGTCCAGAGACTTCTTTCGACGGTTGATCCGGAGGCTCTTCTCCCCTATTTGGCTGGATCCCCGTCGGAATCCCTCCTTTCCGCGCCGAACGAACGATTCCTTGGCGGTGTCATCGGCGTCCTGGCCAACGCGCTTGCCCCCTGGGAGTTCCTTTCGCCGGACGGGAATTTTTCGATCCGGGAGTGGGTCCGCTCCGGAACCGGCGTTCTCTTCCTGACCTACACCGATGCCCAAATAGAAGCGATGCGGCCTCTTTTGGGTTGCTGGCTGTCGCTCGCGATCCGCGAAACCCTGTCCCTTCCGATCGAGCTTGACAAAAAAGGCATGGCCCTCCGCCGGATGTGGTTCGTGATGGACGAGCTCGATTCGCTCGGAACCGTTCATGGCCTGACGGACGCGCTCTCCAGAGGCCGTAAACCCGGTCTTGCGGTCATCTCCGCGATTCAGTCTATCGCCCAACTCCGGACCCGGTACGGAAAGGACGGCGCACAGGCGCTCATGTCCTGTTTCGTGAACAAGCTCGTCATGCGCCAGGGAGACTTCGAGGACGCCAAACACTGGTCGGATTATCTCGGCCAGTTCGAGGAAGAGCGGTTGGTTCGGACCCACTCCATTTCCTCCTCCGGAGAAACGACCGGAACGCAATCCCATCGGGAGATCCGCCAGCTTGTTCTTCCCTCCGAACTTCAGGAGATCCCGAAATTCTGCGGGTATGCACGGATCAGCGGTCTTCCGGGGATCCGGCCCTTCAGGTTTCAACCCCAAAACTGGCCGGTAATATGCCCGGCCTTTGTCCGGAAGGAGGAGTAGCCATGGGATGGTTCGACAGGAAAGACGAAATCAATGTCAAGGAAATCGAACACGTGCGCGGAAGCCGGATCCTGACCGACCGGCCAAAGAAGCCCTCTTCCCTTCCCCGCTGGTTCGATCCCTCGGATCCGGCGACTCACGACCTGCCCCCGAAGCCGGAAAACTATGTCGATATCCAGAACCAGACCCTTTCCCGGGAACTGGTTCTGGAAGACATCGAGCTTCCGGACGAGACCGCCACGAAGCATCTCGTCGTGAGCGGAGGCACCGGGGCCGGAAAAACCCAGGCGATCCATCGGGTTCTGGACCGCGTTCTCTGGGGAGCGGCCCACGGAGAGAAGGCGATCGTCACGGATTCCGGAGGCCAGTTTTTCGAATCCAGAAGCCGCCGGGAGGATCTTCTCCTCAATCCCTTCGATGGACGATCCGTTCTCTGGAATCCCTTTGCCGAAATTGAAGACACGTGGGATTTCGATTCGCTTTCCGAAGCCCTGGTTCCCGACAGGAAGACCCAGGGGGGAAGTTCGGAAGAAGAATGGCGGCGGTACGCCCGGGGGATGATTTCCAGCATCATGAAGGCCCTCCATTCGTCGGGGGATCCCGACCCCCGGAAGGTGGCCGACATTCTCAAGAATCCCGACCCGGAGGCCCTTCGCCCGTATTTGTCGGGAACGGCGGAAGAAGCCCTTCTTGCTCCGGGCCTGGACCGTTTTCTCGGGTCCGTCACGGCGGTAGCGTCCCTCGCCATCAAGCCCTGGTCGGTCCTGGATCCGACCGGAACCTTCTCCATCCGGGAATGGGTCCGGAGCGGGAGCGGAACCTTGTTCGTCACCTACAAGGACTCCCAGAGAGCGTTGCTCAAAGATCTGATCGCGGCGTGGCTCGGAATCGCCATCCGCGAGGTCCTGGACCTCCCTCCCGACTTTACCCGTCGCGTGTGGCTGGTATGCGACGAACTGGACAGCCTCGGGACGGTGGCCAGGATCGCCGACGCGAACACCCGGGGCCGAAAATATGGCCTGTGCAGCGTGGGGGCGATTCAGAGCAAGGCTCAGCTGGACGCCACGTATGGCCCACTCGGAGCGCAGACCCTTCTCTCCACCTTTTCGTCGAAGATCGCCTTTCGCCAGGGCTCCTGGTCGGACGCCGAATACTGGTCGAACGAATTCGGCCAGCGGGAAATCACCGAACAGTCCATCTCGAAAGCGTCCACGTCCGCGCGTGAGAACTCATCGACAGAGACGATCTCCCAGGCCCGGAAGATCGTGCAGACCATCCTTCCGAGCCAGCTTGCGGAGTTGTCGGACCGGCTCGCGTACTGCCGCTTTCCGGGCATGGAGGGAATCCACAAGATCGAGTTCGAGGTTCGGAAATACAAGCCGATTCGCCCGGCATTTCTTCCGCCCGGCGAGCCGGAGCCGGAATTTGAGGATCCGAAAGTCGAGGTCATAAAAAAGCCCGAAGCGAAGGAAGAACCGGCACGGATCCCTTGGGGTCCGGTGGTCGGGGTGGTGGCTCTTGCTCTTGTCGGGTGGGTTTTCTTTTTGCCCCCGGATTTCTTGGTCCACCCCCGAAAGGCAACCACGATAGCTTCGGACGTGGCGGTTCCTCCCCAAGGGCCGAAATATCGGGTCTTTCACTGGACGAAGGGAACCTTCAAATGCCGGGTGGATCATTCCGTGGGAGGGCGGCCTTGGGCCTGCGTCCGGATCGGACCTCCGCAAGGGTCTTCCGAGAAATCGAATCATGTTACGAAAAATGCTGCTCCGGTGATTTCCGCACGGAAGCCACCCGTCGATCCGGTCATGAGATTGCCGGTCTGGACGGGAGCGTGGCCGCCTTGGTGGCACTGTCTCCCGAAGAACGGCAGAAAGTGGGTTGCGGTGAACCGCCCGGTCCGGGATCGATACGGAAACTGGTATCCCACAATTCCGGGACAAAAGAGAGAACGGATGCGCGTCCTGTGTCCGAAATGAAGCGGATCGAGATCGACCGGGATTCGTTCGACCGGGGCTATGCGGACGGGAGGGCCGGACGGCAAAGGCCCCTTCCTTCCGGAATCGATTCCTTTTCCTACTGGTCGGGATATATCGAGGGAAAAGCCCTCCGGACGGCCATCGAGGACCTTGAGAAAGAGAGAGGAGGCCGATAATGGCGCTCGGAAAGAACATCAGCCCCGGACAAGGGGAGACCTACTACCGGAAGGACGACTATTATCTCGAACGTGAAGGCGGAGAGGATCACAAGCTCGAATGGGGTGGAAAACTCGCCGCCGAGCTTGGATTGGAAGGCAAAGCGAATGCTTCGGACTGGAAGAACGCCCTGAACGGACATTTTCCCGGAGGGATCGAGGTCCGGGGAGGATCGTTCAAGGATCCGGACACTGGAGAATTATTGAAGCGTGCTGGGACGGACTTCGTGATCGAGGCTCCGAAAACGGTGTCCATGCTGTATGCCGCAACCGACAGTGAGAAAATCAAGGACTGGATCATGAAGACCCAGGGAGAGGTTGAAAAACTGTCTTTCGATTATCTGGAATCCCAGATCGGCGCTCGGCGGGGAAAAGACGGAAAGAATTGGGAAACGACCGGAAAAGCCCTGTACGGCCACGTCCGGCACATGACGAACCGGGAGGGGGAGTGTTTCATCCATGGTCACGGCGTTTTTCTGAACGTCACCCAGAATTCGGACAGTAGATACCAGGCCATGACCAACGACCGGCAGATGCAGTGCCAACGCCTGGTCAAGGAAATGGGGGACGCGCTTTGGGCAAAACGGATGGCGGAAAAAGGGATCGAAATCGGCAAAGGAAAATACGGAGAGGTCCAGATCGCGGACTTTTCCCGGGAGCAGATCGAGTTTTCTTCCTCCCGGGGCCAGAAAATTGAGGAGTACATCAAGGAAAAATGGGGCGTGGAGTGGTCGAAACTCCCTCGGGAGGAACGGAACGAAAAACGATGGATGCGGGAAGAGGCGTGGGAACGAACCCGAAAGGCCAAGAAGGTCCACGAACTGGAAGGGCTTGAGGACCGCTGGAAAGAGGAGGCGAAGGTTTCCGGGGCCGATGAAGCGACCCGGAAGATCGAAGTCCAGTTTGAAAAAGGGATCTGGCAGAAATATCTCTCCCCGGAGAAGCGTTTGGAGATGGCACGGGACTCTCTGAAATTCGCCGTCGAACATCACACCGAACGGGAGAGCGCCGTCAAGGAAGGGGAACTAATCCGGACGGCTCTCCAGGACGGACGGGGAAAGATCACGATGGCCGACATGAAGACGGCGGTGGAGGAGGCGAATGCCTCCGGAGAACTGATTCGGCAGACGGACGACCTGGCCGGGAGAAAACAGAATCTTGTCACAAGCCGGGAGGCTCTGGAGCGGGAAAAGCGGATCCTCTCTTTCGAAAAATCCGGGCGGCATGCTGTCGAACCCGTCATGAATCCCCTCCAGGCGGAAAACACCCTGAATGTCATCCAGAAGAGGGAAGGGTTGACGCTGAACGCGGAGCAGAAAGCGGCGGCCAAGATGATCCTCACGACAGACAACCGGTATTTGGGGATCAACGGCTATGCCGGAACGGGGAAGACGACGATGCTGAAACCGGCCATCGAATCCCTTCAGAACGGCGCGGCGTTCTCCGCCTTGAAAAATGCAGGGTTCGAGGTTATCGGCCTCGGGCCTCAACATTCCGCCGTCCACGCCTTGAAGGACGCGGGGATCATCGAGTCAAGGACACTTCAATCCTGGCTGGCGGACCGTCAGGCGGGAAAGGGTCTTACGAATAAAACGGTTGTCGTGATCGACGAGGCCGGTCTGACCTCAGCCTGCGACCTTGAATCCGCCATGAAGCGGATTGAAAAAGCGGGATCCCGGGCCATTCTGGTGGGCGACATCAAGCAGTACGAGAGCGTGGCCGCAGGACCGGCCTTCGCCATGCTCCAGAAGGCGGGGATGGAAACGGTCTACGTCACCGAGATGCAGCGCCAGAATAAGGCATCGGAGAATGTCCGGGAGGCGGCCAGACTCTCTATCGACTCTCCGGAAAAAGCTCTGGAAAAGCTTTCTATTCGGGAAATCCGGAATCCGCAAGAGAGGTTCAAGGCCCTCTCCGAAGAATATCTGAAATCTCCGGACAAAAAAGAGACCCTTGTCCTGACCGGGACCCACGAGGCCCGAAAGTCGGTCAACGAGAACGTCCGGGAAGCCCTGAATCTCAAGGGGAAGGGGCAGGAGTTCACCCGCTATGAAGCCGGAAATTTCACGGAGGCCCAAAAGAAGCGGATCGACAGCTACGAACCCGGCCAGGATGTGCGGTTCGGGAGGGATTACCGCTCCATGGGTGTGAATGCCGGAGAGATCGGGAAGGTCGAGGACGTGGACAAGGAAAACGGAACCATCCGCCTGAAAATGGAAGACGGGCGGGACGTGACCCTGACCCCTCGGGAACTGTCCGGGAAGGGCCACGAGATCGGAAAGATCGAGCAGATCGAACTCTCCTTGGGAGAGCGGATCCGTATCACCGGAAACGAACGAAAGCAAGAAGGCATCACCAACGGAATGCGCGGGGAGGTGATCCAATCGAATCATGATTCCATAAAGATCCGTCTGGACAACGGGAAGGACTTCGACCTGAAACCGTCCGGAAAGCCCGTCGAAATCGACCACGGCTACGCGCAGACGGGACATTCCGCCCAGGGGCTCGGGGCGGGGACCGTCATTCTGGATCTTCCTTCCGGATCCCAGACCCTGAACCGGAGAAGTTTCTATACCAACCTGACCCGGACCAAGGGAGTCGTGATCGCCTTCACGGACGACCGGGAG
>DAHWGX010000057.1 GCA_027335985.1 Nitrospirota bacterium | reverse complement strand
AGCCATCACGATCTTGTTTCTGTCCGGTATCCGCTCGGTGAAGTCGCCCTTGAAGTCGAAAATGAGGCTCATGTCCCCTCTTTTAATGGCCTGGTCGACCATCCCGTTCAGCACGGTCGTTTTTCCGGATCCGGGAGAGCCTACAAGAGAAAAACTCCGGACTTCGAGGGTTTCCGGGATCCGGATCCCCGGGTGGACAAAAATTCCATCCGCCTGGCCGTATCGGGTCCGGATCTGTTTCTGGACCGTCCCGGCGTCGCGTCTCAGCTGGTCCCCGCGCTTGTGGCGGACAGGCTCGGGACCCCGGGCCAGCCGCATGACGGCGATTCCAACCAGGACAAACGAGACGCTTGAGATGACTTTCCACGTGAACAGAAGGGATTGGGCGAGGCCGGGATCCATCTCGGCCAGGCTCTTTGCCGGGCCAAGACTGATGACATGCCCGGGAGGCAGAATGTAAAGGGTGGCCTCGGCCCACAAAGAAACCGACAACCGAAGAGGGTAGCCGTGGATCAGCTTCATCCAGACGATCCAGCTCCCCAGGGAGGTCAGGACCGTCATGAGCACCCCGGCGAAGAGCAGGCCGGGCAGATCGGAAGGGGGTTTCTGGATCCGGGTATTGTCGTTTTTCATTTTTCCTCCAATCGGCGCAGGATTTTCCAGCCGGGATCTTCTTCGATCTGGTGCAGGATCTCCCAAATGGCTTCCGCGCCCGCTCTAGCGTCTTCGGAATCGAGATTCAGGTTCGTCGCAATCAGACTGGCGATCCCTTTCATCATTCTCAGTCCTTCTTCAATTCCAACCGTTTTCATTTTTTCACTCCTCATGAATAGGGAAGAAGTTTCCGGAACTTCCCTGGATTGCCATATTCAATATCCAAGGCGGCAAACATTTGAAGAGAATGGGCTGGCTGTTCCATTGCCCTATCGATCCGTTACAAACCACGCCAATCGCTTTTCCATCGCTACTCAGGATCGGAGAGCCGGACATCCCTCCCTCGATTTTTCCTTCCGCTTCAATAACAGAAAGCCTCTTCGAATTGGACCGAACGGTACAGGAAAACCATTCAAAATCCCGAGACAACATCCAGGCGGTCGTCTCTCCTTTCTCGAGGGATCCGATCGTCAAGAATTCTGAATCACTGGCAAACTCCAGATACGCTTGCCATTCTTCACCATCAGGCTCTCCAAGGACGGCAAGGTCTGAGACAGGATCAACGAAAAGACACTCCGCCCAAACGCGCCTCTCCTGGTTGAAGGAGGCAACAATTTTCGGATAAGTTCGTTCGTGAGGATGGGCAAGATCACCGATCGCCGGTGGAAAATGGGGCAAACAATGGGCGGCCGTAATCACGAGCCCCCGATCAGGGGAACCAACCCAAAAGCCGCGTCCGCCTGATCCAACCGTCACAAGAGAATTTTTCCATCGAGATAGTGTCTCTTTAGTCATTTTTCCTCCTCCGCTCTCCGGGTCTGACGGGTGTTTTCTCGGAGATCCCTTTGCCGGTAGAGAGTTTCCGGATCAACATCCGACCCCCTTTTCGCTCGTTCTTTCGGTTGACCCTCCGTCCGTACATTTCTGCACCTGCTCAAGGTTCTGCCGGATCAGGTCCACCTCCTGCCCCAAATGGAAAAGGTATTGCCTGACCGTCTCTGGGTTCGGGATGCTGATCTCGTCTCCACAGATCCCGCATTCCAGGATCGCAATCATGGAATTGAGATTGTCCAGCCGGATCATGGTGTCCGTCTGCAAATCGGTGTTGTCGAGAATATGGGTCACTCTCACGATCCCCTCCTTGGAAATCTCTTTTTCCTGGGATCTCCGGTTTCCGGGATCCATTCCCCTGTCATAAGTTTCCGGATCAGCATCCGGATCCGTTCCGAGTCGGTTCGAGCCGGAATTGAACAGCAAACATCCCGTTCCGGATCCGACATGGCCACGGACACGATATTCCTCCGGTTCACGGCTGCTCCTCCATACCGAACACGGCGGCCTTCGCGTGGGCCATGTCCAGGATTGTCCGGAAGACCTCGGCATTGGTCCTGAGAGCCCACTTCATCGCAAGGTATTGGATCCACAGGCCTTCGACGTCGTATCCTGCCGCCTCCATCCGCGCGATCGCTTCCCGGAGGGGGTCCGGATAATCCGGATCCAGGAGATCCTGGATGGAGAGGCTTCCGGAAAATTCTGGATGGTCTTTCCAGAAGGGACGAGGGTGTCTGGCCGTCTGTTTCGGGAAGTTCAGGTCCAGTGACTCGAACACAGCGTTTTTCATTTGATCCTCCATCCATAGATGCTCCCGTCGGGGGTCGCCTCCGGGTAGCACCATGTGGTCCCGTCTTTCTTGTTTTCGGCCTTCCAGCCGGGCCGATTGCAATCGAGGAACATCCGGAAGTTTCCGCCAACGATCACGCCCGAGGCATAGCCTTTCGCGAGTCCCGTCCAATAAGCTTCCCACCCGACTCCGCCGGCCAGGACCACCACAAGAACGGCGGCGGTCACGGCTCCGATCAGGGTCCACTTCCGGGCCTGGGTTTTCATCGCCTGGGCGTGGGTGTTATGGACAATCTCCCCGATCGCCTTTTGGACAGCGGCGCTCATCGTCTGGGAAAGCGCCTGGTTCATGGACGCCTTCGCCGCCTCCTGAGCTTTTGCGATCTCCAGCCCCGCCTTCTCCCGGGCCGCCTTGACTTCGGCGGCGGTGGCTTCGGTCACTGCGACGGAGGCAGACCGAAGCTGCGAGATCACTTTTTCGGTCTCAGCCCTGGCATTCTCAGGGAACTTTTCGAAGATCCGTTGATAGAATTCGAACCAGATGAAAATCATCCAGGTCGGGTCTGTATCCGGGATTTCGAACTCTTTCTGAAACTTCAGGTATCGCGTCACTTCGTCGGGGGTCATCTTCCGTCCCACGACGTTTTCAAAAGTTTCTTCAACTTTCATCCAATTCCTCCCCTGAAACGGGCCCTTACAGGCCCGCCTCCCTGAACATCTTGTGAACTGCATTCTGCCAGCGGGCGAGGACAAACCGCGTCCCGGTTTCCGCGCCATCGAGACACGTCGCGATCGAAACCCGCTTGCTGTATAGCTCGTTCGCGATCCGGTCCGCGATCTCGGGGAAGTCGAGGATCCTTCCTCCCCGCTCTTCCAGTTCCTTCCTCGTTTTTGAATCGTTGAACAGTTCGAACTTGTGGGCCCCTCCGAAATACAGGTTTCGGACAACATGAACCTCGGCGGACTGGAGGAACTTCATGAAATCGCGCAGAAGCTCGATCGAATCCCGCTGACGGTTGATGACCCACAAGACGACAAGCTTTTTCCCCGAAGATTC
>DAHWGX010000051.1 GCA_027335985.1 Nitrospirota bacterium | reverse complement strand
GGGTCCCCTGGTTTCGGTCTATATTCGTGACCCCGACGGAAATCTGATCGAACTTTCCCGCACTGGAACTTCCGCGGCCGAAACCCCGGAGAATCCCTTCCTCTTCGAATCCGATCGGCTTCTCTTCAGGAATTTTTCCTTGACGGACACGGACGCGGTCCACCGCTACGCCTCCGATCCCCTCGTCACCCGGATGACCTACTGGGGGCCCTACACCCGCCGAGATACAGAATCCTCCATCCGACGGGGGATCCGGAATGCAGCCGGGAATCCCCGTTCGTTTTACGATCTGGCGATCGTGTCGAAGGAAAAAGGGCCGCTCTCGTTTCCGATCGGAGGATGCAAGATCCATGTGACCGACCGGGAGAACCGGGAAGGGGAGATCGGATACTACCTCGAACAAGCAAGCTGGAATCAGGGGTTCGCCACCGAAACGGCCCGGGCCCTTCTCTCCTTCGGGTTCTCCCGTCTCGGTCTTCACCGGATGGTGGCCCTGTGTTTTGTGGAGAACCGGGGATCGGCCCATGTTCTCGAAAAAATCGGCATGTCCCGGGAAGGAATTTTGAGAAAACACCGCCTGAAGGAAGGCCGATGGGTCGATTCGTACCTGTATTCGATCCTGGATCCGGAGTGGCAAACCCCTCAGGAAAAAGAAAATAAGAACGATTCCGAAGGAAAGAGGCCGTGATGGACGATCGGAGAATTCCAAGAGTGCCGTCCGCCCTTCCGGCCATCGAGGCCGAGACTCTGAAGATCGGATTCGGGATGGCGGGAGAACGAACGGTCGGCGCTCTTCTCAGAACTCTTGCCCGCTCGAAAGGGAAGGGACGATTCCTGGAGTTGGGGACCGGAACGGGACTCTCTACGGCCTGGATCCTCGACGGCATGAGCCCGGACTCGGCCCTGGTCACACTGGACAACGACCGGACGATCCTCGAAGTCGCAGACAGGCATCTCGGGCACGATCCCCGGTTGACGATCATCTGTGGCGACGGGGACCGGTTCGTTCTGGATTCGGCCGCACACGGGGATCGCTTTGACTTCATATTCGCCGATACCTGGCCGGGAAAGTATCGCCTCCTGGAGGAGACACTCGGTCTCTTGGAAAAAAACGGTCTCTATATCATCGACGACATGCTGCCCCAGCCGAACTGGCCTGAGGATCATGCCCCCAAAGTCAAAGCTCTTCTGGAATTTCTGGACGGGAATCCCAACCTTCTTGCGACCAAAATGAGGTGGTCGAGCGGAGTCGTCATTGTCACCAAACAGTGACAAATTTTACAGGTCTGGCCAGTGTTCTGAACGGTACTCATGAAGATCCCCGGACGGCAAAGGTTCTTCCGGGGATCTTGCCGTTATCGGCTTGTATCGTTATTTGCGGGAGTGCACTCCCACACGGTTTCCCTCGCTGTCGATGAAGACCCCGATATATCCGATGTCGTCGGTGAGGAGGGTTTTGTCGAGTACCACCTTGCCCCCGTTGGCGTTGACCCGAGCCAGTACCGCTGCGACATCGGGGCTGGCATCGAGGTAGATGAGGGTACCGTCCGGCCCGGGTTGCAGGTTCGGCCTCTTGCAGATGGAACCGGAAGGAGCAGGGGGATCATAGGGAAAGACACCATCCGTGAAGACGTCTTCCCCGACGTTCATTACCAGGCGCCTCAACTTGGTGGCGAAGACGTTCTCGTAGAAGGTTACCGCGCGATCGAAATCGTCGGCGGGAATTTCGAACCAGTTGATGACTTGTTTCATTGTCTGTTCCTCCTGTTGATTAACGGTGTCTTCCGATGTCCGGCCGGTGTGGCCGACAACTAGACTATAAACCTGCATTCCTGACACCATACTGTCAGCAGACTTCGTCCCCGGCGTTCTTTAATGTTCTGGCCAACCCATTAACAGGAAGTGGGAGGAAACCTGGCACCATGAGACGCGCCGACCGACTTTTCCAGATCATTCTGCTGCTTGGCCACGGACGTATCGTTACCGCACGGCGGATAGCCGAGGAGATGGAGTTGTCCATACGGACGATCTACCGCGACATCGCTGACCTCATGGCTGTCGGCGTTCCCATCGATGGCGAGGCGGGCGTCGGTTACCGCCTGAGGCCTGGCTATCAAGTACCGCCTCTGATGTTCGACAATGAGGAGATGGAGGCACTCGTCCTGGGTGCCAATATGGTCCGTTCTTGGGCGGATGCCGAGCTCGCACGTGCTGCAGGGTGCGTGCTTGCGAAATTGGACGCCGTTCTGCCCGATCGGTTGCGTGAGCGCCTGGACAAGGAGACGTTGCTTTCCCCCGGCTTCTTCATCCCTAAGGAGACCGTGACAGGAATGGCTCAACTGCGGAAAGCGATAGACCAACATCTCATGGTGCGAATAGCCTACATCCGCGAGGATGGCGAGTGCTCCAATCGCGTCG
>DAHWGX010000033.1 GCA_027335985.1 Nitrospirota bacterium | reverse complement strand
GCTTCCTGGAGCCGCCGCTTGAAGTAGTCCACCGCCTTTTCTCCCGTCGGCGTGGAGAGACTGTATTCGGCTGCGACCTCCGGATCGCTGGCGATGGACGGAATATCCTTCAGGTTCGGCACGGCATGGGTCTGGGCGAGCCAGGACTCACGGATCTTTCCCTGGTCATACAAAAAGTCCACGATGTCCCACCAGTACAGCTTAGAATATTTCTCGAAGGGAAAAGCCAAAACGCCAAGTTCCCGGTCGACCTCCGGATCGACATGTGGTGCGTATTCCCGGGGTGCGGAATTCGCATCCCGGTCTTCGAAGGATTCATAGGCCAGGTCGACCACGAGGCCGGAGATCCCCGCAATTCCGTCGTAGGGGTCGGATTCCCCGAGAGGCGTCGAAATGAGCGTCAGGAGATTCGCGAGAAAAGCCCGGTGCGCCGGGAGAGGCTTCCGGTAGCCCAAAGGCAGATCGAAAGGGTTCACGACGTATTCCGGGGTCATCGTGACCCGATAATGGGCCGCCATGTGTTTCTTTCCTTCGGGGAGCGCCCCCTTCAGCAGCGAGACGAGTCCGGAAGACGAGGGTCCGATGTCCAGGATGGCGATCCGGGGAAGCCGTGATAGTCCCGGGAGGAGACACAGCGACAGATTCAGGGCGTTCGAAAAGACGGATTTGCCTCCTCCCGACGGGGCGAATCCCAGTTCGATCCAGGAGGACTGCAAGGGGGATCCCGGCTGGAACGGGAGGATCTTCCCGTCAGGGGAACGGAGAAGGAGTGCCCCCTTGTCGAAAATGCTGGCGGGCCGGACCGGAACCGTAGGAGCCACCTCGGACAACGGGGCGATCAGGACGGGCGCCACGCTCCTCCGGGACAAGCCGGGTATCGTGGAAACGACCCCCAGGAAGGGATCCCCCGTCCGGGCGGAGGCCTCCACGCTTCCCCAGGCAGAGAGGGCCTGGGAGAGAATCGAGCCGTGTTTCCGGACCTCTTTTACAGTGTCCCCCCAGGTGCAGAGGGCAAGCGACATCCGGACGACCGGCTGGCCGCTCTGGAACCGGGACCGGATCTCATCCGCTCCGGCCACGATCTGCTTGTTCCGGGAAGAGACGAACGAGAGGATCTGGGCGACAACGGGCCTCCAGGAAAGACTCCCGATTCCGTTTCCCTCGAACCGGAAAAGGATTCTCCAGGGGATTTCTTTCAGGTAGGAGAACAGGTCTCCGAAGGGAACGGGGGAAAGTTGGGGCATCGTCACCGCAAACGACCGGATATACCGATCTCCCAGTCGAACCGTATCGAGATCCATTACCTCGGCCGGGCGCGGCATGACCTGCTGCCAGACCGGCGGCCACTGGACGCAGTCGATGAGGGGTTCTCCCGGGTCCGGGTACCGGACGGGAATCCGGTCTCCGGGAAGACGGGGCTTCCAGTTTTCGGGGGTCACGTCCGGATCGATCATCTTCCGGATGTGCCGGAGAGCCGTATGGCAATCGAGCGTCTCGACGAGAAACCCGGCCTGCCCGAGACCCGTCTCGAAGTTCGACACCACCGCCTTGTGCTTTTCCCGAAGGCGGGCAATGCCGGCATGAAGATCCTGTCCGGCCGGGGTAAACCTCCATTTCGACGTTTTCCGTTCCGTTTCCCGGGATTTCACCCGATCCTTCACCGCGTCCTTGATTTCCGGTTTCGGGAGAACGTCTGGTGTGGTCCAGACGGCGACATGGACCGCCTCCTGGGCACAAAAGGAGGAGAGGACCCGGGTCTTTTCCTCGAAGAGGTCGTTCATCTCGAGTCCGATGCGTCCGGCCGTCCTGACCGCCGCGTCCATGCTCTCCCGGATCATTCGTCGCGATTCGAGGGGATCCCGGGAAAAGGAGATCTGCACGATGTGGCCTCCGCGCCCCACCGCCGTGTTCAACACCTCTCCGATCCGCCCCACGAGGGTGTCGAATTCCGGACCACCCACAAGAGACGCCACTCCCGATATGGAGAGAAGAGAAACAAGGGATCCGTCCCGGGCGGCCAGAACTTTGGACGAGTCGGCCGTCTCGAGTTCGACGGCGGACGCGACGGATCGTCCCAGACCATCCATGAGGCTTCCGGCGACCTGTGAAAAAATGCCTGTCATGTCCCCTCTCCTTCAGGGTTCGGGTTCGAAATCCTGTCGAAATGAATTTGGACTTTCCTTTTTATCGGCTTCCAAAGGTTTGAATGATTGAACGTTAAAAGCCTTCCAGAGCAGTCCCGGATGATTTGAGATCCGTTCTATAAGTCCAGAATCATCGGTCAGAAGGGAGGGAACGATCTGTCCACGTTCAAGGAGCTCATCGAGAAATAACTGCTCATTTCTCCGGAGGGGCAATACATTTTTTAAAAATTCATGACATTCTTTCAAAAGCCTTTCTCTTCCTTCTTCAGTTTTGACGAAATACAGTTCATCTTCTTTCAATAGAGGCAACAAAGATCGCGAGGCGTCATTATGATCTATCTTCAATGATCCACTATCGACCCTCCGCCAATCCTTCCTGTTTACCCCCCCATAAACCACAAAAGCGGTTCTGAGTTTTTCAAAATCAAATGTTTCCCTGGAAAGTTGAAAAACATCAAAGAGGTCCCTGCTCGCATTTCTGGATACAAGAGCCGCCAGTTTTCCGGCAACCAATTCATGCTTTTCCAGCACTGGAGTATTTTTGGCTTGATAGATCCCGATAAAACATGAGTCTTTTCGTTCCGGTTCCCACAAGGGAACGCGAAACATGAAATTGATATCGATCTGAAGCTTTCCGCCTTGCCCCAAAACGCTGTCATATCGGAACTCCCATTTTCCTCCGGCGTGATCTTCCGGGATTCGTCGAATTTGATACCCGTTTTGGGAGGCAATGGCTTCAACGGCCTGTAAAACTCGAGTCCGCTCTTCTCCGATTTCCTTCGATGGAGAAATGTAGTTCAGGTCGATGTCAACCGACAAACGGGGAAGATTGAAAAGAAAGAGGTTGAGTGCGGTTCCCCCCTTGAGGGCGATTCGATCCTTCAGAAAAGGATGTTTGTCGATCGCTCCGAGAAGATCCGTCAACCGAAAGGTTTTTTCCAGTATTTCCGGTCTGAATTTTCTGGAGCGGGACTCCTTAAGGAGGATTTCCCGTGACAGATCCATAATTTTCCTCCCATGACCGATGGATAACATCTTCAGGAACGATCAGATTCCAATCCCGGACAAAACGTCCCCCGCTCCTTTTTGTCCTGTCCATGTAGTGACGGGTTCGAGGTTTTTCTTCCCGAAGCGGGGACAAGTGCTTTTCTTCGACCATCAAGGATTCCCTGTGCCGTTCCAGGAAGAAACCGACCTTGGCAGTTGTCGTGGCGTTTCCGAGAGCAAGGGTGTAACGCACGACTAGTTCCAAATCGAGAGCCCTGATAGACTCCAGGGAGCGCCACACCTCTTCCCATCCTCCGGACAATTCCGGACGATCCAGTACATCCACCAATGTCCTTTCCAGTGTCGTCACTTGAAGAGGGAGACCCAGCCTCTCTCCCGTCTGCACTCCGAGACCAACCGCGCCACTCCTTCGAAGGGATCCTGGAAAGGAAACGACATGGAATTCCTGCCCCCTGAAAACAAATTTAGGTGATGTTTTGTTCGAAAGAACAAAAAAACGATTCCAGGAAGAATAGGCTTCTCCATAAAACTCCAGGGCAGTATGATAGGCAAGAACTGCATCTTCCATCATCTTTCCCGCCAGCAGGAACGGATCCACCGGGCAATTCTCCGGATCCGTACCGAACGGAACGGAAACGAACAATCCTCGTCGGACTCGAAGAACATGCCCTCCCTTGCTATGATGCAGAAGGAGCGCATCAAGGGTTCGTTTGTTTCGGACCCCTTCTCCGACTTCCTCGAGATATTCCTTGTAGGAGAAAACTGGATGCGTCATCAAAAAATCGAAAACTTTCATGGGACAACCCTATTCAATATTTAGTTGACATATATACGTATAATACTTAATAATATTAAGCATTATTAAATTATTTGTCAACCTAACCCCCTCTTTTCATGACATGTAACTCCCCATCATCCCCAGAAACTGGTCGATGTTGATCAGCCCAATCCCTGCGACAAAATGCGTTGTTCCCCGCCAGACCGTTCCGGGAGGGGATCCTGAGCGGGCCGATTCCGACCAGAGGATGAAGGCCCGAAACGTGGCGAGCCACCCGAAGAATTTCAGGATCACGAACGCGAAGGAGGGGATTCCGGCTGTAGGTCCGCTTCCGGATCCGGAGGGTGCCGTATAGGAAAAGGTCGAAAGGTTTCCGGTCTGGAATCCGATCGTTTGCGTCGCGGAATCCACGAAGAAGGTGAGGTTCACGAGACCGATCCCCAGCGCGAACAGAACGAAGGCTCCGATCATCGATTCCCCCCGTCTCTGGTATTCGATCGCCTTCAGAAGGCTGTACCCGCACATGATGACCCCGGCAATCGCGGCAAATGCGATCAGAAGGCTCCAGAGGGCCGGAAGGTCGTTCGCGAGGTTCTGCATGAGGGATACGGCCGTATTGGTCAGCCCGGAACTTCCTCCCACCTTCTTCTCCTTTCAAAACAGTATCTTCCCGAACCCGTTCGGGACGAAGGACAAAACGATCAGGGAACAAACTCCCCCGAAAGCCAGATAGGGTCCGAACGCCATTGGGCCACGATCTTTCCCGAGACCGAAAATCACGGCCAATCCACCTCCGGCAAAAAGGGCTATTCCCAGACCCGCGACGCCAGCATAGGTCCCGATCGCCCCCGAAAACACGGCGTCCCCGAATCCGAACGATTCCTGACGAAACCAGGAAAGAAGACCCAGAAGAAACACCCCGGCCAGAAATCCGGCCCCGGAGCGGATCGGGGTTATTCCGTTCCCCGGCAAAAACGAAAACAGGAATCCGCTCCCGGCCAACGGCAGGGTCAGGACATGGGGGAGCCGAAAGATTTTCAGGTCGACGAGAGACAAGATCGTTCCGGCCAATGCGAATATAGAGACCTTGATCCAGAAAACGGAGGCCATCAGGTTCCCCTACCCAGGAAACGTGCGAAGACTCCTGTTTTTCTGGACGATTTCCGTTTGGAATCCGCTTCCGGCAGGGTGTTCAACCATTGCTCCGCCTGGAGGACATTCTCCAGAATTATTTCCGTTCCCACTCCACGGATCCGGATGCGCGGGAGAAATGTCTCAAGCATCCATCCCGCCGTGTCTTCCCGGGACACTTTTTCAGGAAGAGGATCGACCCGGTAAGGAAGGCCCCGCGCCTCCAGGTGAGCAAGAATTTTTTGA
>DAHWGX010000022.1 GCA_027335985.1 Nitrospirota bacterium | reverse complement strand
GGGTGGCCACAAAGTATCTGGACCACTACCTGGGCTGGCGTCGCATGATCGAGACATTTGGAGAGCATCTCAACTCCGCTCTGTGGTTGACTGTATCAGCTGGTCGCTATGAGCTACAACATGAAACGGCAACATAGCCTTATGAAGAGCTCCAAGGCAAGGAGAACGGGGAGTCCGGTCCTGGACCATCTCCGCGATCTCCCGGGCCGTCGCTCCCAATTTTTGGGCTAGCGCCTCGAAGTCTTTCCATTTCCAGGATGCGGGCTTGTCCATCAACGTATCGAAGGCTATTTGCAAAATCCGGTTGGAATCAACCGGCAAGTTCCATCACCTTTTGAGTGTGCGATAGAAGTTTTCGTGAGTGCCCACAAGAAGCAGAACTCGCGTTGAAGGGTCAAACTCGTAAGCCAGAAGATAGAGTTGGTTCACGCAATCAAACTTGTATACGAATACGCCAGAGAGGTCACACTTCTTTTCCTCTCCGAGATTTGGATTCTGAATGATTAATGCAACTGCCTTATCAACAGCATCCTTTTGGTTTGAGTGAAGTTTCTTATATGCACGGGCAAAAACATTCGTTTGCAGAACTTTCACTTCTTTAGTCACGGAATTGGCCCGGCTTGAAAGAGGAAAGGCTGCTGCGATCTTCTTTCTTCGCCACCAATAGTTCGCTTACGAACTCAATTGGAAGATCTGGATTATCCAATGCAGCCTTCCCAACCTTGGCCCAAAACTCAAGTTGTCCGGCAATTGTGCGACATTCTCCTTGCGATGCGGCCTTCGCTTGCTGATACAGATCATCTTCAATTCTTACAGGCATACTCATTTTTTCTCCTTTACTACATTTGTAGTAAATAGAGTATTGCATCATTCTGTTCGCGTCAATAGCCCTAAACGCTCTGTTCTGTGCAATCTAGGGTTGATTCCAACCAAATTTTGCAAATAGCCAAAAAAAGATGTAGGGCCTTATCGCCCATCCCACCGGGGGTTATAACAGCGGCGGGGAACTCACCGCCGCCCGGTATCCCCAGGATCTATTTCCCAGAATGCTTGAGCAGAATTTCGTTCCTAATTTCTCTTCTCTCCACCATCTGGTTCAGGACCTTAAGGACATAGATATGTTCCTGGACCATTGCCTGCATGAGGGTGGCCATATGACGGTGATGTTCGCTTTTGTATTTCCGGATCATGGTTTTCATTTGGCGGTCCATCTCCCCCATGCTGAAAGGGCACTGAAAGAAATGCCCTTCTTGCCCTCCCGGGAGATTCCGGGACGGACTTCCTATTCCGCCTTGCCCCGGCTTGAACCGCTAGCCTTTCCTTTCGTAAAACCGGCAGTATCCCATCGGACTGACGGGGCCGGCCACAACCTTGCATTCTCCCGCCATCATCTGTCCCATCCCCCTTCCGCCGTTCATGCCTCCCATCCCCTGCCCCATTCCCTCCATCATGGACCGCATTCCTTCCGGCGGGATGAAGTATCGGCAGTTCATGCACATTTTTCCGTCCTTGGGATGGCCTCGGTAATGGGCCGTTTTTTTGTCGACCTTGCTGGGCGATGGGGTCGCCCAAGCCCTGTTCCGGCCTCCGTTCGTCAGCAGAGGGTACAAAAGACCCGCGACAAACGTTGCGAACATCGTTTTTATTGCCTCTCTCCTGTCCATCACGCAACCCTCCCGTTAGAGTCCTTCAAGGTACCGGACGGATCTTCGTGATCACGGCCGAACCCTGGCCGTCTTTCGCCACGTCGAAATAGACGTGTTCACCCTTTTTGAGGGACTTCAGTTCCGATGGGTGGCGCAAGGAGAACGTCATGGTCATTCCGCTCCAACCGAACTCCTTGACAGGTCCGTGCTTTAGGGTGACCGTCCCGGCCTTCCGGTCGATCGCCTTGACGATCCCCCGGCCATGACCGACCGTCGCCGCGGCGGACATTCCGCCCATCCCGGACGACATGTCGGGCATCCCGTTCATGCCTCCCATGTCGTCGGCCAAGGCCATCTCACTGGCAAGAAGCACTCCAAAGAGCATCCCGAATACCGCCGTCATTCCTTTTGCCAACTGATTCATAACTGCACCCCTTTCAGAGGTTGGACTATGATCGAAGGGAACCCATTCCCTTCCGCGGTAGAGGTTCCGGACCACGCCCGCCGTCAGGATCGTTTCGACGGACATCTGCCTCCCTCCACATCCTGTAAAGAACGGGGATCACGAGAAGACTCAATACGATGGCCGTCGTCATTCCGCCGACCATCGGAGCGGCGATCCGTTTCATGACGTCCGAACCGGTCCCGTGGCTCGTCATGATCGGAAGGAGCCCCGCAAGGATCACGGATCCCGTCATGGCGATCGGCCTCAGGCGATAGAGCGTTCCTTCGACGATGGCGCGGTCGAGGTCTTCCGGTGTCGAAAGCGTTCCCTCGGTCCTGTGCCGTTCTATGGAACGATCAAGGTAGAGGATCATCACAATGCCGAATTCCACCGCGATGCCGGCCAGCGCGATCATCCCCGTGACCACCGCCACGGACAGCCGGTAGTGCAGGCCGTAAAGAAACCACAGGCTTCCAAGGATCGCGAACGGCAAGGAGAGAAGGACCAGTCCTGTCTTGGCGAAATTCCTGAAGTGGACATACAGGAGCGCCACGATGATCAGGAGTGTCAGCGGGAGGACGAGCGCCAGTCTTTTGCGGGCTCTCTCGATCGCCGCGTACTGGCCCGACCAGGAAAGTGTGGTTCCCGGAGGAAGTTTTACGGAACGGGCGATCGCCTTTTTGGCCCGCGCGACATAGCCGCCCAGATCGCCTCCCTTGATGTCGATATAGATCCATCCGGTCAGCCGGGCATTTTCTGTCTTGATCATCGTGGGTCCGTCCTCGATCGAGAGCGAGGCCAGCCGGGAAAGAGGAACGAGCGCTCCTCCCGGGACGGAAACCGGCAAGGATCCGAGGGCTTCGAGAGACCCTCTCTCGTCTCGCGGATACCGAAGGTTCACGGGGAAACGTTCCCGGCCCTGGACCACCGTGGTCAGCGTCTCTCCCCCGATGGCGGTCCGCACCATGCGGTTGACGTCCGCGACGTTCAATCCGTAGCGGGCCGCCCTGAAGCGGTGGATGTCGATAGAAATATACCGCCCTCCGGTAAGCCTGTCGGCGTAGACCGAAGCTGTCTTCGGAAGTTTGGCCAACACCTCGCGGATCTGGCGGTCGATCCGGTCGATCGTCTCGAGCGACGGGGCCGTCACCTTGAGGCCGAGAGGAGATTTGATGCCGGTCGACAGCATGTTGACCCGGTTGATGATGGGCATCGTCCAGATATTGGACACCCCCGGGAGCGAGACGGCACGGTCGAGGTCTTCCTTGAGCCGGGACAAGGTCATTCCGTGTCGCCACTCGTTTCGGGGTTTCAGCGTGACGACCGTGTCGAACATGGTGAGATGCGCGGAATCGGTCGCGGTTTCCGCCCGGCCGGATTGTCCGAAAACACGCTCCACCTCCGGAACGGTACGGATGAGGCGGTCTGTGATCTGGAGCAGGTGGGCCGATTCTCCCACGGAAACGCCGGGCGTCAGGGTCGGCATGTACAGAAGATCCCCTTCATACAGGGGCGGCATGAATTCCGTTCCCAGACGGGTGAGCGGAATTGCCGCCGTCAGCAGGAACCCGGCAGACAAAGCAACCGTAACCTTCCGATGGCGGAGCACCCATCCGATGACCGGTCGGTAGAAAGCAACGAGGACGCGATTGAGGGGGTTGTTCTGTTCCGGTGTGATCTTGCCGCGGATCAGAAATCCCATCAGAACGGGCACCAGAGTGATCGACAGGGCGGCGGAAATGGCGATGGACCAAGTTTTTGTGAAAGCCAACGGCTTGAAAAGCCGGCCCTCCTGTTCCTGAAGGGCAAAGATCGGGAGGAAAGAGACAGTGATCACCAGAAGCGAGAAAAAGAGGGACGGACCGACTTCCTTCGCAGAGGCGAGAGCGGTTTTCCAGGAGCTTTCCGTGTCGCCGGAACGCTCCCGGTGTTTGTGCATGTTCTCGATCATCACGATGGCCGCATCCACCATCACACCGATCGAGACCGCGATTCCCCCGAGAGACATGATATTGGCGGTGAGCCCCTGTCGCGCCATCAGGACAAATGCCGCAAGGATGCCGACCGGAAGACTCAGGATGGCCACAAGGGAGGAGCGGACCCGTGACAGGAACAGAAGGCAGACAAGGGAAACCGCGATCGATTCTTCCAGGAGTTTTTCCAGAAGATTCCGGATGCTTTTCAGGATCAGCCGGGAACGGTCGTAGGTCGTGACTACCTCGACCCCGGGCGGCAGCATCGGAGAAAGGGAGCGGATCTTCTCTTTCACCGCCCGGATGACGTCGAGCGCGTTGGTCCCCCCGCGGGCGATGACGATTCCCCCCGCGACCTCGCCTTTGCCGTCGAGTTCCGCCACCCCTTGTCTCAGCTCCGGACCGAGATGGACGGAGGCCACGTCTGAAAGCCGGACCGGATTCCCCTCCGGACCCACCGCAAGGGGGATGCTCCGGATGTCCGGAAGCGAATGGATATACCCCCGGGTCCGGACCATGTACTGGGCCTCCCCCATGTCAACGACCGACCCGCCCACGTCCCCGTTCGACGCCCGGATCGCCCTTTCCACCCGGGACAGGCTCACGTGGTAGGCCAGAAGTTTCCTGGGGTCCACGTCGACCTGGAATTCCTTGACCATCCCGCCGACCGACGCCACTTCCGCCACTCCATGGATGCTCTGAAGCTCGAATTTCAGGAACCAGTCCTGAAGGGCCCGGAGCCGGGACAGGTCGTAACGGTGCGTGCGGTCGACCAGGGCATATTCATAGACCCACCCGAGGCCGGTGGCATCCGGCCCCAATGTGGCCGTGACTCCGGCGGGAAGGCGGCTTTCGACCTGGTTCAGATATTCCAGGACCCGGGAACGGGCCCAATATTGGTCGGTTCCGTCCTTGAAAAGAATGTAAATGAGGGAGTTCCCGAAGTCCGAATAACCGCGGACGTGACGAACTCCGGGGATTGTCAGGAACGCGGTCGTCAGGGGATACGTCACCTGATTCTCGACGACCGACGGAGGCTGTCCATGGTAGACGGCCTTGACGATGACCTGCGTGTCGGACAGGTCGGGAATCGCATCCAGGGGACTCCTGAACAAGGAAAAAACTCCCCAGGCGATCAGGAGCAGGGAGAACGCGAGGACCCAATATCGTCTCTGGATGGATCCGGAGATGATGCGGTTAATCATGGCCGGTCTCCTTTTTCCATCCGTGCGGAGACGTTCTCGAACCGGGATTCGGCGTCCAGCAGGAACTGTCCGCTGACCACGACCCGATCGCCTTCATGGAGGCCGGAAATGACTTCGACCCAATGTTCCGACCGGACTCCGGCGGTCACGCGTACCGGCCGGAAATGCCCGTGTCCGACTTCAGTGATGACGACTGTCTTCGTTCCCGTGCGGATCAGGGCCGATCGAGGGACAACCAGGACCATCGGACGAGGGTCGGGATGCAAAGTCCCTTCGAGGTACATTCCTGGCTTCAGAAAACCGTCCGGGTTTTCGACGGGCACCCGGGCCCGGACGGTCCGGCTCCTTTTGTTGAGCCGGGGGTCCACAAAGTGAAGGCGTCCCCGATAGACGCGTCCGGGAATGTCGGGAAGCCGGAGCATCACCGGATCTCCCGGCTTGACCCAGGTCAACTGGTCGGAGTACAGGGCGACATCGACCCATACCCGTGAAAGGTCGGACAGGACCATCAAAGGCTTCCCCGGAATGATCCCGTCCCCCGGGCGGGCGGTGATCGATGTCACGATTCCCGAATAGGGAGAATAGACAGGCAGGACCGTTCGGCTCTCGCCGGTTTTTTCGAGACGATCGATTTCCCGATTCGGGAGGCCGAGGAGTCGCAGGCGCTCACGGGACGCTTCCCAGAGGCTTCGATTGTCTTTTGATTCCGGATCGGACCGGGTCGCCTCAAGGGCGATCAGGGCTTCCTTTTCGGAACTCGCCAGTTCGGGGGAATAGACCCGGGCAAGAAGAGACCCCTTCCGAATGACGTCACCGGGTGCCAGGACCGTCAGATCCCGGATCCATCCCCCGAATCGCGTCGTTACGGTCTGGCTCCCCCTCCGGTCGATCGTGACCGTCGCGGCCGTCCGGATCGTGCGCGAGAAAGTCCGGCGCACGACCGGAACGACTTTTATCCCCAACATTTGCCGGACACGGGGATCCACCGATATGGCATTCTTGAGGGACGCGTTCGGTTCGACATACACGGGAATGTAGTCCATGCCCATGTTGTCCTTCATCGGGCGGTCCGAATGGATGGAAGGGTTCATGGGGTTCCGCCAGTAAAGGATCTGTGTTTCCGCAGGCCCCGATTGGATAGGGGTTTTCGACCGGACCTCTTTCGAAAAAAGAATCCACCGCGCGCTTCCGATGCCGACAAGGGCTCCGACCGCGAGGGAAAGGAACATCAAAGAAAATAGCTTACGGTTCATGGGGTCCTCCCTGAAGCCTGCCGGACAGATAGGAAAGCTCGGCATCCGTTTTCAATCGGTCCGCCTCGACGGACAAGGCCTGAAGTTCGACTTTTTCGGCTTTTTGCATCGTGGACAGAACGCGTTCCATTTCCAGCGTTCCGGTCGCATAGCCTGCAAGGGCTGCGTCCACGCTTCTCTTGGCTTCGGGCATGAGGACGTGTTCGAGAAGGTCGGTTCGGCGAAGGAGATGTCGGTAGGTTCCTTCGGAGTTTCGGACCTCCTCGATAAGCCGTTGGCGCGCCGCATCACGATCGGATTCGAGGATTTCGAGTTCATGCCTTTTTTCCGCGACCCTCTGATCCTGGCGTTCCCCGGGACGAACCGGGAGATTGAAGCTCAGCAGAAGCGAAAACAGGTTGGGCGTTGCAGTGATCAGGTTCGGTCCCATGAAATAGCTGTAGTCTCCTTCGACCGATACGGCGGGAATTTTGTCTTTCTCGGCGGCACGGACAAGGAGTTCTTGAGCGGAATTCTTTTCGTTCCGGGACTCGAGTTCCGGATGTCGGTCGAGCCGTCCCAGAAGAACGGATTCGGGAAGCGGATCCGGAAAATGGGGCTTTTCCGGAGGAATCCGGAACGATCGCGAGACATGCATGAGGTCCATCAGGCGGTAGAGGCTCTTCTCCTCCCGGATGCGGACCTGCTCCTTCCTGTCCCGGATCCGGTCTTTTTGAAACTGGGCCAACAGGACATCGGATTCCGAACCGGTCCCTTGGCGGTAGCGCGCCAGGGCCGACCGGAACGCTTGCTCCCGGAGAGACCCGGCCGACCGGAGGATGACCTCCTTCTCCCGGGCCCGGTAGAGGTCGACCCAAGCCATGCGGACATCGCGGACGAGACGGTTTTTTTTGTCCTCGAGCCTCCAGCGTGCCGCGGTCGCCTCAAAAACGGCGCTCTGGCGGAGCAGGGAGCGCTTCCCCCAGGGGGGAAAGGATTGCCGGATACCCACAGTCGTCATGGCCAGGGCACTTTCTCCCATTCCGAGATCAATGGGAAAGTACTGTTCCCCCAAAATGATTTTCGGATCGGAGAGTTCCCCCGCGCGGACGGAAAAAGCGGAGGACCGGGCGAGGATCGCACGCTCTTTCGCCAATCCCGGGTTTCTTTCCAGTGCCAGCCGGATGGCCTGCTCGAGAGTGAGGACTCGGGAGACGGAAGGCTTGAGTTCTCGGAAGTGTGGTCCGGATTCGGCCCAGAGAGGCTGTACTCCTCCCGCAAAGGAGGGAATCCCGGGAAGCGATATGAGAATCAGCGAAGCAAGCAATGGACGGACGATCGAATGGTCGACACGTCCCGTCGAAAGAGGAGGACCGGAAAAGTGGGCGTCCGGTCCCCGTCTCCGGCAAAAAAACAATTCGGGAAATGACATGATGGCTCCTCTCCTGTTCGATGCGGCAAAAAAACCGGCATTTTCGGAAAAATCCCGAATATGGCTAGAACAGGGAGGATCTCAAATCAGAAGGGGGGCATTGACCTGCAGGTGGAGAGATTTCGAAGGGAAAGGCGGATCTGACAGGGGGGAACGGATCGGGGGAGTTCCTCCGGAAAGTGCGGCGAACACTGAAAAGAGAGGGGAGAACGCCGGCGGGGGCACCCGAAGGATCCGGAGAGGTGTTTCCGCCTGACGGTGATCGGAAAGGAGACACAAGTCGCAAAGCGAAGTCCGGCAGAACGCGGCCTTCGCCACGTGTCCGCAACAGGGAAGGGTTCCCTTCATGCCCTTCATGGGACAGGCTCGGGGGATCATTCCGGCTTTTGTCTGGACCGCTCTTTCGGTGGAAAGAGCAGTCTTGGCGTTGACCGATTGCGGAACTCCCGGAAGGAGACAGAGCAACCCGGCAAAAAAAAGAATGAGAAAGGAATCGAGCCTGAACATTCCATGAACTTTCATGGTTCTATTTTAGGGTCGGGTTTTTATCGCAGTCAAGCCCAACGTATCGACTCAGCCACTCCGCTTCCCTGACCCTGTTCAACCCTCATTCCGACCTCTTGCGCGCCTTGCCCCCCCTTCCGGGCTCCCGAAAAAGAATCGTTGTCGTACCTCCCTGGCCGCCTTGGGATGAGTCAGCACCCAAATATTGAATTTCTGAGTGGTCTATCCGGTTTCTCGTTGGGTTCCCCCCGAAATCTATGCTAGGATTTCTAGTGTCATCGCGATTCTTTCTCCCGCAGAAGGAACCACGTCAGCCACCCCGCCGTAAACGGCAGAGAGTGAAAGATGATTCGGAAATCTCGGGTTGACAATACAGTATTCGGGTTCCGGACGGTGGTTCCGTCCGTATCAACGGGCCGGCCGAAATGAATATCCACTCTGACAGAAAGGAGAAGGCGCATTCCTTCTCGGCGTAAACGTCGAAGTTTCCAATGCGCGCCTAAGGATGAAACTCTCCCATATCGTGCCATTATTGTCCGTGATTTTTTCAGTGTCTCTGGCGCAGGCGCAACCTCTTGTGCCCCTCCCCCCGTCCCCTCCCGTTCCTCTTTCGAATCTTGAAACCCCGGCCAAGGTCGCTCTGGGAAAGAAGCTGTTCTTCGATCCGAAGTTGTCCGTGAACGGCTCCATCAGCTGCGCCTTCTGCCACATGCCGAAGGCGGGGTTCGCCGATCCACGGCCCGTTTCCCTCGGGGTCGGAGGCAAGAGGGGCGGACGCAACGCGCCTCCGGTCCTGAACGCAGCATTTCTGAATCTCCAGTTCTGGGACGGACGGGCCGGAAGCCTTGAGGAGCAAGCCATCGGGCCCCTGACCAATCCCGTCGAGATGGAAAACCCCTCCAACCAGAGCGTGGTGGACCGTCTCCGGAAAATTCCGGCCTATCGGCATTCCTTCCGGGAGGTCTTCGGCGGATCGGTCTCCATAGACCGCATCGCGGAGGCGATCGCCGCCTACGAGCGGACCCTGGTCACGCCGAACACGCCCTATGATCGCTTCCTGATGGGCGAGGCGAAGGCCCTTTCTCCCTCGCAAAAACGGGGGTTCGCGCTCTTCAGGGGCAAAGGCCGCTGCGTCCTGTGCCATTCGGGGGCCCTGCTCTCCGATCAGGCCTACCATAATCTCGGCGTCCCCCAGACAGGAACACTGCCGGTCGATGTCGGCCGGTATGCGGTGACCCACGATCCCCTGGACAAAGGGAAGTTCCGGACCCCCCCGCTCCGGAACGTGGCGCTGACGGCCCCCTACATGCATGACGGAACCTTCCGGACACTTGCACAGGTGGTTGACTTCTACGACCGGGGCGGCGGAAAATCCCGCTTTGCCACGAAAGATGCCCTGCTGGTTCCTCTTCACCTGAAAGCTTCCGAGAAAAGGGACCTCGTGGCCTTTCTCAGGGCTTTGTCCGGAGAGACGAAGAAAGAGATGAGCCAGCCCTGATACCATCAGGGAGGGAGGCGAATCGACGCCTTCCTTCCACAAACGACGCGCCGAGGTTTGCCATCAATATCCTTCAGGTAATCAGTCCTGTCAGGCTTTTTCATTATTTCCGGGACCTGGGGCAGATCGTTCTCACCAGCCTTTACGATCTCATTCGCCTCGTCCTGACCCGGCGGCTGATTCTGCACAGCTTCCTTCAACCCATCGTGGCTGCGGGATCTTCGGCCCTCCCCATCATTACCATCGTCGCGCTTCTAGTGGGAGCCGGAATCGTCGCGGAGACTGGGATCGAGCTTCCCCGACTTGGGATCCAGAACCTCATGGGACCCATCGTCCTTCATGTCATTTTCGGGATCGTCGGCCCCTTCGCGACCGCGCTCATCGTCATCGCCCGCTCGACATCCGGACTGGCGGTCGAGATCGGGAACATGCGCGTCGCAGGAGAACTCGATACGATCGAGATGCTGGGAGTCAACCTGTCCAATTTCCTCGTGACCCCCCGTCTCGTTGGCATCGTCGTGTCCAATGTGGCCCTGACCTTTTACTTCGGGCTGATCGCGATGGGGGGAGGGTTCGCCATGGCCCTGATGGGCCTTTCGATGCCGATCGCCACGCTCGCCCGGATGATCGAGACCAGCATCAAGCTCTCCGACCTCGTTCTCCCCGTTCTCGAAGGCCTCGCCTACGGGACGATCATCGCCTCCGTCAGCGTCTATCACGGATTGCGGGTGAAAAACTCTCCGGTCGAGGTTCCCCGGGAGACGACCCTGGCTCTCGTCAGTTCCTTGTCCCTGTGTGTGGTGATGCTCAGCATCTATCTCATCTTTTCTGCGCTGGCCTGACCAGCGAGAGGAGCGGTGTTTTTTGGAAACATTGCTTGACTTCCAGGATGCCAGAATCGGCTACGAGGCGGAGCGCCCCCTTTTTCCTGCTCTCAACCTCCGGATCTCCCGCGGGGACAACGTCCTCATTTCGGGTTCCTGCGGGATCGGGAAATCGGCCATCGTCAAGACAATCCTGGGTCTTCTCACGCTCTGGGAAGGGGAGTACACCGCCTTCGGGCGCGACATGACCGTACCTTCCGCCCCCCTGCTCTCGTATGTCCGGAAAAAGATCGGCGTTCTTCCGGACAGGGGGGTGCTTCTCCAGCATCTGACGGTCTTCCAGAACATCGCCCTGCCCCTCCGGTTCGGACATTTCGAGTCCCTGGAGCGGGTAACGGCGCTTCTCGACCCGTTTCTGGAGGAGTTTCGCCTCGGGGACATCCTCAACCTCTACCCGTCTTCCCTGAACCTAGACCAGATCAAGAAGGTCGGATTCGTCCGGTCTCTGATCAACAACCCGGACCTCCTGATTCTCGACGATCCCTTCGAGGGGCTCGACGACGAAGGGGTGGCGACATTCTGGAATCGGCTCGCCCGGATCGAATCGGAGAAAGAAATAACCGTTCTCGCGCTGACAAGAAAGAGCATGGACCAACAATCCTTTTTCAGCCATCGCTATCGTCTGACGACCGATGGCGTTCACGAGGCCGAATGAAACTTCACTATGTGCACCGGGCAGGGGAAAAAAGAATAGAACAGCTGGCGGGACTTTTTCTTCTGGTTCCACTCGTCGGCTTCATCTTCGGTCTTTACGAGATCGCCGTGCACCAGCACGTCTTCGACCGGCGCTTCCATCTCTACACCATCCTGGACCAGTCCTACGGAATCGTTCCGGGAACCCCGGTGAGGCTCGCTGGTCTCGATGTCGGAGAGGTGGACAGGCTGGATTTCACAAAGCTGAACCAGATCAAGGTATCGATGAAAGTCCTCAGAAAATACCAGGAGATGATCCGCAAGGACTCCTTCGTCACCATCAAGAAGTCCGGAATCATCTCCGGCGACGTCTCCCTCCGGATCAGCATCGGAACGCCCTGGCTTCCCGAAGTGAAGAACAATACCCGTCTCCGGGCGGAACCCCCGCTGACCATGGAGCAGATCATGGCAAAACTGAACCCGACGATCATCGATCTCCAGAGAATCGTCCGGAACATCGCCGATCTCTCGAGCTCGATCGATCGCGGAAAAGGCACGGTCGGTGCCATCCTCAAAAAGCAGGAGATTTACGACGAACTCCAGGGGACGGCGGTCAACATCCGCAAGACCTCCGAAAACATCAAGGTGATGGCCGGCGATCTACCCCATCTCGTCACGCAGCTGCAGTCGATCGTCGACGACATCAAGAAGGCCACTCCGGCCCTTCCTGAAATCACCGGCAAGACGACCACGATCCTCTCGACCACCGGGGAGACGCTCGATACGACGCAGTCGATCCTGAACGGGATCAAGCAGAGCTGGCCGGTCCGGAATCTCATCTCTCCCCCTCCCCCTCCCCTTCCGGCGCTGGGTCCTGTCGACCGGGGGGCGAGTCCGGTTCCCTCCCTTCCCGAAGGGGGTGGAAAATGAAGTCCGGCGTCTGCAAGGCTGTGGGGGGAGGGCTCCTTGTCCTCGCACTTCTCTCCGGGTGCGCGGGAGCCCCCGTGGCCCATCCAAACAGGGTGAAGGCTCGGGAAAATCTCTCCGGGGCACAGCAACTTCTGATGCAGAACCATCCGGCCCAGGCGCTTTCATCCATCAGGAAAGCCCTGCGGATGCACCGCCTTTCCGACGACCTTCCGGGGACGATCGATGACATGAACCGTCTGGCGAGCCTCTCTTTCTATCTCGGACGGGTCGACGCCTCCAGACAGTGGATCGACAGGGCCCTTCTCCTGGAAAGGGTGAGCGAATACCCCGGGAAGAGGGTTGAGACCTATATCCTGTCCGCGGAAATTGCCCCTCCGGGACAGGCCGGGGTATGGATCGAAGAGGCCCACCGCATCGCGGACGCCATGCCCTCCGGCTCCGGGGAAAAAGAGCGTCTCGAAGCCCGGCTCTTCCAGGTCGAAGGAATGAGGGCCTCGGCCCGAAAGGACTACCGGGGGGCGATACCCCTTTTCAGGAAAGCCCTGGCTCTCGACCATGGGAGAAAGGACCCCCTGTCTGTCGCCACCGACCATGCCAGCCTTGGCCGGAACTATTATCTTTCCGGAGACTACAAGGAGGCTCTTCGCCACTTTGGAATGGCTCTTTCCGGAGATGAAAGGCTTCGAAACCATGCCGGGATCGCCTTTGACCTGGAAGGGATCTCTCTTGCAAAGGCAGGAATTGGGGACTATCGGGAGGCAGCCCGTACGATGATGGAAGCGTCCGGGGTTGAAATGGGGCTCGGCCGAATGGAGATGTCCCGGAGAGACGTGGCCTTCGTTCGGACCCTTTTCAAGAGCATACGGACACCTGAGTCCGGGCGCTTCCGGGAGATCCTTGGCCATTGGTTCGATGCCGATTAGGCATCACCTTCAGGCGTGAAAAAAGGTTCCTTCAAAGTCGGTCCGCTCGGACAGACGCGCCTGGATCTGATCGAGAAAGGTATGGATCGAAGGGGCGGATTCGGGAGAATAGGAGATCAGGATTCCCCGGTAATGGAGTCCCTTTTCAAGGTTTTCGGATTGCCCGTGGCGGGAGAGCTCCTTCGCGATGCGTCCCATGACGGCGCGGCCTTCGGTGGGTCCGGCCTCCAGAATCTGGATCATGAGGAGGTCTTCCTGAGGCCTCATGATCCAGTCGGTGGCTCTCAATATGGCAGCGATGCTTCCGGTGATCCGGCTCCACGCGCGCTCCAGGGGGCCCGTGCCATAATATCGTTCGACCTCCGGAAGATTGTCGATCTGGAGGGCGATCACGGAAAAGGGAACCCCGAGTCTCCGGGTCCGGCTCCACTCTTCCAGCAGCCGGTTCATTGTGGCCCGATAGTCCAGCGAACCCGAGGAATCACGGGTGGTGAGCGAAGCGTCCTCACGTTCGCTTTCCTGGCGTGCGATCAACGCCTTGATCAGCGGCATCGACTCCTGGATCGATTCAGTCCAGGCATTCGGAGGGACACCCGATCCCATTTCAAGCAGAATCGCGCAAAATGCTCCCGAATCGACGACGAAGGGGAAAATCCAGCTTCCTTCCTTTTTTTGAAAAGGGGACAGGACACGCAGCGGAAGCCCCATAATCTCGGCCGGAAAGAAGACGGCCGTGTTGAGAATCTGGAATTCGGGGCCGTTGCTGAACCCGCAGATCCGGAACTGGGCCTCTTTTTCATCGTACCGGAAAAGCGAAATCCGGCTGTTTCTCAATCCCGCTCCCAGGGCCTGACGAAGGGTGTCCAGGACGGTGTCCACCTTTCTCAAGGCTTTTTCCGGTAGAATAGCGGGAAGTTTTTCGATCTCATTCCTTTCTTTTTCGAGGATGCTTTGAAGGGAGGCCGGGGCCTTAGCCGGCCCCGGGACGCCTGATCCTCTTCCCGCCTCCTGCTCCCGGAGCTTCGCAAGCCCCTCCTCGAGCAATCGGTTCTGGCGTCTGAAGATGATGACGGAAGCCACAATTCCCCCAAGAAACAGGAGGGAGCTTCCAAGGACGAGAAAGGGATGAGCGCGGAGAGAGTGTTCCCAGAGGGGCATGGTGGAGGGTCGGGTGCCATTCTCCAGTCCCAGATCTTTTCGAAGAAATTCTTCTGAACGCCTGAGATCCTCGACGCTGACCAGCCTGCTTTCGGGAGCGCCCGAAAGAGAAGGTGCGGGACGCGGGTCGAATGGGGGTCCGGATCGGAGGCCACAAAGAATCGCCAGAAGAATGCCTCCAGCCAACAGAATCGGGCCGACTCGAATTTTTGACAACTCCGCTCCACCTTCCATAGAATGAACTGATTCTTTCCTTCGACTCATCGGCATTTTGCCGAATTTCATGACCGATCGACGGAGCGCTCCCGGGAGTTGCCGGACGGAGAATTTTTGAGAATTTCCCTCTTCAACAAGATCCTGTTTCTTTCGGTCCTGGTCCTTTCGATCTCCCTGGGATTCGGATATATCCTTCTGGAACACCAGATTCTTCACCAGACTAAGGACCAGATCGCAAAAGACAACCGGCTCCTTCTTCTTGAGTTGACACGCTCCCTCTCTCTTCCACTCCTCAAGAACGACCGGATGGCCCTCGAGGACAATCTGGGCGTGTTCGAACACTCTCCCGGTGTCCTCGGCGTCTATGTCTTCGACCGGCAGGGGGTTCTTCAGGGGCGCATCGAAAATGATACCATCCCCTCTTCCGGAAGCCGAGGTCTCGTCGCCTCCCCCCTCCTGCCGCTCTCCCGGCCGGAAGAAAAAGAGGGTCTCGTCCTCCGGCACCTGAAGAAACACCATCTGTATCGACTTTCCGATCCAATCCAATTTCAGGGGGTGGGTGTGGGACAGGTGGTCCTTTTTCTGTCGGACGCCCCCTACGAGATTGTCAGGGCCAAAATCGCCCGATCCTTCCTGATTTTGGGAGGGGGGAGCCTCCTTCTGGCTCTTCTGGGATCTCTTTTTCTGTCCGCCTACATCTCCCGGCCCATACGCTCGCTCAGTAATGCGACAGAAAGAATTCTCGAGGGGGACTACATCCGGGTCAGCCCCCCGGCCCTTCGGGACGAAACGGGGGATCTCGTCGTCGCCTTCAACCGGATGGCTCGCGAAATGGAGCACAAGGAACGTCTGGAAAAGGCACTGATCCGGTACGTCTCTCCCGATGTTGCCGAACACCTGATCAACCATCCCGAGCTGATCCATCTGGGAGGGATCCGGCAGGAGGTGGTGCTCATCTTCGCCGACATCCGCAACTTCACCCGGCTTTCGAGCCAGCTTCCTTCCGAGGAGGTGGTCCAGATCCTGAACGACTACTTCAACTCCTTCATCGACGAGATCTTTCTTCATCAGGGATCGGTCAACAACATCATGGGCGACGGAATCATGATCGTCTTCGGCATCCCGCAGTTTTCGGAGTCCCATCCGGAAAGCGCCCTGGCCTGTGCGCTTTCGATCCGAAAAAGGATCAAGGATCTCTCGGACATGAGAAAGGAGCAGGGAATGCCCTCTGTCCAGTTCGGTCTCGGCCTTCACATCGGAGAAGGGGTGGTCGGACACATAGGATCCAAGACGCGCATGGAGTATACTGTCGTGGGAGGTCCGGTGAATATCGCCTACAGGATCCAGGAGGCGGCGGGTCCAGGAGAAATTCTCGTCTCCGACAACCTCTGGAAACGTCTGTCCGGAAATTACGAAAGCCTTCGGCACTCTACCCGTATCGTGACACCAAAAGGGCTGGAAGACGCGGTTCTTGTTCATGTCCTTTAATCTCAGAGAAAGATTGCACCTTGCCGAAGATACCATTACCTGAAGCGGGCATTTGCGGGTCTATGGGAAAGATTGGCCTTCTGCCGGTTTCCGCTGCGCTGCTTCTCCTCCTCGCATCAGGATGCGTTCCGCCACCGGCTCCGGAATCGCCCGCTCCTCCTCCGGCTCCGCGCAAGATTCTGGTAGACACTCCTGCCTCGTTGGCCGTCCGGGCACTTCTTCTGGGCGAAGACAAAAAGGCGTTGGCTCTCGCCCAGGCGATCCGGAACAAACGGGATCGGGAGGCCCTTCTCTCCCTGATCCGGCAGCAGGACATCGACCGTCAGGTCGAGGGCATCCGGTTCGATTTCGCCAATGGGCACCGGACCGAGGGGGCGCTCCTTCTGAGATCCTTACAGGAAAAATACCCCGAAAAGGCGATGGAGATTTTTCTCACGCTGCGCCCGGACACGCTTTCATGGATCATTCGACATGATGTCCAGAAGGGGGAGGAGCGCCTCGCCATCCGCATGATGATTCTCCTTCAACCCTACAAACGCACCTCTTTCCATCCGCTGATGGCGGCGGCATACAGCCATTGGGGATTCCGACGTTTCTGGCAGGGTCGCTACCACGATTCCTTCATGCTCGCCAACCAGTCTCTCTCTGCCGATCCGGCCAACAAGTCCGCCCTCTCTCTCAAGAAGCGCGTTCTCGCGATTCGGGATGCCCGTGTGTCCCGAGGCCTTGTCGCCTACCGTCACCAGCATCTTCCAAAGGCCATCCGGCTATGGAAAACCGCTCTGGCCATCGACCCTTCCAATGATGAGACAAAAAAGTATATTCTCAAGGCGGAGGAATTGCTGAAAAAAGTCAGACATCTTGAAGGTCAGGCGGGACAATCCGGATCGCCGGCGCCGGGAGGTAAGAAATAACATGGAACCGCTCCTTTTTGCCGATTGGTATACCGATCCATTCTGTTCCTGGAGTTTTGCGGCCGAAGAACCGATACGTCGTTTCCAAAGTCACTTCGAGGGGCGTCTCTCCTTCCGGCACCGTCTTTTCCCGCTCTATTCCAATATCGAGGAGTTTCTCAGAAAACATGGCCTGGCGACCCAGCAGGAGTTTGCGCCAAGAATCGGAAAGGTCTCGCGGGCGACCGGGGTCGCCATGAGTCCGAAGGTCTGGGAAACAGGTCAGGCCCCTTCCTCAAGCGAGGAGTGCTGCCGTTTCGCCAAGGCCGCCCTTCTCGCGGATCCCGAAAAAGGTGGGCGCTTCCTCTCCCGGGTCCGGGAGCTGGCCTTCCTCGAAGGGCGGAACATCGGCGATCCGGGCCTCCTTGGAGATACGGCCAAGGCTCTCGGGCTCGATATACCGGTCCTCGGGGAGATCCTTCGTTCGGGGAAGGCGAAGGCGGCTCTCGATGAGGATCTGGAAAAAGCCCGCATCGAAGGGGTCACCGTCCGTCCGACCCTCGTCATGACAAACTCCGAAGGGGACAGGGTCTTCATCGGAGGGTTGCGGGACTCCGATCTTTTCATCCTTGCAGGGGAATCCCTGGTCCGGGAAGTCTCGTGAACCGTCCCCGGGTCGGAATCATCATGGGAAGCCAGAGCGACTGGGAGACGATGAAGGGGGCCTCCGAAATCCTCGACGCCTTCTCCGTGGAGCACGAATGTCGGGTGGTTTCCGCCCACCGCACTCCGCTCGAGATGGTGGCTTACGCCCAGGGGGCGCTCGACCGTGGTCTCCGGGTGATCATTGCCGGCGCAGGAGGGGCGGCCCATCTTCCGGGCATGGTGGCCGCCCTGACGCCCCTTCCCGTCCTGGGGGTTCCGGTCCCCTCGCTCCATCTCGGAGGACTCGACTCCCTTTATTCCATCGTCCAGATGCCCAAGGGGGTTCCGGTCGCCACCTTCGCGATAGGAAAGGCGGGGGCGGCCAATGCCGGTCTTTTCGCCGTCTCCCTTCTGTCGGTTGCCGACGCCTCGCTTCTCAAAAAAATCCAGACCTATCGGGAAGGTCTCGTGGAGCAGGTCCACGCAATGACCCTTCCCCCTGTCTGAGGGAGTCTTTCCGGTGATCCTTCAGGGCGGCATGCTCGGCGTTCTCGGGGGAGGGCAGCTGGGGCTCATGTTTTCCCTTGCTGCCCGACGCATGGGGTACCGCACCATGGTGGTGGATCCCGATCCCGACGCCCCCGCCTTTGCCGTTTCCGACAGAAAGATTGTCGGATCCTATGCGGATCCGGAGGTTCTTTCAGAGATGGCCCGTTCCTGCCAGGCTGTGACCACGGAATTCGAGAATGTTCCCGCAGCTTCCCTCGCCACTCTGGAAAAGTCGCATGTCGTTCGCCCCTCCTCCCGATCGGTCGCGACATGCCAGGACCGGATTCTCGAGAAAACCTTTCTCAGGGATCAGGGATTCGAAACGGCGCCCTTTGCCGTCCTGCTCGACGGAAGGCTTCCTTCTCCGGATCTGTTGAGACCCCTTCTCCCGGGAATCCTCAAGTCGAGCCGTGAGGGCTATGATGGGAAAGGCCAGTGGGGGATCGGATCCCCTGAGGAGCTCGCCCGCTTGCTAAGGGGGAGGACCGGTTCCTATGTCCTCGAAAGAAAGCTCGACCTCGTGGGAGAGTTTTCCGTGGTTCTCGCCCGGGGGGCTGACGGGGAGATTGCCCTGTATCCCGTGGCGGAAAATCTTCACGCATCGGGGATCCTTCATCTCTCGGCCGTTCCGGCCCCGATTTCCGGAACTCTCTCGGACAAGATTTCCACGGTCGCCCGAAGCATCGCAGAAAGGCTCGACTACAAGGGCGTGCTGTCGGTCGAGTTCTTTTTGGCGGAAGGGGATCGTCTTTATGTCAACGAGCTGGCGCCCCGCCCCCACAACAGCGGCCACTACACGATCGACGCCTGCGTGGCGAGCCAGTTCGACCAGCAGGTCCGCGTTCTGGCAGGGCTTCCCCTGGCCTCGACCCGTCTTCTCTCGCCCTGCGCGATGGGAAATCTCCTGGGCAATCTTTGGCAGAACCAGTCCCCTCCCTCCCTCCGGAAACTTCTGGACCATCCTTCGGCCAAGCTGTATCTGTACGGCAAGAAAAACCCACGAGACGGCCGGAAGATGGGACATTTCACCGTTCTCTCGGGATCTGCCTCCGAGGCAAGCCGGGAAGCGCACACCCTGCTCGCGTCCCTTTCTCCTTCCGAAAGCGCACGTGATGATGATTTTTCGGAGATTTCGCCTGGCCTCTCATGAGGGCGTGCCTCCCGACCGCCTCCAATAACCCAGGGAACCGACCATCGGCTCTGTGAGTACAAGGATAACCTGTCCTCAAAAACAGGCATAAAATGTCCAAACGGCCAAGTTATGCTTGTTTTCACAGGCTCCCTTCTTTTTTTCGACATCCTCTCGCGAGTTTGGCCGGCATTGTCGAACGATCTCCCGTCGCCCCGGATCGTCGAAGAGGGAAAGAGCGGCGGGGACCTATGGTTGAAAAAAACATGCGCCTGCAGTAAAATCTCATAGTTTTGATGAGTCAAAACTATCGAAATTCAAAGGGGAATTTCAATCCGAGACCTCCCGAAATGTCGGGTCCGACTCCGACCCCAACATGTAAGGCTTAGATAATGGATATGTTTGTCATGGAGGGGCCCGAACCGGTTCTGACCAGAGCCGGTCTGATCGAGGACCCTTCACTCGCTTCATATGAGAAAGCCGGAGGATATGGAGGCCTGAGGCGGGTCCTCTCCGGACTTTCGCCCGCCGACGTCATCGAGGAGGTCAAGGCTTCGGGACTTCGCGGCCGCGGCGGATCCGGCTTCCCCACCGCCCTCAAATGGGAAAAGGTGGCCGGCCACCGGGTTCCCGTCCGCTATGTCGTCGCCAACGGAAGCGAAGGCGAGCCTGGCAGCCACAAGGACCACTTTCTCATCTCGCGGTCTCCCCACCAGATTCTGGAAGGGATGATCATCGCCGCCTACGCGGTCGGGGCATCCCAGGCCCACCTTTTCGTCAAGGAAAGCTTTCCGGAGGGAATCCGGATCCTGCAGAATGCAAGGCAGGAGGCTTTTTCGGCCGGCCTGCTCGGAAACAAGATACTCGGAAGCCCTTTTTCCCTCGATATCGCGATCTTCGTTGGGCCGGCCGCCTACATTGCCGGCGAGGAAACAGCCCTTCTCGAGGCACTTGAAGGCCGGCCGCCCCGCCCCCGTCCGAAGCCCCCGTTCTATCCCACAGAGATGGGGCTTTTCAGAAAGCCGACGGTCGTGAACAATGTGGAGACCTATGCCCACGTCGCCCGCATCCTGGCCGACGGGCCAGAGCGATTCAGAGAGCGGGGCACCCCGAAGAGCCCCGGGACCATGATCTTCTCCGTATCGGGATCCGTGGTGCGGCCCGTTCTCGTGGAGCTTCCTCTTGGCTTTCCCCTCCGTCGTCTCCTGGAAGATTATGCGGGAGGCCCCCTTCCGGGAGAGACATTCCAGTGCTTCTTCACCGGCGGCCCCTCCTTCGGCATCCTTCCGGCGAAGGAAATCGACACTCCGCTGGAGTACGACGCTCTGCGGGCCAAGGGGACCGGCCTCGGATCGGCCGGAATCATCGTTCTTGGCTCGGGAGACTGCCCGGTGGCCACTTCCCGGGACTTTGCCCTCTTCTATGAAAAGGGTTCGTGCGGGCAATGCCCCCCCTGCCGGCTAGGCACCGAATCCCTGCATGAACTGCTGGAATTGATCGAGTCGGGGGAGGGATCTCCCGGAACCGTGGAGCGGATCCGGAGGGTGTCCGAGATGATCAAGGGGAGAGGAAACTGCGGGCTCATTACTGCCTCCGCCTATATGGTCCAGTCCCTGCTCCAGCATTTTCCTGCCCTGGTGGATCGCCATCTGGAAAAAGACAGCCGCCCTTCTGCCGGCGAACGGGTGCCCTCCTGGCACTACGACCATTTCGTAGGATAGACTGTGAATTTCATTTTCAAAACTGGATATGATTGTCATGATGAAAAAGATACCTGTCGATCACCATCTTCTTTTCTGCACTGGGAACAAGTGCATGGGAAAGGGGAGTGAAGACCTGAAAATACTGGCCCAGAACATTCGCGACCAATCTCCGGACCTGTCGACGCTGCTCGTTACGAAAATGGGTTGTCTCAAACAGTGCGAATCAGGTCCCATGGCCGCCCTCTATCCGGAAGGCTACTGGTTTTCGGATATGAACACGAGCCGGACGGTGAAACTCCTGGACCAGATTCGGGAAGGCCTTCCGCCGCTTCCCGAAAACCGTTATTTTGTTCTGGAAAACGCTGATCAATCCCTCTGAAAGGACTCTCATGGCTTACCGAATTCGAAAGAAGGCTGCCCAGGACAGCAATCCGGAACCTCCCGCCCCTCCCCCCACTTCCCGCTCCTTCTCCTCTTTTTCGGGGCCGGGGCCGTCCAGGAACGCCTGGGGATTTGCCGGGGCGATCCTTCTGGTGATCCTGATCGGAATCGGTGTGGTCTACCACATCCATTCGGACAAGACCAAGATGGAATCGGCGGCGGTCGCCCTCGAAACGAAGGCGGAACAGCTTTACTCGAGGGGGCAGCAGACCAACGGGCCCGAGCTGGAGCAGGCGAAAAAAGACTTGGTAGAGGTCATGACGAAATACAAGGATACGAAGTCGGCCAGGATCGCCCCTCTTTTTCTCGCCTCCATCGAAAACATCCAGACTCCTGGAAATTCCTCGAAGGCGTTGGCATGGCTTCACCAGGGGCTGGACATGAACGCCGGAAACATGAAGCTTCAGCCCTTTTACTATGAAAGCATGGGGGTGACCCTCATGTCTGCGCACCAGTACGACCAGGCCCTGGCCATGTTCCAGAAGGTCATTGCCTTTCCCGAAAAAATCCTGGCCGACGCCGCACTTTTCAATATCGGGAAGATATACGAGAGCCTGAACCAGCCGGCCCTGGCGATCGTCAACTACAAGAAACTGGTCAAGGAGTTTCCGAGCTCCCCCTGGGCCGCGGAATCGGAACCGTTTCTCATGAAAAACGGCATTACCCCTCCCGCGACCACCTCGCCCGCACCGCTCGCTCCAAAATAGGATCGCCGGCTTCACCCTTTCGCCGGCGCGGACCCCGGTCGGGGCCTTGAGTGGTCCCGACCCCATTCGAGAACGGAAAACATGGTCGAAGCGATCTGGACAGTCAGAAAAGAGAACGGCAATACGGAGGTCCACCTGATAGACCAGAGGCTCCTCCCCTCCCGGGAGATCGTGGTGGAATGCCGTTCCCACGGAGAGATGGCGGACGCCATCCGGGAGATGGTGGTCAGGGGAGCTCCGGCTATCGGGATCTCCGCGGCTTTCGGGGTCGCCCTGGGGGCCCAGGAACTCGCCGGAGTCAGGGACCCCGAAGAGTTTACGAAAAGGATGGAGACCGTCGAGCGAACCCTTGCCGCCACACGGCCCACCGCGGTGAATCTTTTCTGGGCCCTCTCCCGGATGCGACCGCTCTGGGAGACGATCGCCCCCCGGACTCCGGAGGAGCGGACGACGACCCTTTTCAGGGAGGCCCAGGCGATCAAGGACGACGACATCGCCCGGAACCGGAAGATCGGCTCCTTCGGACAGGCGCTCCTCCCTCAATCCGCCAATGTTCTCACCCACTGCAACGCCGGAGCCCTCGCGACCGGTGGATACGGAACGGCGCTGGGCGTGATCCGCGGGGCTGTCGAGGCCGGGAAATCCGTGAAGGTCTTCGCGGACGAAACCCGCCCCTATCTTCAGGGGGCCCGTCTGACCGCCTACGAGCTCGCGGCCGACAAAATCCCGGTGACGCTGATCACCGACTCGATGGCGGCGATGGTGATGGCCCAGGGAAAGGTCAACGCCGTCATCGTGGGAGCCGACAGGATCGCCGCCAACGGCGACACCGCCAACAAGATCGGAACCTACGGACTGGCCGTGCTGGCCCGGGAGCACGGCATCCCCTTTTACGTCGCCGCCCCGTTCTCCACCATCGATCCGGAGACCCCCACCGGCAGGACCATCCCGATCGAGGAACGCTCCCCCCGCGAGGTCACCCACTCGGGCGAGACGCGGATGGCTCCGGAAGGGATCTCCGTCTTCAACCCGGCCTTCGACGTCACTCCGGCAAAATACATCACCGCCATCATCACCGAAAAAGGGGTCTTTTCTCCCGAGGAGCTGTCAAGGCATCTCGGGCGCCCCGGACAATAATTCCAAAGGAAGACCCGACCATTGAGCCAGAAACCGCCCTCGCAACCATCCGCCCCCCTCGAACAGAGCGAACATGAACGGGTCCGCCGCCAGAAGCGGGACCAGCTTCTCCTGCGGGGAATCGACCCCTACGGGGCCCCCTTCCCTGGACGGGAGTCGGTCGCCTCGTTTCGCTCCAGAACGGAGGGACTGACCCCGGAAACCCTTCCCGAGCCGGCCCCCTCCGCAAGAATCGCCGGCCGGATCGTCCTTTTCAGGAAGTTCGGCAAGGCCTTCTTCGCAACCCTCCAGGATGAAGGAGAACGCATCCAGATCTATGTGCGGGCCGACCTCCTGGGAGAGGATTATGCCAGGCTCGCCGATTCCCTCGATCTGGGAGACATCGTGGGGGTCGAGGGCGTCTTCTTCTTCACGAAGACCGGTGAGCCGACCCTGTCGGTCACCTCTCTCGTCCTCCTGGCGAAATCCGTCCGCCCCCTTCCAGACAAGTGGCACGGTCTCTCCGACCAGGAGGCCCGCTATCGGCAGCGCTACGTGGACCTGATCGTCTCTCCGGAGACGCACCGCATCTTCGTCACGCGGTCGACCATCGTCCGCTTCATCAGGAACTTCATGGACGGCCATGGCTTCGTCGAAGTCGAAACCCCCATGATGCAGCCCACCCCGGGAGGGGCTCTGGCCCGGCCCTTCTCGACCCATCACAACGCCCTCGACCTCGAACTCTATCTCCGCATCGCCCCGGAACTCTACCTGAAGCGGCTCATCGTGGGGGGGATGACCCGGGTGTACGAGATCAACCGGAACTTCCGGAACGAAGGGGTCAGCACCCGCCACAACCCCGAGTTCACGATGATGGAATTCTATGCGGCCTACGCCTCCTACGAGGACCTCATGGCGCTGACCGAATCCCTTCTCTCCTCTCTCGCACATGAGGTTCTCGGGTCGTTGGAAATCGTCTTCGGCACCCACCGGATTTCCCTTGCGCCCCCCTTCCGGCGCATCTCCTACCTCGAAGCGATCGGGGAGGCCTTCGGGCTTTCCCCCGAGGACTATTTCAACAATGGCCGTCTTCTGGAGATCCTTCGCTCCCGGAGCCTCCCCGTTCCGGAACCTCGCCCGGGGAAGCCCTATGTCGCCGATCTCCTGAACGCCCTCTTCGAAGAAGCCATAGAGCCTACGCTCACTCAGCCGACCTTCGTGACAGGCTACCCCAAGGCGATTTCGCCTCTGGCCCGCTCCTCCCAGTCCGATCCGGAGGTGACCGACCGTTTCGAACTCTTTGTCGGCGGAATCGAGCTCGCCAACGGCTTCAACGAATTGAACGATCCCGACGAACAGCTCCGGCGCTTCCTCTCCCAGCAGGAGTCGCGGCTGTCGGGAGATCTGGAGGCCCCGCCCCCCGATTACGACTATGTCCGGGCCCTTGAAGTGGGTCTCCCCCCCACCGCCGGCGAAGGGATCGGAATCGACCGTCTGGTGATGCTGCTCACCAACCGCACCTCCATCCGGGATGTTCTCCTCTTTCCGCTCCTCCGGCCGGAAGCATGACGCCTCTTTTCGAACTCCGGGTCGCGCTCAGGTATCTTCGCTCCTCCCGCCACCAGGGTTTCAGGCTCTCCCTCAACACGGTGATCTCCGTGGCGGGAGTGACGGTCGGGGTGGCAGCCCTGATGGCGACCCTGGGGGTCATGACCGGGTTCCAGCACAAGCTCCGCTCCAAGATCCTGGGGGTCAATTCCCACATCGTTCTCACGAACGGAGGGGCGGGGCCCATCGGCGACCCCGGTCGGATCGAAAAAGAGATCGCGTCCGAGCCGGGGATTCTCGCGACCTCTCCCTTCATCGTGGGGCAAGCCATGATTTCGGCCAACAAGATCGTGTCGGGAACGGTTCTGAGGGGGGTGGATCCGGCTCGGGAGCGTGAGGTGACCCGGATCGCACGCTACATGGTCGAAGGCCATCTCGCCTCCCTGAGCGCCCTCCCCGAAAAGGGGAGCTTCCCGGGGATCATCCTGGGGGCGGACCTGGCGGACAGACTCAACGTGGATCTGGGTGATCCCGTTGATCTGATCAGTCCCACAGGAACCCCTTCGGCCTTCGGGATGATCCCGAAGATCCGTCATTTTCGTGTGATGGGGGTTTTCAAGTCAGGCCTCTACGAATACGACAACACCCTCGCCCTCCTCGAGATCGGGCAGGCCGCCCGGTTTCTGGGGCTCCCTCCGGGGAGCGCGACCGGGATCGAGGTGCGTGTCCATGACATATTCCTCGCGACCAAAATGGCCCACCGGATCGGCGAACGCCTCGGCTTCCCCTTCTGGGCCCGATCCTGGCTAGAAATGAACAAGAATCTTTTTTCGGCCCTCATGCTGGAAAAGATGGTCATGTTCATCATTCTGGTCCTGATCGTCCTCGTGGCCTCCTTCAACATTGTGAGCACCCTGTCGATGATCGTCATCGACAAGGCCAAGGAGATCGCCATCCTGAAGACCATGGGCGCGACCCATCCCCAGATCATGCGGATCTTCATCCTGGACGGACTCCTCATAGGGACGGCAGGAACGATGCTGGGAATCCCCCTCGGGTACCTGATCACGACCCTCCTCGAGCACTACTACACATTGCCCAACGACGTCTATTTCGTGAGCCACATTCCGGTCATCATCCGTGCCCGCGACGTCCTTTCGGTGGCTCTTTCCGCGATCGGGATCAGCTTTCTGGCGACGATTTATCCATCCCGCCAGGCCGCCCTCCTCGAGCCCGTCGACGCCCTGAGGTACGAGTGATGGGAGGGCTCTCCGTCGAGGTCAGGAATCTTTCCCGTTCCTACCGTCGCGCCGAACGGACAATCGAAGTTCTTAGGAGCCTCACGACCGCTCTTCCCTCGGGCAGCTTCACCGTGCTTACGGGGCCATCCGGAGCCGGCAAATCGACCCTCCTCCATCTCTTGGGGACCCTCGACCGGCCGACGGAGGGGGAGATCCTCTACGACGGGCGTTCCCTTCTCAAGGCCTCCGACCGGGAGCTGGCATCCTTTCGCAACGAAAGAATCGGATTCATCTTCCAGTTCCATCATCTGCTTCCGGAATTTACCGCACTGGAGAATGTCCTGATGCCAACCTGGATCGCGGGGGGGATCGAGGATGCGGACCGTGCGAAGCGGCTTCTTGGGGAGGTGGGACTTGAAAACAGGCTGGACCACAAGCCGTCGGAGCTTTCGGGAGGAGAACAGCAGCGGGTCGCGGTGGCGCGGGCCCTGATCATGGATCCGGCCCTGCTTCTGGCTGACGAGCCAACCGGAAACCTTGACTCCCATACCAGTCTGGAGGTCTTCACTCTTCTCCGGGAACTTTCGGAACGGCAGTCCATGACATGTCTGGTGGCGACCCACAACGAGGTTCTGGCCCGGATGGCGAGCCGCCATCTCGCGATGGACGACGGGATAATCGTCTCTGCGACGGTCAGCTAGACGAATCTAGGATCCGGTGGGGGCCGCCGGGGTCGAAGGAACCGGAGAGGGAGAGGCCGCCGGCGCGGGAGTCGTCGAGGAGGAGTCGGAACTCGAGGCTGGCGCGGGCGATTTCGTCTCCCCTCCTCCCGAACTGCCACTCTCTCCCTTTTTCACATAGTCGGTGATGTAGAATCCGGACCCCTTGAACTGAAGGGCGGGCTTTCCCATCAGCTTGACAAGTGGGCCGCCACACGTCTCGCAGACGAGAAGGGGCGGATCGGAAAACTTCTGGATTTTCTCTACGACGGCGTGGCACTTCTCACAGGAATACTCATAAAGCGGCATCGAACGCTCCTTGGTGGTTGTCCCGGTCTTTTCGCGGTCCGCAGTTTCTCATGCCTCAATTATAACCTACGGGCCAAAGGCCGGACAATCTTTCGGGAAGGGATTATTCGAGGAGGGAAACCGCCTCTCCGATCCTCCGGACCCCTTCCTGGAGAGAGGAAAGGGAGGCCGCATAGGACATGCGCATGTGGACCGGGCTTCCGAACGGGGTTCCGGGAACCATGGCAACCCGGGCCACATCGAGAAAGAATTCCGCGAGTTCGTATGCGGTCTGGATCGGAACCCCCTTATAGGAGCGCCCAAGAAGACCCGAGATGTTCGGGAAAACATAGAAGGCCCCTTCCGGAGGCAGGCACCGGATCCCGGAGATGCGGTTGAAGGCGGAGACCACCCAGTCTCTCCGTTTCCGGTATTCGACCAGCACGGGCTCGAAGAACTCCTCCCCCGACCGAATGGCGAAGGAGGCAGCCTTCTGTGCAATCGAGTTCGGGTTCGAGGAGGTCTGGCTCTGGACGGCATCCATGGCTTCCATGATTTCGCGGGGTCCGGCGGCATAGCCGATCCTCCACCCGGTCATGGCGTAGGTCTTCGAGACGCCGTTGACGATGACAGTCCGCTCCCGGACGCTCTTGTCGAGGGTGGCGATAGAAGGGACGGGATCGCCCGTATAGTTGATCTTTTCGTAGATCTCGTCGGAGATGATGAGCAGATCGTTCTGGAGTGCGATCTCGACGACCCTCTCGAGACGTTTTCTGTCGATGATGGCTCCCGTCGGGTTGTTGGGAGAGTTGAGGACGAGAAGCTTCGAGCGCGGGGTGAGAACCTCCTGCAATGCGTCGGGATCGATGCGAAATCCGTCTTCTTCGCGACAGGGGATGAAAACCGGATCTCCCTGGTTCAACAGGATCTGGTCCGGATAGGAGACCCAGGCCGGCGTGGGGAGAAGTACCTGGTCGCCGGGGTTGACGAGGACCTGGAAAATTTCGAAGAGTGAGTGCTTGGCCCCGTTGGAGACGACGATCGCCCGGGGATGGAAATCCAGTCCCTGGTCCCGTATGAACTTTTCACGGATGGCCTCCTTGAGTTCCGGAATTCCCCCCACCGCGGTGTACTTGGTGAATCCTTCTCCGATGGCTTTCACGGCGGCCTTCTTGACTGGCTCCGGGGTATCGAAGTCCGGCTCTCCCCCCGAAAAGTCGAGCACATCGATCCCCTGCTGTTTCAGCTCCCGGGCCCGGGCGGCAAGGAGCAGTGTTGGGGAGGGCTTGAGAAGGGAGAGACGTGAGGCCAAAAAATCCTGAACCGGTCGATTCATCCTTGGCGCGCATTTGAAACCTCGGCGTTGACGCCGGGGAGGAATGCGCCCACTCCTTTCTGTTCGAGTGAATATCCATACCCGTCGGCCCGTTGGAGGGGCCGGCAGTATCTGTGAGAGATCCCCTGAACGACTCCGGATCCGGTCTGGATGTTGAAGCTTCCCGAGGACCGGATGGCCACCCGTCCGACATGGGTTCCTGCGTTCTTTCCGGAGGGGACCACCGCCCGGACCAGATCCCCGGTGGCGAAGCCGAAATGCCGCTTCGTCCGGGTCAGGA
>DAHWGX010000012.1 GCA_027335985.1 Nitrospirota bacterium | reverse complement strand
GACGCTCTGCCATGGAGTCGTGAAACACTTCCAGACCCTGAACTCCCCTCCCGACCCGGGAAGAATTCCGGTGGCGATGATGGAGGCGACCGCCCCTCCGTCCGGAAACTACGACTGGAAGGAGCACTTCACCCGCTCGCTCGAGGCCATGGGCGAACCTCTCATCGACAACAAGACCCACTTCGGCGGTCTGTTCGAAAACCCGAAGCGCTCGTACAGGCTTTCCAGGAAAAATCCCTCGACGATGGACCTGCGGACGGCTCTCGAGTCCTGCCTGCAAAACAGGAACCCAAGGGTTTTCGTGATCGACGAAGCCCAGCACATGAGGAAAGTGGCGAGCGGACGACGGCTGATCGATCAGATGGACACGATAAAGTCCATCGCGAATCGTTCCTCGGTCAAGCACCTTCTGGCGGGGACATACGACCTTCTCGACCTGGCCGACCTCAGCGGGCAATTGAACCGCCGGACGGTCGAGATCCATCTTCCCCGCTACCGATACGAGATCGAGGAAGAACGGGAAGCCTTCAGGACGGTCCTCGCCAACCTCGAATCCAACCTCCCCGTCCCGAATCAAGGCACTTTCGATTCCCATCTCGAATACGTCTACCAGATGAGCGCGGGATGCGTGGGCATCCTGAAGGACTGGCTGACCGAAGCGCTTGTCCTGGCCCTTTCGGAAAAAGCAAGGGAAGTTTCCATGGCACATCTCGAATCGACGGCCATATCCGATCGGCAGCTCGACCGCATCGTCCGGGAAATAAGAGAAGGAGAACGGGCATTCGGAGGAAGCCGGCAGGAGGGCATTCGCGCGAACCTGGGGATCGGTCCCATCGCGATCGAGGAACCGGCTCCTTCGAAGCCGGCATCGGGACCCAGGCGGCTTCCCGGAAAACGGAAACCGAAGAGGGATCCCATTGGGCTTCAAAATCCCGAAGCTCCGGAAGGGCTCGTCTCGTGAGGGCGAGCGTGCTCTACAGACTTGAGCCCGCGGGACTCTCATCGGGAGCCCCCGAGGCCCTGACGAGCTACCTGATGAGGCTTGCCGAAGCCCACGTGGTCCCACTGAGACTCCTTCTCCACGAAATTCTCGTTCCCAGACTCCCCGACCTGAAGATACCCCGATCCTACACGAGACTCTTCCAGGAGAGCGCCCGGTCAATGAACGGACTGGGACTCTATGCAGAACGCTTTTCGGGACTCCTGGAGGAGCTGACCCGACGCTCCGAACTGTCGAAGCTGACGATGCTCCCGTGGAAAGATCTCTTCGACGAAAGGGGAAAGGGGCTTCTGAAGGGCAAGAAGTCCTGGTGCTCCCGCTGTTTTTCGGACCAGCGCGAAACCGGAGTTCCCCTTCACGAACCCCTTGGATGGCACCTGTCGGTCATGGAACTGTGTCCGACTCATGGAACCCCCCTCGAAACGAGGTGCCCCGGATGCGGGAAGGAGCAACCCGCGCTGGCGCCATTCTCGGTCGTCGGACGATGCGCCTGGTGCGGAGCGGAGTTTTCCCAGGAGAAAGCTTCAGATATTGTTTTGCCTGAGAATCCCTGGCAGAAATGGGTAGCCAATAAAACTGCATCTCTCTTCTCCATCGCCCTAAGGGATGGGAAATTTTGCATGGTCGCCGCATTCCAAGTCCGTGTAGCCCTGACGATCCAGGACAGGACGGACGGCAATGCCGAAGCCATGGACCGAATTCTCGGATGGGGAACGGGAACCGTCGGCCAATGGAGAAGAGGCCGTTGCCGTCCCAGGTTCGACTACTTCCTGCACTTCTGCTACCAGCTCGGACTCGATCCGGCGACCTTTTTATCGTGCGAAGAAAAATTTGGACACCCCAACCACTCGGGCGGTTCTCTCAAATCGGAAATCCGGCCATTTTTTCATCGGGTTCCCCTCAGTCGGCGAAAAGATCATGCATCGATTCTGAAGAGGTTGGAATCCTTGGTCGATGCCGAAGAAGACAGGATGTCCCTCGAAAAGGCGGCTGAAAATCTTGGGGTCGGGATCGGCTATCTTCGATACCGATTTCCCGAACAATCCCATAAGATATCTGCGTGTCATAAAAGAGGGATCCTCCGCCGGGCTGAGGAATCCTTCCAAAGAAAGGCCCAAGCCATTTCGGATACGATTCAAGCCCTGCACGAAAAAGGGATCTATCCAAGCAAGTCGATGGTCTTCAGAAACGCTCCAGGGGTTTCGCTGTCCGACGGCAGGAATCCTAAGCTTGCCGAAATATGGAGAGTCACTCTGTTAGGATTGTCGTGAAAACGAGTTTGACAACTTAAAACATACCGGACAAGTGGGCTTATGAACTTACCTGAAAACATCGAAGACACTGGTTTGTGGTGGAATCCCGGGACACCAGATCAGAAATGCCATGGAACACTCACGGTTTCCAGATCCGGAAAAATTTCTCTGGAATTGTCGAACCCACCACATTCATTAATGAGGAACGGGAATGACATCCCGATATTTCATGGCCAACTAAAGAAATTAGGACAAGTTTCTCTGTTTGGAATCACAATCATGGGAGATTCTTCTGCGAACCGCATTCAAACGAGAACCTTCCATATTGACAGCCTATTGGTCGGTCAACATCTTCCTTCAAGAGTCGATGAGCCGGTGTTTACCGACGCCGAGATCGAGATCGAGGGACTATACGAATGGGTTGGTTTCCCCAAAATTCCCCTGGAAAGAGACATCGAAAAGAATGTCCTAGAAATTGTCTCGGAAACCATTGAACCGAAGCACTTCAGGATTTCAGGCGATTTGTCTTTATCCATCAAACAGGATCGTTACGCCCAGTATTCCTCCGGGGGATCAACACTAACGATCGAATACACGGCAGCCATCGGTTTGACCTGGATGAGTTCCAAAAGTCTTCTAGATATTCAGAGCATAATCTATCGGATCAACTCCTTTCTCTGCTTGGCATCGGACAATCCCCTCAGCCTGACATCCGTCAAAGTTTCCAAACCCGGCGGCAACACCGATCAAAAAGAAACGATGGCTTTAATTTATCAAAGCATTCCTGAAAAAACCGAAAAATCGGTTTTTTTCCATCCTTCTTGGTTTTTGTTTTCCTACAAGACGATCGAGAACGATTTCGAAAAAATTCTTTCTAACTATCTCGCGGAGTCAGAGCTGAAGATCGCTTACGACCTTTATTTTTCAGCGACCGCATTCAAGCATGACTTGTTGGAAACGAGGTTTCTCCTTCTGGTTCAAGGGCTGGAAGTTTTCCATCGGCTGACTCATGACTGCAAGAAGTTTCCAAAGAAGAGGTTGAAGGAGTTAAAAAAGAAACTTACCAGCCACTGTGAAAACGAAGAGGAAAAGAACTTTGTCAATGATAGTCTTGCTTTCGCAAACGAATGCTCTTTGAGGATGCGCCTAAATCAGATTCTGGACGCCTTCCCGCCGATAATCCCAAACAAGAAACGATTCATCGATGAACTTGTCGAAACAAGAAACTATTACACTCACTTCGATCCCCGCAAAAAACAGAAAGCAAAGTTCGGTTTTGACCTTTGGGTTCTCTCCAGTCGGACCGAAGCACTATTTTCTCTCTGTATTCTCGAAAATTTGGGATTCAGCGAAGAACAGATTCAAATGGTAAGCCAATCTGGAAGTGTCAGAAGAAAGCTTAATGTATCGATATAAGGGGAACCTGAATCTCGACTCTGATACAATTCCGAAGGTAAGGATGTGGGTGCCGTTATCAGATGGTAACACGGAGAAAAACAGGCATAAAATGTCCGGTGCCCAAAACAGGCATAAAGTGTCCAAACGGACAAGTTATGATTGTTTTCACAACAAATACCACAGTCTGAATTGAAAATGGTCGGGGCGACAGGATTTGAACCTGCGACCCCCTGCTCCCAAAGCAGGTGCGCTACCAAGCTGCGCCACGCCCCGAAACGAAATCGACAGGAACGAATTGTAACAGATTCGGAGCGGTCAATGACAGCCTTTCGACCGACATAAGGACTGGCCCTTCCCTGATGACACTAAGATTGATCATGACAGCTCTGGCCGGAATTTTCTGGCTTTTCCTCCTGTCTCCGGGACACTCCCTGGCGGACGAAATTCTGAACGAGGAACACTCTCATTATCGGGACCAGATCCAGAGGATCCGCGAGGCTCTCGAGAGGGGGAAAACCGAGAGCGATGTGCGCTCCCTGCTAGATGATGCCAGAAGGTCCGCCCGATGGATTTTCAAGGAACCAGGGGCCGCAGAAACGGTCGAAAGACGTCTGAGTCGACGTATCGACAAGGAATTTTTTGACCTCAACCTTCCCGTCCTCATCCACACTCTTCCCGCCCGCCCCTTTCTTCTTCAGAAAACGACCCCACACTCCAGTCTGGTGACAAATTTTGAGGAGGGAACAATCACCTCCCAGGTTACCGTCCCGTTTTTTGAAAACAATGGGATGAGGAAGGCCCGCAACGAAGCCGTTTTTCTCTCCATTCTCCTTCTCCGTGACGGAATCATGGATCTGCCTGTCAGGGAATTCATTCTGCTCCGCAAGACCGCTCCCCCGGAAACCTTTCAGTCTGGAGGTACGGTCGCCAGATACCTGATCGCCAACGGTCTTACCCGGTCGAATCTTTCCGTGGACATTCACGCGCTGGCCGCCGGAGGAGGGATCGCGCTGGCCCGCATCATCATCCCCCTTCCGTTGCATATCGGAGACAGTCTGGCTCTGGCAATGGAGCGCTCCACCGCCTCTCCCCCTCCCTCCGACACAACCTTTTTCAAGCCCCGGGGACTTCCTCCTACCGGACTCCTTATCGATGCCCGCCATTACAGGATCCACCCCTTTCGGGACGTGCTTCTCATCTCAGACACACGCCACATTCTCATGATCCCGGACGAAGGGCGCCCCTCCGGAGTTCTTCCCTTCGGCTGGGCCGGTTGGAGCGACGGACTGAACACCGAGGCGCTCGAACGGAGGGTGGGATTGCACCCCCTGGTCGTTCGCCCCGAGGAATTCCTCCATCGACAGGTCTTCGTCTTTTCGAAGAGAGACTCCCGCAATATTCTTCAAACGCTTTACTCCTCAAAGCTTATGTCCACAGGACACATCCTGGTTCTTCTTTCTCCCCAGCGCCTGGTACGCCCCCCGGCCCTTTCACAGCCATCGAAGGGACATGCCCCGTGAAGCGCATCGCTCTCCCCTTTTTGGTTTTCCTTCTCTTGCTTCCGGAAATCCTTACCGGATGTGCCAGCCCTGAAATAGTGATGGAGGACCGGATTGCTCCTCCCATCAAGCTTGGACCGGTCCACAGGATCGGGCTCCTCGTCTGGCCGGTCGGAACAGAGGAGCAAAGGCTCCTCGAAGGAACCATCCTCAGGAATCTCGCGCAGGTCCCTGGACTTCATCCGGTCGGAATCACCACCGGGGAGCGATCGGGACTCACCCCGCTCTCGATACCCGAACTGGCTCACCTATCAAAATCAAACGACATTCTCATGGTCCATCTTCTGTCCCACAGGGTATCCGACCGGCGGCTCATCGCCGGAAACTGCGCGGCTCCTCCCTGTCAGACAATAACCGTTCCGATGACCGTCAGAACCAACACGATACGACTCCATATTCTCTTTCTCAGGGCCTTTCCTTTTCACGTGGAACTCGATCGTAAGGTGGTTGTCAGAAACACCTCAAAAAAAATTCCTTTTTCCCTGTTCCAGAGGGCATTCATTCCCCAGACGACCCTCAACCTCCATCTCTATGCAAAAATCGCCCAACACGTCCGTTATCTTTTCAGCACTCTCCGACTGAAGGTCAAGCGGCCATTCTATCCCTATGACCTCCCTTCAGAGAAGGCCTACCGGAGCCTCCAGGCGAACAAACCCGTTCTGGCCCTTTTCTTCCTGAATTCGGAATACGGGCGTCTAAAGCAAAAGGGCCTTCCCATCCCTCCGCGCCTCTATGCCGATCTGGGAGTGACCTACGAAGCCCTGGGCGTTTATTCGCTCGCCGATTATTACTACCGGAAGGCCGAAAAGCACATGAAGTCCCACACATTGAAAAAATTTGAGCTCCAGATGAAATCCATGATGGTCTACTTTATCGGCATCAATTTTTTCGAGAAAGGAGATACCAATGCTCAACCTGTTCCTTGAAGACCAGGCGGGCGATGTTCTCAAAAAATTCCGTTATGGACGGAAAAAATCCCTGAAGGACGTTTCCGGGGCGAGCGGCATCCCGATGGAGCTTCTCAGGGGGCTGGAGTCGGGGGAGGTCGAGCCGGACAAAGCCCAGCTGTTGAGCCTGGGAACGGTTCTGGGCTTCGACGGAGCGGCGATGGAAAGATTGCATCTCCATCCCGAGACGACTCCGGAGGTGGCCCCTCCGCCCCATCTGATTCCAGTCCGGGAAAACTACGCGGGATATGCCGTCTGGTGCACGCTCGTCCGACATCCGGAGAATCCCGGGCGAGCCCTTCTCGTGGACACGGGAGGCGGTGGCCCCCTTCTTCTCGAAACGATTTCGAGACTGCGGCTTGAAATCGAGGCTATCCTTTTGACCCACGGGCATGGAGACCATGGGGGCGGCTTTGAAGGAGCTGTCTCGAAGGAGGGGATTCCCGTCCTTCTATCTTATGGGGACCGGCCTCTCCTTCCGGAGGCAGCTCAGTATGCGGGCCCCCTCCTGACTCCCGAGGAAGGATGCGAACGGCTGGGACAGAGGGGGTGGAAGGTCTCAGTGACGGCGGCGCCCGGCCACACGCCCGGCTCGGTGGCCTACCATATCGGCGGGGCCCTGCTCGTGGGGGACACCCTGTTCTGCGGGTCGGCCGGTCGAAGCGACACACCCGATTCCTTTCCCGTCCAGATCAACTCCATTCATCGGCTGATTTCAGGATTTCCGCCGGAGACAATCCTCATTTCGGGTCATGGACCCTTTACCACGATTGCACGGGAGAAACTCCACAACCCCTTCATCCGGGTCCGGGAGCAGGGATACGCCCCCGAACCGAAAGGGGCATAAAAAAAGCCGGAGGGGATTGGACCGGCTCCGGCTTTCAGATCTCCGAACCAGAAGAAATTCAGGAATATAGGATAGTCACCTCGTCTCCCGCATCCCGGACCTCGAAACAACCGACTTTTTCTCCAGGCCGTGCGGCACACTCCCCCGTCCGGATATCGAAGGCCCATCCGTGCAACGGACAGGAAACCTGCGCTCCCCGGACAACCCCGTCGGAAAGGTATCCTCCACGGTGAGGACAACGGTTTTCGATGGCATGATACTTCCCATCGACCCTGAACAGGGCGATTTCCTGGCTGTCGGCCATCACGAGCTGCCCTTCGTTATCCTTGGCGGAATAGGTTACGGTCACACTTTTCATCCATCCTCCATATTGTCTCGAAATGAACTATTGATGCATGTATGCTGGTACCGGAATCCACGAACCGGCAATCCATTCCGATCATACCCCTGCCTCTGAGTCCTATGCAAACATAGGCTTGCAAATCCTTTGTTTTTTACTGCAGGGCGGTGGTATGATCATGGAAACAACGATCCCGAAACCGCCTTCCCAAAAAGCGGAGACCTGCAAACGGGGCCGGCCGTTCACCTTGGCTTTTGTGCCTAGTGGCCGACCTGATGGACTGAACCCGGTCATCAAACAAGAAAGGGAGTGGAAAGACCTCCGATGGACAAAGAAGAACAGCTCAACAAATATCTTGAAGAACTGACCTTTGACAAGGACCCCATCGTGGGGGAGATCGCCCTTTTGACGAAACAGCACGGCCGATTCCATCCGGGAAGGGCCGGAGGGCTTCTCATGGCCATTCTGGCCACCACCGCCAGGATGGACCATGTCTTCGAGTGGACGGCCGGTTATGGATCGACCACCATCTGGTTGGCCAAGTCGCTTCCCGAAACAACCTCCCATTCCATCGGAACTGTAAGCGACGAAAATCTCCGTCTGATCTCGAACTATCTCAAACGTGCCGGCCTTTCCGGACGGATCAAGGTTTCCAGGAGCGCCGGCCCCGATCACCTGATGGCCCAGGAGGCCCCCCAGAACCTCATCGTTCTCGATCTCCAGCAGGAGCGCACGAAACTGGCCGACTGGTGGATGGCGGTCGACAAAAAACTGGCCCCGGGAGGGATGCTCATCTCGCTCGGCATGATGCCTCCAGAGAAGGTCGGGACCTCGCACTCGCTGCTCACATCTTCCATAGAGGCTTTCAACCACAAGATTCTCGGAAATCCGAACTTCCTCACGACCATTCTCCCCGTTTCCGAGGGAATGCTGGTCGCTAGCCGGCTCGCCTGACGGGATTCCTGTGGAATCCTCGGCCAGACTGATCATTGCCGCGGGAGAGCAAAGTCCCGATCTTTACTACCGGACGGGATTCTTGACACCCGATCCGTACATTTACGTCGAGATCGGCGACGAGAGCTTCATGCTCCTCTCGGACCTCGAGCGTGACCGGGCCCGCAAGGAAGGAAGGGCCACACACATCCTGTCCACCTCGGAATGGGAGGAGCAGGCCAAAAAGGATGGCAAACGGGGAACTGCCGGCATCGCAACCCTTTTTCTCAAAAGCCGCGGCGTCTCCTCTATCACCGTCCCTTACGACTTTCCATTCGGCCTGGCAAAGATCTTAGCTTCAGAAGGTTTTTCCGTCTCCCCCGCCGAGGGGGCCTTCACTCCCTCCCGAGCCCTGAAAACCCGGAGTGAGGCGGATCAGATACGGAAGGTTCAGGAGGGAGTTGAAAAGGCCCTCTGGACGGTTGTTGAGGTTTTGAAAAAAGCGACGATCCTCGACGGGTGGATCTTTTCCGAAGGAACCCGACTCACCTCCGAAAAGGTCAAATTTCTCCTGAAACAGGAGCTTCTGGCCCATAATCTCATCGGCCAGCACACGATCGTTGCCGGCGGTGTGCAGGGTTGCGACCCCCACAACGAGGGATCCGGTCCTCTCCCGGCTCACCTTCCCATCGTTTTCGACATCTTTCCCTTTTCGGAGGAGACCCGCTACTACGCCGACATGACCCGCACCCTTTTCAAGGGTGAGGTAGCCTCCCGGCATCGGGAGCTGTACGAGGCCGTTCTCTCGGCTCAGGAGCGGGCCATCGCAAAGGCTGCACCGGGAGTCGACTCATCACTTCTTCATCAGGCGGTCGAGGACCGCTTCGCCGAACTGGGATACAAAACCGGCGAGGTCGACGGGAGAATGGAGGGGTTCTTCCATGGGACGGGGCATGGTGTCGGACTTGAGATCCACGAGGCCCCCCGGGTGGGAAAAACGGGCGTTCCGCTGCTCCCCGGCCATGTCATCACGGTCGAGCCTGGTCTCTATTACCCCCGCCTTTCCGGAGGTGTCCGAATCGAGGACATGCTCTACATCACCTTGTCGGGAGCCGAAAATCTCACGACCTTTCCCAAGGACTGGTCGTCGGTCTCCATTCCCTGATGGAAACACATCTCCTTGTCGGATCAGGTGGGGAGACGGGGCATTCACTGGCCAAAAAGCTGGCTGAACATGGAGACAGGGTCCTCGTCACAACCCACCAGTCCCCCCCGCCCGAATCCTCTCTCTGGGCGACGATTCCCTGGAACCTCTCGGCTCCCGAATCGGGACAAGCCGCCCTCGACCAAACCCTGGGCCCGGCTCCTCTCGCCAGCATCTCCCTTTTCGCCCATCCCCCCTTTCCTAGAAAAGTCAGCGCCTCCGGGAACGATTCTGAAATCCTCTCCCATTTTCCCGCCCTGATCAGCCTTCTCGAAAATCTCCGCCCCCGTCTTGCGGCGGGGAGCGTCCTCCTGTTTTTTACTCCCTCCCTCTCCCGCCACAGGGCAGACGGCTATCTTGCCGCTCGCCTCTGGGTCGGCAGCCTACAGGGGCTTTTCGGGGAATGGAGCCGGAACCGCGGGGGGATTCTGGTGACAGCCATCGAATCCCTGATTTCGCCAGGCCGATCGACTCCTCATATGACTCCGGAGATGGTGGAACGCGTCGCCGGTCGCACCTCCCGGGGGCGTCTCGCCACAGCCGATGAAATCGCCGATTTTGCCGCCTGGCTGATTCTCTCAAGAAACCCTCTTTTCCATGGCCAGATTCTCCAGACTGAGGGCGGCCCCTACTTCTGAAACCTGGACTATCAGTCCCTGTACGCGCCATGGAGTGATTCCCCCCCATGTTTTCACGCCTTGGGCCCCCTCCTGGGAATCCGGTGGAGGCCATCCATGAGTCGCCAGATCCAGCATGAAGAACTTCGATCGAACCAATGGCCGTGTCTTCATCGGGGCATTCTGATCGCCGCCACCATGAGGGGAACACGGTGTCGTTTCAATGATCATGACCGTAAATATCGATAAATTTTTTTAATTATAAATTATGAAATTAATTTGTGCTACTTTATTAAATTATCATCAATGTAAATAGATATTTCTCTCAATCTTGCCTCTGGTTGCCTACCAAAAATACTTTTTTTGTTCTAGTATGTATCCTGTCGGCTTGGGGGACGGCGGATGGGAAAAAGAGGATTCCCCCAGACATGAAGGGGAGTGCTCTTTTCAGCAGGAGTTATCCGTGGGAGAAAGCCCACCGAAGGAGATTCGGCTTCAACTTATAGGCCCTCCCTTTCTCCAAACGGCACAGGGAAAGATTTACCTTTCAAGACCCGACAAGCCTTTTCTCTTGCTCATTATTCTAGCAGCAACTTCCGGCACTCTAACCCGCGATGCCATCTGTGATATCCTCTGGCCGGATACCCCGAAGAATCAGGCGAAGGCAAGTCTTTCGACCGCACTCTCCGAGCTCTCGAAAAGAATCGGGATTGCCGGCTTTCCGGGAAAAACGCGGCAGACCCTGTTCTGGAACCTTCCGTCTGCCGCCGTGGATCTCCGGAGCATCCTGTATCCTGAGAAATCCGGCGATGCGTCTCACGCTCCCCATGGCGATGGCGATACCAGCCATGAGGAGCATGTCAAACGGCTGGAGATTCTCTCCCGCCCCTTTCTTGAAGGGGCCCTCCTTCCAGAAATACCCTCGTTCCGTGAATGGACCCAGGCCATGCAGAGCATGCTCGATCGAAAACGACTGAATCTCCTTCCTGTCCTTTTTCAGGGATCGCCCGGCACATCTCTTCTAGGAAAAGAAGAAAGTCCGGTCGAGCGGCGTCCCCTGACCGTTCTTTATCTCCGCTTCTCGTTCGACGTGAAGCTCTCCGATGACGAAATCCTGGAACGGGTGGAGCCGGTCCGCCAGTCGGTCGAGGAAGCGGTTCGTTTCCATGGAGGCACTCTCGTTCCGTCTCCTCCGGATGCTCTCATTGCCTACTACGGCTATCCCCGATCCCGGGAGGAGGATCCCCGCCATGCAGCGCATTGCGCGCGGGAGATCCTAGCCCTCACCAAGAAGATGTCAGGACTTTCGTTTTCCATAGGACTCCATTCCGGGATGACGTCCTGCGACCGGCGACGGGGAATTCCCGATCCAGGAGGACGGCTTTCCTGGATTGCCAGAGAGGCAACGATGTCGGCCCCCCCCAGGATCATCGTTCTCCCGGAATCTTCATCCGATTTCTGGAAAAAACACTTTCGTCTCGTCCCTCTGTCCAAAGGAAAGGGCGGCCCTCTGGTGTGCCTGACTGAAGAGCTGGAAACTCCAGGGAGCAGAGAAAAAAATTCCGGAAAAATCGTCGGTCGAGAGTCCGAGCTTGATCTCCTGCGGCGTTACTGGAAGGACACCTGCCGTGGAATGCGAAAAACGGTCTGGATCGAGGGGGAGGCCGGCATCGGAAAGTCGGCTCTAATTTCAGAGTTTGTCCGGGAGGTGTCCGATTCCTCGGATGCCCATGTCCTTTGGGAATATTTCTGCCTTCCCGAACATCAGGGAACGCCCTGGTCTCCGATCGTGCGCTTTCTCAGAAAACACATCGCCCTCGACGAACCCGGACTTTCCGGAGAAGAGCGCGCCTATCGCATGGAGCGCTACCTGCTCGAGATGGGTCGATCGGTCTCCGATGATTTTCCTATTCTCCGCCACCTTCTGAAAGAACAGGAGATGCTTTCCGAGGCTCTCCGCCTCCTCTCTCCGGACAAGCTCGGGGACACCATCGAACATTTTCTGCTCTCCATCCTCTCCGGGCTGACCCGGACGGCCCCTCTCCTCCTTGTTCTGGAGGATGTCCATTGGGCAGACCACGCGACCCTCTCCCTTGTGGAAAAGTCCCTCGAAAAACTGGGGGCTCTTCCCATAATGATGATCCTCTCCTGCCGGGAGAAGCGGTCCCTCGAGACCTTGTCGCTTCCTTCGCCGGATGTCGCTCTCTCCCTGGCTCCCCTGGATAGAGCCGAGGGGCGTCTCATGGTCTCCCAGACATCCGGACGGAACATTCCTCTCGCAGACCTCCGCCGGATCCTCGATCTGGGTCAGGGGATTCCCCTATACCTTCGGGAACTTGCCTTTCTTGTCCGGGACGAAGCCCTTCCCGTTCCGCCCACTCTGGGAGCCCTCCTGACCTCCCGGATCGATGCCCTTCCCAAGCACCTCAGGCAGCTTCTTCGTCCGGCAGCCGCCCTGGGTCTTGTTTTTAACCACGAGACCCTCAGGATCTTCGCGCCTTCCCCCGAGCATCTCGATGAAGATCTTGCCGATCTCTGCCGAGAGGGTCTCCTTGACCGTAAGGACGACGATCCTCCCCGCTATGCCTTTCATCATGCCCTTCTGCGGGAGGCTGTCCTGTCCTCGCTCTCCTTGCCGGCCCTCCGCTCGCTCCACGGCCGGATCGCCGACGGGCTTTCCGTCGTGCACCCGAACATTCCTCCCGAAGATCTGGCGTTTCAACTGACAAGAGCCGAGCGGTTTTCGGAGGCCGTACCGGCTCTCCGGAAAGCCGCCTCCCTCGCGGCCGGGAACGGTGCCTACGCCGATGCCCTGGCCCACATAGAATCCGCGCTATCGATCGTTCGCTCCCACCCGGAGCAGTTTGCCGGGAAGGATGAACTTGCCTTGCTTCTCGACGCCGGTCCTCTTGCCGTTTCTCTTCGGGGTCATGGATCGGAGACGGTTGCAGCTATCTATGACCGCGCATCGGAACTCGCCCGAAAGGCTCCGGGAACCTCCTTGCCCTTTCCTGTCCTTTTTGGTCTATGGACTTCATCCTTCACCCGAATCGGTCCGGCAGCTGCCCGTCCGATCGGAGAGGAGCTTCTCTCCAGTGCGCGAACAGAGGGTAGCCAGGAATATTGCCTCCGGGCGGCTTATGCCCTGGGAGGCACGTGTTTCTGGACTGGAGAGCTGGAATATGCCCAAACGCAACTTCGCCACGCTCTCGAATGGTCCAGGAATATGAATGGAGAGATAGCCCGGGAGGGGATGGATTCCTATGCGGAGGATCCCGAGATGGGCGCCCGCGTGTATCTGAGCTGGCTCACTGCGATTGCAGGGGATCCCGAGGAGGGGCTCCGGGAGGCCGAGAGAGGCATCCGGCGAGCCGAAGTGCTCGAGCATCCAAACTCCATTGGCTATGCCCTGGCATTCGACTGTTACCTCAAAATGCTTCTGGAAGATCCTGAAAATGCCGTGGCAGTTGCCCGCCGCACGAGGGATCTGGCTGAAAAGTACGGATATCTTCAGTGGGAAGTGGTCGGAAAGATCGCATTGGCCTATGTGAGCGGCCGGAAGAAGGATCTTCCTCTTTCTCGCGGCGCGGTCAAGGCTATCGGTGAAATTGTTCCAGGACTTTCACCGATCTTTACACTGATCGAGGCCATGACCGCCATGCGGGCGGGGGAGCCTGAACTGGCCATTTTATCGTCTCAAAGAGGTCTGGAGGAATCCCTCCAGACAGGAGCCAGGGTATTCGATCCGGAGCTCTTCCGCATCCAGGGGGAATGCCTTCTGGCCACAGGCGGTGATCCCGAATCCGCAGCCGCTCTTTTTAGACAGGCGATCGGACGGGCCGAGACGGACGGGTCCGTTCTTTTCGGCATGCGTTCGGCGGTGGCACTGGCCCGGATCTCCTCCCGCGAAATCGCACCTCTCCGAGACTTTCTCGGACGGCTTCGGAGCGGAAAGGGGAGAACGGAGATTCGCAGAGCTCAGGAATGTCTCGATGCAGTTGTCCGTGAAGGCAGGAGAAGCAAAAGGTCCGGTTAACAGTCCGGGAAGCCGGAGGAGTTTTGGGCGACTGGATCTGAGTGAGGCGTCACCAAAGCTCCGCGGCTTTTTCGCGGGCTTCGATCTTTCCCTTTCTTTCCTTTTTCAGTTTCTGACGCAGAAGACTCATCTCGAGGGAGAATGCTTCGGTCCGTCCTATCTCAGAGGTTTCTTCAGTAAAAGGATAAGGATGTGGCCCTGGCAACAGTCAACAGGTATGTCGAAACCGAATTTCGTCAGGGAGGACTCGGGAAGGAACAGACAATGCACTAAGTCTTTGAAATCATTTGGTGGAGGGTAGGGGATTTGAACCCCTGACCTTCAGGGTGCGATCCTGACGCTCTCCCAACTGAGCTAACCCCCCTCAAGAATGTCGGTAGAGACTATCATAACAGTGGCCCGACATCAATCCAACCGCCAAAAAACACGTCTTCCGGAAATTTGCAATCGGCCGCTCGACAGACCTTCAAGAGCCTCGACATATGCCTCGTGTTCGAGAGGAAGAAGGCGCTCGACGAGACTCTCTTCCGTGTCTTCGGGAGAAACGGAAAGACATTTCTGGAGGATGATCGGACCATGGTCCATCTGAATGTCTACGAAATGGACGGTGACCCCGGTCACCCGCACCCCGTAATCGACGGCCTGCCTCTGGGCATGAAGTCCTGGAAATGCTGGAAGCAGAGAGGGATGGATGTTGACAATCCTGTCGGGATAGGCCTCGATCAGGGACGGTCCGACAAGGCGCATGTAACCGGCAAGAGCAATCGCCTCCGCCTTCTTTTCCCGAAGATGGGAAAGGATGCCCCTTTCAAACTCGTCCTTCGAGGAAAACTCCTTCGGCAGGATCTGGAGAACAGGGATTCCCGCCCCCCGAGCCTTTTCAAGAACCGGAGCATTTTCTCTGTCGCAGACGAGGAGAACGGGATTGATCCTGGACAGCTTTCCCGACCTGATGGCGTCAAGAATGGCCATGGCGTTCGACCCACGACCCGAGGCAAAGATCGCAAGGCGAAGGGGACTATTCTCCGGCATAGAGAACCTCCCTCTCCCCCTCCACCACCTCCCCCAGCCGCCAGAATCTTTCCCCGCGGGTGGAGAGAAGAGAAGAAAGTGCCGGGGATGCTTCCGGAGAGACGATAACGACCAAACCGATCCCCATGTTGAAAACCCGCAGCATTTCCGGGAGGTCAATATTTCCCGTCCGCCGGATATGGGAGAAAAGAGGGGGAACGGGCCATTGTCCGATGCCGATCCGGACCGAAACATTTTCCGGAAGAACCCTGGGGATGTTTTCCGTCAGACCTCCCCCGGTCACATGGACGAAGGCCCCGACCGGTAGCGCCTTCCGGATGGCCTCCATGAGGCGGACATAGATCCGGGTCGGCGTGGTGAGAAGCTCTCCCCAGGTCGTCTTCGGGTCAAAGGAGGGCGACTCTCCCGGCAAGATCCTCTCCCCTTCCAGAAGCACCTTCCGCGCCAGGGAGAAGCCGTTGGAATGGAGACCCGAAGAGGCGACTCCTATGACATGGTCCCCGGAACGGATCGTGGAGCCGTCGATGATCTTTTTCCTGTCGGCGATGCCAACGCAAAACCCGGCCAGATCGAAGTCCCCCGGGGTGTACAGACCCGGCATCTCGGCCGTCTCGCCCCCCAGCAGGGCCATTTCTGATTCCAGGCATCCCTGAACCACTCCCTCCATCACAGGGAGGGACTCGTCGATATCGAGGCGCCCGGTGGCAAAGTAATCGAGAAAGAAAAGAGGATCGGCGCCCATGACGGCGATGTCGTTCGCGCACATGGCCACGAGGTCGATCCCCAGCCCTGAAAAGCGCCGGGCCCACCGGGCCACCAGAAGCTTTGTCCCGACCCCGTCCGTCCCGGAGACCAATACCGGATCCTCGTACCGTCCAAAATCCGGACGGAAGACCCCCCCGAACCCTCCGATACCGGAGACCACACCACTTCGGTTGGTCCGTCCCGCCAGAGGCTTGATCGCCTCGACCCAGCGATTGCCCCGGTCGATGGAGACGCCGGAACGAGCATAGGCCCCTTGTTCTTTGTCCTCCGCCAAGGTCCTCTCCCTATAAAAAGATTAATTTATAAATGATTATTGAAATTGGCACCATATTTTGGGAATATACCCCACATTCGGCTTGATCGCTGATCATAGCTTAACCGACCCCTCAACAACAACAATCGCCGAATGGCACACATAAGGACCTCCGATGCCTTCCTGTCTGCGACTCTCTGGAAAATCCCTTCTTTCGATCAGCCTCATCCTGGCCTTTTTCTCGCTTGCCTCCTGCGGGAACGGGAACATGCTCGGCAACGGCTCCGGCAATCCCGGAACGGCCCTGGGGGCCCTTCAGGTCGCCAACGCCGACATCGCGAGCGGGAACTATTCCGGAGCGATCGCCGTCCTCGCCCCCTATTGCCCGA